>NZ_RKMG01000046.1 GCF_003797145.1 Aerococcus agrisoli | reverse complement strand
ACTTAAACTTGAAATTTACGTTTAATTTATATATACTTGCATTTTCCAGTTTTTGTATATGTCGCTATACATGCACGCGTTTTTAATAATAGCCGTGTTATTAATAAGGCGGTATACTAGAGAAAAACGCACACTTACACGCGCTAGAAAAGGAGCATTTCCCATGGTAACACTATCAAACCAATACTTAGCCGTAAGCATTAAAGCAGACAGTGCCGAACTAACCTCAATCAAAGACCAAGCCAGCGGACATGAATTTCTTTGGCAAGCAGACCCTACATTTTGGAATCGTCATGCCCCAGTCCTATTTCCAATCGTGTCACGCTTAGTAGATAACACATACACTTACCAAGGGACACACTATGAACTTAGTCGCCACGGCTTTGCTCGTGATATGGTTTTCGACCTAGTTTCAGCTGATGATAGCCACGCCCGCTACCAATTATCCGCAAGCGAAGCTACGAAAGCCAACTATCCTTTCGACTTTGACTTCTTCATCGAATATACTTTGGCAGACCATGCGGTGACGGTAACTTATGAAGTACATAACAAAGCGACTGACCAAGAAATGTACTATACCGTTGGTGGTCACCCTGCCTTCAACGTAAGCTTGGATCAAAACCAAGCCTTCGACCAAGTCGACTACCAAGTTGAACCAGCTGGTCAATACGACTTATATCCGTTAACCGTAGATGGTTTTATCGACTTAGACCAAGTCCACAGCGTTGAGGTTTCAGACCACGTCATCACACGCGAAGACTTCAAAAATGACGCCCATGTCTACAAAGTCGATGATCAAACCAAAGTCATCCTAAACGACAACAAAGCCAATGTCACAGTTACCATGCAAACAAAAGACATGCCATACGTTGGTATTTGGTCTACTTACCCAGCCGACGCACCATTTGTCTGTCTTGAACCATGGACAGCACCAGCCGACGACATCCATGCATCCGGTGACTTCACCGAAAAATTCGCCGTATCCAAACTCGCAGCCGGTGCCACAGCCCAACACGCTTACACACTAACATTCAACAAAAACTAAGCGACGCAAAAAAGGACTATACAAGACAAGCCGAAGGCGCAAAAAAAGGGTTCTTTTACAAATAGTGTTGGTAAATAATTTCAAAGCACACGAATACGTTTTTTAGTTTTTAATAATAATTAAGAAATCAATAAAGTTAAAGCCATGCACGCTGTGATGTGTTTGGCTTTTTACTTGCCTTTAGGCAAGGGAAGTGACCAATGAGATAACATTTCTAGCAAATGGTGTTTTATCCTTCAGTGTACGTTCCTTAAAAGCCGTGGCACCAATGAGAGCCAAGGTCTCTCTGCTTTGAAATCGAGCCTTAGTCTCGATTTCATGCTTGTTCACGGCTAAGGACGTATACTTTCAGTCCTCTTTATTCTCTTTATTCAAAAATATACCACTATCCCTGGGTTAACTTGCTATCCCCTCAAATGTATATGGTTTAGGATTGGATGGTTTGTAATTTAATTTGAATTGGACTAAAATTCTTGCACGTAAATGATGGAAGTTCGAATATCCAAAACCTGTTCGTTTAATTAATTTAATTTTATTGTTAATACCTTCGGTAGGACCATTTGATACAGTATATTTTAAGGCGTTATGTATATAAGGCAAGAATTTGACTAATGTTTTGATAGTTCTTCTCGTACGACTTGGCAAAGTGTGGTTCTTAGTCCCATGTAAGATTTCATTGAAAATATTGATATCATGAGTTGAAATGGCATATTTTAATTCATTCATCAGGGTATAAGTAACTAAAAGTTCGTGTGAGATACTCAAAAGATAATCAACAATACGTTGTTCTGATATTGCTTCACCAAATTGACGAACATAATGTGTATCCGTGAAATTTAAATCTTCAGCATTCTTTAACAACAATTTCCATTGTTTTTTGAGTTTTTTGTAGTCCGATGGACGGCTTGTTTTGATAGCATTCATCACTTTAATACGAATAGAATTGATTGTTTCATTCAACAGCTTTACTATATGGAATCGATCAATGACAATCTTCGCATTAGGGAAACATGTGCGAATGACCTCTAGATAAGGTGTATATAAATCAATCGAAACTGTCTTCACGCTGTTTCGGGCAGTCCAGGTAAAAGAAGAAAAGTAATCGATGAGCGACGCTTGTTTTCTATCAACGACAATATCAATTAGCCTTCTATTATGCGTGTCCACAAGGACAGCACTCATTGCATTGGCTACACGATTAGTCGATTTAAACTCATCTACACCGAGGTGATTCGGGAGATAATTTCCCTTAGGTGATAGTCCCATACTTGCTTTCATTAAAGTTCTGGCCACTGTTGGAGAAGAGACATGATAACGTTTAGCGATTAACCGCATAGATTGCGTTTCAACCAATTCGGAGCTAATTTGACTTTTAATGGTTTTAGAAATACAGCAAAATTTTTCAACTAATGGTGTTTCAGCGATAAAAGTTTGTGCACAGTGTTTACAATAAAAGCGTTGCTTCTGTAATTTAAGTAAAACAGGATTAGTGGCTGTGTTCGGTAATCTAATGATAGCTGGTTTAAAGCCATGTTTGATGATATCTTGATTACCAGTATTCTTTACACCACAGTGCATACAAGCCTTAGGCTTGTATGTAAGAACCCCATGTAAAACGAAATGATTTATTTCATGATACTTTTCAAGTGGCAACAGATGCATAGATTTTGGTATTGTAATATCGATATTATTGTCGAAAATACCGCAGAGTTGTTTTATAATAGATGTATGGGACATGATCTTTCCTTCTTTCTGTATTCGTCGTAGTTTACATGCATTAAGGATATCATGTCCTTTTTGCGTACACAAAAATAGTGTCAATGAGATTCAACATGAAATCTCACCAACACTATTTATTATAGAACCAAAAAAAGACCCTGATTCTTCAGACGTACATCTGAAAACCAGGGTCTTTCTTATACTAAAAAGTCTAATTATTTAGTAGCTTTTGCTTTGCGAGAATCTGCAATGCGTGCAACGATTGAACGAGCAGCTGGTGCAAAACCAACTAATGTGTAAGCAACAAAGAAGAACATAAATGCAGGAATTGCATTGATGTAGCTAATTGAAGCAACGTGAACGAAAGTTACAGCAACAGTTGCAGCTAAGGCACCGTTAATCCAGTTTGCAGCTTTAGCAGATTGGAATGGCGCGAATGCTTTTTTCACAAATTGTAAAGCAGGAACGCGTTTTACTAACCATGCAGCGGCAAAGATAATAGCGTAAGCAGCTAAACCATTCACCATCATGAATGCAGCTTGACCTGAAGCAGCAGCTAAACCTAAAGCTTGTAAGCTAGTAGCATGTAATTCAACGATTACTAATACCATAGTCGCAGCTAAACCATTTGTCATAAATTTGCTTGGTAAACCAATAGTGTTTTCAATCCATTGTGGACGAGAAGCTAAGAAAATTGCAGCTAACATCCAAACGTAAGCGTAGATACCGAAGTTAATGGATACCATTGAAGCTTGGTAGTATGGATCAATACCATTTGAAACAGCGAATGTTAATGGCAGTGGCAAGGCGAATAAAATAATTGCCCACATGAAATTTTTGATAAAACCTTGTGATTTTGTCATAATGGTCACTCTCCTATAATCTATTTTGTACATGTACACTAAATTAAGTGTAATGCATATCACTTATAATTGAAAGACTTATGCTGAAAACTTTCCTCATATATGTGAACATTTTTTCATATTATCACAACGGCAAGGCTTGTCAAGTGTGAAAATGACAGCCTTTCCCTTATCCGACGTAAGAAAACACCTTTCGTGCCTAATCGCACAAACAATAAACAAAATTTGTATATTTTTCCCCAATTAAGTCAAGTGCGCATTTCCCCTTCACTAAGCCCACATCGTCTTCACCCCAGCAACACAAATTGTATGTATCTATCACAAAATAAGGGTTGGCGTGCGCCAACCCTTTCATCTTGTATTACCACTCAAACCGCTCGTAAAATACGGATTCGTTGGCAACGCCTGCAGCTTTCAATCGTTTTTGATAAGTCTTAATCATGGGCATTGGCCCCGCTAAAATGTAATCCGTTTGATCATCAAGCGGCAAATAATCGTCTAATTGGTCATCCGAAAAGCGTGATTTCTGTTGATATAGACGGAAATTTGGTCGATGCATCAAATCCTGGAAATTCTCTTGATACAAGAGCTCCTTATCCTGTTTGACCGTATACAACATGGTAATAGGCTTACTTGGATAAGCTTCTGCTAGCGAAAGTAGTGGCACAATCCCAATCCCACCACCGATTAAGACTAATTGGCGGTCGGGTTCTGATTCCTTCACCAACTTGTTGAGAAGCCCATAGCCTACCGAAACCCGTACCTTTTCACCTGCTTCCACCGTATTCAAGCCCTGGGTAAAGTCACCTACCCCATCAATACCAAGGACAATATGTCCAGCAGCGTGCGGATGATTCAAAATCGAGAAGGGATGCGGTGCGCCAAGGCCTTCGTGTTCGGGAAAAGAGATAAACACAAAGTCGCCACCTGCGATTTGTTTGGCATTTTCCCTCGATAAGGCGATGTCCAAAGCGACGATATTGCCGTCGATTTTGTCTACTTGGGCAACCGTACCGAGGCGCCAGTTGGCATTTTTCTCAATCAAATACCACGCATAACCGGCAAAGGCGATGATGGTGTATAGAATAAAGAGGAACATGAAATTGCTGATAGAGCTGATGTAGTCGATGGCTATGACATGGACAAAAATCAAGGCGGTTGCGATGATCAGAATCCGGTGTATCCAGATAGTCACTTCATGCGTGAAAATGGGTGCCAAGCGTTTCTTGATCCATTTTAAGAAAGGCACACGACTCGTTAACCAGCCAGCCAAGAAGATCAAGGCGTAAGCCACTAAACCGTTAAACATCAAAAATGATACCTTACCGGCTAATTTGGCGATACCGTCTGAATGTAAGAGGGTTGAATGTAAGTCTAAAAGGACAAGCGCCATCGTGGCAGTGAGTCCATGAATCAGATACATATCCGGCAAACCAATCGTTCGCTCAATCCATTTAGGTCTAGTGGACAGAAAAATCACGGCCAGCATCCACACATAGGCGTAAATCCCTAGGTCGATATAGAGCAACATCCCTTGATATAAGGGGCTAATGCCGTTGGTTACGGTAGCAATCAGCGGCAAAGGCAAGGTAAATAAAATCACCGCCCAAATCATATTTTTATACATCTGAAATTTTTTCGTCATACTTCCCACGCT
The DNA here is from genome assembly GCF_003797145.1 of Aerococcus agrisoli. Lineage (GTDB taxonomy): Bacteria > Bacillota > Bacilli > Lactobacillales > Aerococcaceae > Aerococcus > Aerococcus agrisoli. The sequence goes on along the minus strand of NZ_RKMG01000046.1, from coordinate 2,431 downwards.
CCTGCTTGCATAATATCTATTTGCCCCTCTTCAGCGATGACAAGGCCACTTAAATGGTGTGCTGCCACAAAATCGTCCCACGCTGTCACATCGGCTGCGATGCCTGTTGTAGCCCACATATCGGCTTCAACAAGGGAATCGCCATAGACAGTGACTTGTTGGTAGCGGTGTTGGCCGGCCCCATCTAGCCAAATATGGTCGCCACGTTTACTGCGTCCGGATGTTGCGATGGCCCCATTTTTTAAATCATGAACCGCAATGATTTCCTGTAAATTGTCAGGATTTTCAATCCCTACATGCCAGATAAAATCATCCGTTGCTTGGCTGGCAACCATCATATCCCCGCCACCATTTAAGGCAACGGCAACTACAAGATGGTCATCCACCAATGGCTTCAAATAACGTGTAAATACGCGTTCAATCGCCCAACCCTTCACAAGACCCGTTGGATTGTAAACGCCTGTCTTAAAGGCATCGAATACCCCTTTGGTGACTTTTTTGGCCCACATGGTTAAAGTGAGCACTTCGACATAATCCGGATGGAAAAAGAAATCCGGCACTTGCCCATCAAACTTGGGATAAAGACTGACCCAGGAATCTGCCTTAAAAGGCGAGAATCGTTGGTCAATCAGGGCCAATTCTTGATCAATTTTGTGGAGCGCATCGTCAAAAATACGCTGCATACCTGGGTCCATTGCTGCCTTGACCACAAATTGAACAGTAAAGGGCATATTCATATGATTGAGTACTGTAGTTTCATAATGATAGGGATGAATAGCCTGCTTGTTCATTGGGGATCACTCTTTCTTGATGAGGGTGTGGCGGCATAACCTTAGGCTAGGCTTGCCAAGTGGAAGGACTAGTCAGATTGATATCTGCCTGTCCTTTTCACAAAAGCTTATGCTAAAGCTTGGTTTAAGGCATCTTGTAGAGATTCGGTGAAGCCGTCGTAGGTTTCGGTTGCGCCGGAGATTTGTTGGATGTCGGCGCTTTGGGCTGCAAGGGCTTCGTCGATATAGGTCGGCAAGGCTTGACTGTTAATCGATTCGGATTCATGTTCGCCATCCGGATAGATAAGGGTTGTGATATCTGAGATTTGACCACCGCTTATGGTTACCTGCAACTGCATTTGACCGTGTGGTGTGGCTACGGTTTCGCTGGTGTAAGTACCGTCTGTGTAGCCAGAACTTGTGGTTTCGCTTGAAGATTCAGTGGTTGTCGCGTCTGTTGTTTCCGCGTTTGAAATGTCAGTAGCTGTGGCAGATGTTTCAGTGGTATCTTCGGTTTCAGTTGTGCTTGAAGATGTGGTCGAGGTTGCTGCACTGGCAGTATTGGTTTCGAGTGAGGCTTCGGTGTTATCGATATTTGGTTTGACTAAAGTGTAGTAGATGTCGCCGGCGATGGATAATCCCACGACTGAGGCGAATAAGCTTTGTGCTACGATTTTTTTCATATAAATCACCATTTCTTTTTGGGTATGAAGTTAAGGTTCAACATATTAAATGTCGCCTGTAAAAATTGGCGTTCTTTCATTTGTCACATTATGCCTTGAATTCATGAAGAAATTACGTGTTTTTGTTAAATATTTTATACCTTAGCAAAAAATCCCCCAACTCGACTACAGCCGAGTTGAGGGATTCCTATTGATGCTTATTTTACGTGACGTTTTACTTGGCCAGCTGCAAAATCTACAGCTTCAGCTGCGTAATCTTTGGCTTTATCAGCGAAAGAGCGATCTGGTAAAAATGATACTTCGTCAGCTTTACGTGCTAATTCACGACGAGTATGACGTAATTGACGGTTTGCATCATCAATTAGGCTACTTACTGCCGCATTTTTGTCTTCTTGGTATAAAGCAATTGCCGCAATACCAGCGATAGCTGCAATCGCACCTAATGCGATAAGACCTTTTTTAGTTGATTCTTCCATGAAAATCACTCCCTTTAATTGTTATATATATTATAACATATCTGATACTTGACCCGAAATCATAAGCCATCTTGTTGGCGGGAAAATGTTCTGTTAATAATTGGATAAAATCTTCGATTTTCGTCCTTACAGTGTACGTTCCTTATAGCCGTGGGACCGCCGATAGCCAAGGTCTATCGGCTTGAAATCGAGCCAAGGTCTCGATTTCATCCTTCTTCACGGCATAGGAACTACACTTTCAGTCCTCATTTCTTATATCATAATATTTTTGTGGGAATTTGCGGCCTAGGAAAGTTGATTATGGAATGGCGCGCCATTCCATACAGAAATAGGAATTTGTCTTGAATCGCATCTCATTCCATACAAAATCGTAAAATCCTCTCGAATGAAAGTTCATTCGATACAAAATTGGCAATTCGTATTGAATGGCGACTGGTTCCATAATCCCCTGAAAATCTCTATTGAATGGCGTTTCATTCCATCTTAAATTGTCAAATTAAGT
>NZ_RKMG01000045.1 GCF_003797145.1 Aerococcus agrisoli | reverse complement strand
TCCTTGACACAGGGTCCATTTTAATATCAAGGAGTCTTTTACACTGGTTTCTCTGCGTACGAATTTATTACAAGTATTTTTATCAAAAGAATTAATTGTGCTATTAAGTTGATTAAACAAAAAGATTACACCTAGAAATCACTCTATAATTGTAGTGTCAAAACCAACATTAAGAAGAAACAAGATGTACTCAGTCGTATCATCAAAATTTCAAATTTTGAAAACTTATTACTTATTTTCCAAGCGTATTTGTTAGTGATTTAAAAGTCGTGGATTCACTTAGATGGAATAGCCTCTACATATTATTTTTGCATCGCTGGATATCAGTAAAGTATCACTGAACCATTAAGCCCTCTATATGTATAGAGGAAAAAATAGATTTTCCCATCATAGATAAATGTAGCTCGTTCTTCCTCAAAGGTAATCTTTTATCAAGATAAATAAAAAGGCCGTTGTGTTGAATCAACATGTAGTTGTTATTTTGAGGGTTTTTATATGAAATATCCACATCTACTGCACCCACGCAACAAGTGCGAGTTGCTCTAAGTGAAACAGTTATTATCGTACGACCTTTCTTCTTCATCCATTCCTGTACTGCCTCATCCACTTTAATAGATATAGCCATTTTTCTATCACTGTCCCTTTTTTAGAATAATCAGGATTTTATATCATTAAATCACAAATAATTTAGGCGTTAAAAGACACCAATATAATTTTCCTTATACAGCATACTGGCTGGTCTGACCCGATTCTGGAAGGGGGTCAAACCAGCCAGTGCTTTTTTCGTTCCTGCTTCGTTTTATTTCGGCTCTAATTTCAATGTCATAGCATTGATGGCAACAATTACAGTCGAAAGTGACATCAAGACGGCACCGACTGCTGGAGTTAATGTTATGCCAATTGGTGCTAGTATTCCTGCAGCTATTGGGATCGCGATAAAGTTATACCCTGCTCCCCAAACAAGATTTTCTTTCATCTTACGTGTGGTCTTCTGAGCCAACTCGATAAAGGATTCAATGTCGCCAGGGTCTGACTGTGTCAAGATGACATCGGCTGAATCCAATGCTACTTGAGTTCCGGCACCAACAGCTATACCAACGTCTGCTAATGCAAGAGAAGGTGCATCGTTGACCCCGTCACCGACCATGATAACTTTCTTTCCTTCTGCTTTAAGTTTTTCAATTAATTCATATTTGTCTTGAGGAGATTGATTAGCTAGATAATCAATACCTAAAATTTCTGCAGCTCCTTGAGCCGCTTTTTCATTGTCACCCGTTGCCATAATCGGCTGAATCTTGTTCTTTTTAAGGGCTTGTATTAAGTCTTTACTTGTCGGTTTTAATTCATCCCCTAAAGCTACAGCACCGATTGCTTGGTCGTTTTCTACTAAGACACTGAGGGTTGCTCCTTTTGGAATATCCATATCCAGATTACGTCCATATGATTTTTGACTGATTAATTGATAACGATGTCCGTTAGCTTGACCTTCTACACCAGCGCCAGAAATAACATCAATCGAATCAAAACTTACTGGACGTATCCCTTGCTGTTCTGCGTAACTAATAATTGACTGAGCGATAGGGTGACTAGATCCACCTTCGATACCTGACAATAAGGCAACGATTTCATCTTTCGTATATTTATCATTAAAGAGTTCAACATCTAATACTTTAAACTCACCAGTTGTTAAAGTTCCAGTTTTATCTAAAACTATAACATCTGCTTTTGTAGTCAACTCCAAAGCGTCCCGGTCTTTCACTAATAATCCCCGACTGGCCCCTAAGCTGGTACTACGAGCAGTCACCAATGGAATAGCCAGACCCAGGGCATGCGGACAAGCAATAACTAATGTGGTGACTGTAAAAATAACTGCCGTTGGTACATCAGCTATAACCATCCATATGACAAGGGCAATAAGCGCTACAATAACCGCAATATAAAAGAGCCATCCTGCAACTTTTTGTGCAAGATTTTCTGCTCGAGAAGATTGGCCTTGAGCTTGACTGATTAATGCCTGAACCTGAGAAATGAAGGACTTATCGCCCGTCTGCTTTATTTCCACATAGAGGACTCCGCCACCATTGGTTGATCCACCGATGACCTCATCTCCGGGATTTTTTTCAATTGGTTTCGATTCCCCAGTCACAAGCGCTTCGTTTACACGTGATTCTCCGCGAATAATGATACCATCAGCTGGAACATTTTCTCCTGCTTGAACACGGATAACATCTCCAATCTGAAGTTCAGACACAGGACGAGTCTCAATCGAATCGTCTTCTAAAACAACATGAGCATCTTTCGGCACCAACTCAGCCAATGCTTTTTGCGCGTCCCCTGCTTCACCCAATGCCTTCATTTCAATCCAGTGTCCTAATAACATGATTAAAATTAACGTTGTAAACTCAAAGAAGAAGTCCATGACATGTTCTCCGGTCACATATCGAGCGGCCACTGCGTAAACACTATAGGCATAAGAAACCGTTATTCCCAAAGTAATCAAGGACATCATGCCTGGAGCTTTTGAATTAAACTCATCTTTCGCACCCATGTAGAATGGTTTTCCGCCATAAATGTATAGAATTGTTGCCAATACAGCTGCTACAACGTCTGCATAAGGAAAAATAATTTGGAAAGGCAACTGAATATCCATCATAGGAGTAATGAGTAAGATTGCAATTCCTAATGGGAGTGACTTCAAGAAAATCTCCTTAAAGCTACCGTGATGGTGGTGGGCATGCCCTCCCATTGCGCCATGATCCATTTCACTGTGATTCATCTTGCTGTGATTCATCTTGCTGTGATCCATCTTGCTGTGATCCATCTGACTATGGTCCATCTTGCTGTGATCCATCTTGCTGTGATCCATCTGACTANCTTGCTGTGATCCATCTGACTATGGTCCATCTTGCTGTGATCCATCTTGCTGTGATCCATCTGACTATGGTCCATCTTGCTGTGATCCATGTCGCCGTGATTATGATGACTATGTGACGAATGTTTTTTGTTATTACTCATTTTTAATTCCTCCTTATTATATTAGAGACTGATTTTAAAGTTTTAGAACTTTCTCATCTAACACTGCATATAATTCTCATGAAAAGGGTTCTATACTTTATCTCTATCTACTATCTATGAATAAATGGTATTTGTACTTTATGCACTTAATACTGAATAGTTAGTTTCTGCTAAAGCAGCATTGAGCGTTTCGGTATCAATCTCTGTTTGACTTTCAAGTACTGCTTTTTTAGTCGCTAAATCAACCTCTACAGATTCAACCCCTTCAATAGCTGAAAATCTTTCTTGTACCGTGTTCGCACAACCTGCACATTTTACGCCATCTAATAAGACTTCTTTTTTCATTATTTTATTCCCCTTTTTTTTTTTATCTTCTCCTATTATATAGAATAGGAAGAAGTTTAAATCCCAAATAAGCTACGTGTTTTCTAAACAACTGCTGGTTTGAATCGTCTTAACCGTAAAGCATTGAGCAAGACCGATACGGAGCTGAAACTCATGGCGACTGCCGCAAACATTGGATTCATCAATGGTCCGCCAAAAATATGCAAGAGACCCATCGCAACTGGAATACCTACAAGGTTGTAAGCAAAAGCCCAGAACAAGTTTTGTTTAATGTTTCGTAGCGTTGCATGACTTAAATCAATCGCAGTCAATACAGCGGTTAAATCATTACGCATAAGGACAATATCAGCCGATTCAATCGCCACGTCTGTACCTGATCCAACTGCAATACCGATATCTGCTTGAGCTAATGCGGGTGCATCGTTAATGCCGTCTCCAACCATCGCTACCTTCTTGCCTGCCTCTTGTAGTTTTTTGACTTCCTCTGCTTTATCTTCAGGTAATACTTCACTTAATACACTGTCTATACCCACTTGCTTAGCAATCGCTTTGGCTGTACGTTTGTTATCTCCAGTAATCATGATTACTTCAACACCGCGTCTTCTAAGTTCTTTAACAGCCTTCATACTATTTTCCTTGAGTGTGTCAGCTACTGCGATAATTCCAGCTAGTTCTCCATCAACAGAGAGATACATCGGTGTTTTTCCTTCGTCTGCTAAACGATCGGATTCTTTTTCCATACTTGATAAATCAATCTTTTGCTCTAGCATCAGTTTACGGTTTCCAATGTACATATCTTTGCCCTCAATTTCAACTCGAATCCCGTGTCCAGGAATCGCTTCAAAATGATCTGGTTTAGCTAATGTCATGTTCTCTTCTTTTGATTTCTGTACGATGGCTTCGCCTAATGGGTGTTCAGAACCTGTTTCACCGGAAGCTGCATAATATAAAAGATTTTCTTTAGTAACAAGAGGAGTTACCAAAATATCCGTCACGATAGGTTTACCTTCTGTCAGTGTCCCTGTTTTATCAAATACAATCGTGTCTAAATTATGAGTGGTTTCTAACGCCTCACCACTTTTTATCAACACACCATGCTCTGCCCCTTTTCCGGTTCCAACCATAATACTTGTTGGAGTCGCCAAACCTAAGGCACATGGACAAGCAATGACAAGGGTTGTTATGATAACGGATAAAACAAATATTCCAGATTGACCTGCAATTAACCAAGCAATCCCTCCTAAAACGGCTAATGCTATAACAATCGGTACGAAATATCCGGTAATGATATCGGCCATTCGAGCAATGGGTGCTTTAGACCCTTGAGCATCTTCTACTAATTTTATGATTTGAGATAGAGTTGTATCACTTCCCACTCGAGTCGCGCGGTAATCAATGGAACCATTTTTATTGATACTAGCCCCAATAACCTCGTCTCCACTTTCCTTTTCCACGGGGATACTTTCTCCTGTCAGCATTGATTCATCGACTGAAGTGCGTCCCTCAACAACAACACCATCTACAGGCATACTTTCTCCCGGACGAACTCGAATAACATCTCCTAAAGCGACTTCGTCCACAGTAATCTCTTGTTCCACACCATTACGTATCACTCGAGCTGTTTTAGGAACCAAGTTGACTAATTTTTCAATCGCTGAGGACATTTGCCCCTTTGATCGCTCTTCTAAAAATAACCCTAACGTATGAAGAGTTAAGATAACTCCAGTCACTTCATAGTAAAGTAAATCGGAAAAGTTCCCGTAACCCAGGCCAGCCCCAATCGTCGCTGCCAGACTGTATACAAAAGCGGCCGCGGTACCAAGGGCAATCAGGGAATCCATATTTGGGTGACCTTTAAATAAGGTTTTGAATCCCTTCTGGAAATATTCCCAGCTTACTACCATTATCGGCAAAGTCAGAATAAGTTGTAAAAGAGAAAAATTAAATGCATTTATCATTGGGTCAACGATATTTGGTAGAGGCATACCGACCATTGGACCCATGGATATAATTAGTAAAGGGATTGTAAATATAATGGATATCCCAAAACGATTTGAAAGTTGCTTCATTCTTTTTTCTTTTTTCTCACGCTTCTCTGCTCGTGAATTATCTTGAGTCTCAGTTGTTTCTAATACGGCTGCATAACCACTATTGGATACAGCACCAGTCACATCAGATACTGAAATTGCTGACGGGTTATAAGAAACTTGCATTTTTTCTGTCGCTAAATTGACTGAAGCTTTATCTACGCCCGACAACTTTCCGACAGCTTTTTCAATTGTCTGCGCACAAGACGCACAGGTCATCCCTTCAATTGCAAAGGTTTGCGTCGTTCCTTCTTGGGCAATCAGTTCATACCCTGAATTATCCACTGCTTTTTGTAGATTTTCTACCGAAAAAGTTGCTTCATCGTACTCTATACTTAACTTCTCTGTTGCTAGGTTCACGGAAGCCTGTGTGACCCCACGTACTTTTTTTGCCGCTTTTTCTACTGTCTGCGCACAAGACGCACAGGTCATACCTTCTATGGCAAACGATTTATTCTCCAATTTTTTCGCTCCTTATTCTCCATGATGATGTAAATGGCAATCGCATTGCCCTTCTGAACACTGGCAATCCACTTCTTCTACTGCGAAAGCTTTTTTCATCTCTAATATTTCTTCTAGTCGCTGGATATCATCGAAGCTTAAGACATGATCTTCAATGATACTCCCTACTACATTCCCGACATTCTTTCGACAAATACGATCGAAAATATCGTTTGTAAAACTTCTTACCGCTTCTTTCTCTTCGATATTTGCCGAATAAATATATTTTCTACCTTCTTGTTCTGTATTCAGTGCGCCTTTTTCCACGAGTCGACCTAAGAGCGTTTTGGTTGTCGCTTGTTTCCAGTCCATTTTCTCTCCCAATGTAAAAATGACTTCTTTACTAGTCACTCGACCATTCGCCCAGACTACTCGCATAACTTCCCATTCAGCATCGGTTATATGAAGGTCTACAGCTATAGTACTCATATTCTCTCCCCCTTTCGTTTACGCGCGTAAGCATTAATGTTAAATATAGTTTACACTAGTAAACGATTATTGTCAAGAATTTATGTAAATGAATAATTTGTGATGTATTATTTTTTATAACTTTTTAACTTTCGTTTCGATGCGACACGCCTGACGAAAATATGGATTGTGTTTTAGTTCATTAATTAGGGATTGGATCGTCGGACACTTCTCTTTTAAAAAAACACCGAAAATAAGCTTTTTCAGAATGTCGGGGGATAGACATCCCACTGTACGGGTTTTCTATCCCCCGATTTCATTTTGATTACAAATTTGAGCCTAACAGGCTCAAGGGGTCACAGCATCGCAAATTATTCATCTACAAACTATTTCAGCTTTAAACACAAAAAAAGCAAGGTGAGAGCCCTGCCTTTTTGCGTCTTTATCGGACTATAATTGTATGAGTAGTTCATTGGGGAGTACCGTCTTAAAATCTAGGAGAATGATATACTACTCTCTGTCTATACTATAACTCGAATGTAAGTTCTGGTATATGAATATTGGAAGTCTTTTTGCAAAGATTTAGTTTTTTACAACAGAAGCTTCATAAATAGAATCCACTGCTTCTTTTAGTTTTGCATCAAAGTCTGCATCACTTTGATTAACAGATAAGTCCTGCGTAAGCGCCCGTGAAAAACTTGCTATAACATTGTCATTTTGACTAAGTATTTCGTTCGCTTCGTCTCTTTCATAACCACCTGATAAAGCAACAACACGTAAAACTTGTGAATGATCGGCTAATTCTTGATATAAATTAGCTTTCGTTGGGATAGTTAATTTCAACATCACATAATCATCAGTAGCTAATGCATCTAAATGGTTTTTAATGGATTGTTTTAAATATTCCTCAATTTGTTCTTTATCTTCAGAATGAATATTCACTTCAGGTTCAACGATAGGAACTAAGCCAGCATCAATTATTTCTTGAGCAACTTGAAACTGCTGGGTGACTGCATCATCGATGCCTTTTTCATTATATGAAAGAATGTTTGAACGCATTTTTGTACCAAACATATTTTGTTCTTTTGCTTGTTTAAGTAAATTATTAAGTCCTGGAATTGGCTTCATTAATTGTACGCCATGTTCTTCATCTGCAAGTCCTTGATCTATTTTAATAAACGGAACAATTCCTTTATCGCTTAAATAATCTCCAGCATACTGACCTTCTATCCTATTATTCATCGTATGTTCAAATAAAATCGCGCCAATAATTTTATCCGGAGTAAAAGATGGAGATGTGATGATTCGTGTACGCATTTTGTGAACAAGATCAAACATTTCATCGTCATTTGAATACTGGTCTTCACTGACCCCATAAGCATTCAGAGCTTCTGGTGTACTACCACCGCTTTGATCAAGTGCCGCGATAAAGCCGTCTTTATTCTTTATAGTATCAAAATGTTCTTGATTCATTGATAAATTCCCCTCCATAGATTTTCTGAAATTCCCATAGTTATCCTTCACTAATTAGTTTATTAAAAATTTTCATCCTATACCACCGATAGTCATTATAAATAATTTGCGATATGTTATTTTTTAATTATTTGGCGGATTTTATAATGAACT
>NZ_RKMG01000044.1 GCF_003797145.1 Aerococcus agrisoli | reverse complement strand
CCAGTCAACCACCCTTAGATGTTGTAAGAATGTTGGAGTCGTAAGACGCTTGTACAACAGTAATTTTTACGACAAACCACCTATTTTAATAGGTGGTAGTTGATGGATTATCACTGAATATGTGAATCAAGCAAGTTAACAAAATTATGGCTACAAAAAAGAGGCGGGGATTTTTTCATATGAACCCATGCCTCTAATGTATAGATTAAACTAGTGACGGCCAACAATATCAGTCATGGTATATGAGCGTGTATCATAACGATTTCTAGAAGTAGAATATTCAAATGGTGTACCATTTTCTAAGTAAACCACTTGCTCTACCTCAAGAACGGGGGTATGTTCATCACAGTTTAATTCCTGTATATCCAATTCACCTGGCACATCTGCGTGAATTTTACGGTAGGCACCACCTATTTTTAAGCCCAATTCATCTCGAATATAGGCATAAATTGAGCCATATAAATGTTCTTCTTTTAATTGTGTAATGATTGAAGCAACAAAATAGGAATCCTCCAAGATATAGGGTTTGTTATCAATGATCCGCAGACGTTGGACATGATAGACGGGATCGGATGCTTCGATTAACAGGAGTTTTTGAAGTTCTTCATTGGGAAAAACGATATCAAATAATATTTTCTTCGATACAATTTTACGGTGACCAAATTGTTGGGTTAAACCTTGATAGTCATCAATTTTAGAGTCCCCATTGTTCCATAAGGTACTTTTCAAGACAAAGGTGCCGACACCACGTTTCTTAATGATTAACCCTTCCATCGCAATCATATCGATGCCTTTCTTCAAGGTCATGCGACTGACACAAAATTCCTTGGCCAATTCAATTTGGTCAGGTAACATTTCACCTTCAGCATATTCGCCATCATTGATTCGACGCCGTAATTCGTTGGCAATTTCTTCGTACTTGTTCAAGTAAACCCTCCTAGGTTAGTTTTATTTATCCGTATTATAGTACATTGTCTATACTTAGTAAACTCATGTTCAAAAAAATAAGACAATTGTAAAAAAATAAAACGTATCTAATACACCGCCACTTTACATACCGTGACCATCATCAAAAACAAATGCCCCAAAACCAGCAACCACTGGGCAGGATGATTTATCTAAATTTTTGGTGATTGTATATATTAAGTGGCAAATAAACGATAAACGAACAGTTCAGGGCATTTTGCTTTACGTTTTTTCTCATAAAGATAAGCACAGCCTCTTCTGCTTGTCATTTTTTGTCTGTTTTGAATTGGATATTCACAATGCAGCAAAAATAAGCAATAATCTTTTTTAAGGCTAAAAGAATAAAAAAAAGACAACTGAAGGGGATCAGTTGTCTTTTCAATAAATATCAATAAGCAAACTTCATTAAACTTCTTCTTTTAGATTCAAGCGGTCTTGTACTTTCAAGAATGGGAACCAGATTGCCGCAACAATTACGACATCGATTAGTTGTAAAACACCACCCATTACTGAGTTCGTTGCCATCATACCTGAGAAGAACAAAGGCACAGTCCAAGGTACGATAACCCCAGTTGTTAATGGGAAGATGCCTGAGTACATCATGAAGTAGTTAAAAGTTGTCACAACTAGTGGTGTAAGAATCCAAGGAATGGCAACTGAAGCATTTAGTACAATTGGTAAACCGAAGATGACTGGTTCATTGACATTAAAGATACCAGGACCGATCCCCAAACGTCCGATTTCTTTCATTTGTTGGCTCTTCATAACAAAGGCCATTAGAACAACAACCATTAAGGTCATACCAGTACCACCAAGGCCTACAGTAAAGGTATCCATGAATGATTTAGTAATAATATGCGGTAATTCTTGACCAGCTTTGAAGGCTTCTAAGTTTTCTAAAGAAAGTGTTTGCCAGATTGGGTCTAACACGGAATTGATGATAACTTGACCATGTAAACCAAAGAACCAAAGCATTTGTGTTAAGAATAGCGCTAATAGGGTAGCTGGTAAACTTGAACCTAAACCAGTTAGCGGTTTTTGGATGAAGGTATAAACAATATCATGTAAGTTGGTATTCAATAAACCGACCACACTGGCATTTAACAGTAAGAATACAGTTAGCGTACCAATGGCTGGAATTAATGAAGAAAATGAGCGAGACACTGCTTCCGGTACACCGTCGGGCATATTAATCGTAATACCACGTTTTTTGATGCGTACATAGATTTCAGTTGCTAAAAAGGCTGCAAACATCCCAATGAACATCCCTTTAGCACCAAGACGATCAGTAGTTAAGGCGCCAGCAATTTCCACGCCTTCTGCTGTTGCAAAGTTGAAAGGGGTAAGGATTAAGAATGACGCAAGGGCAACTGCACCACCGAAGACCCCATCTTCATCATAAGACTTGGTTAAATAGTAACCAATCCCAAAGGCCACAAAGACGGTCATGATAGACATGGTTGCATTTTGACCGTTACCAAATAGGGTGCCTAAGGTTCCTTTCAAGTTGTCACTGAAGAAAGGCAGGTTATTTAATACAACAACGATAGAACCAAACATTGTTAACGGGAAGGCCAACATGAAGGCATCACGTAATACAGTTAGGTAACGGTTATTGCCTAGTTTGGCAGCGAAGGGGGTTAGCGATTCCGCTAATTTATCAATAAAATTATTCATTATAGGTTCCTTTCTTTAAAACCAAATTTAAAAGCCGTTATTTGTTGTCACTTCTTTAAACCAATGACCACTTTTCTTGATGGTCCGTTTCTTGTTGTCCTCTAAATCGACAGATACAAAACCGTAGCGGTTCTTGTAGGCATTCATCCATGACCAGTTATCCATGCAGGTCCACATGTGATAACCTTTAACATTCACACCTTCTTGAAGTGCTTGGTGTACATATTGTAAATGCCCTTTGATAAAGTCAATGCGGTAATCATCTTCAATTACACCGTCAGCATTTTTAAAGCGCTGTTCATCTTCAACGCCCATACCATTTTCAGAAATATAGCAGGCAATATTACCGTAATTATCACGGACATTAATTAAACAATCATAAATACCTTTTTCGTAAATTTCCCAGCCACGGTAAGGATTCATCTTACGGTCTGGCCAGATATAATTGTCGAAATAGTCATCCGGCATGGGTTTATCAGATAGTCGTTCTGTGGATTCTTTCTTTTGAATTCGGCGCGGTTGGTAGTAGTTGATCCCCAATAAATCGATGGTATTCTCTTTGATAATGGCAAGTTCTTCGTCGGTATAATCCGGTAAGTAGTCTAAGTGTTTCAACAAGTCCACTAGATCTTCAGGGAAGGTTCCTTTGATTGCTGGGTCTAGGAATGAACGGTTGAAGAAGGCGTCAGCTAATTGCGCAGCTTTGACATCTTCTGGGTCATTTGCGTCACGAGGATAGCTTGGTGTCAGGTTTAAAATAATCCCAATTTCACCATCTAAATTCATCTCGTGGTAAACTTTGATAGCTTTAGCGCTTGCTAAGCTTTCGTGGTAGGCAACTTGTACGGCACGCTTCATGTCTACGACTGCAGGATAGTGGAATTGATATAAATAGCCACCCTCCACAGGGACGATTGGTTCATTGTGGGTAAACCATTTTTTCACACGATCACCAAATAGCTCAAAACATGTCTTAGCGTAGGTTACATAGGCTTCAACCACTTCCTTACTTTCCCAACCACCTTTTTCTTGTAGGGCAAAGGGCATATCGAAATGGAATAAGTTCATAAATGGCTCAATATCATTGGCAATCAATTCATCAATATAATTGTTATAGAAATCAACGGCTTGTTGATTGACTGGACCAATACCATCTGGAATCAGGCGACTCCATTGGATAGAGGTACGCATGGAATTGTGACCGGTTGCCTTCATTAAAGCAATATCTTCCTTATAACGGGTATATACCTCTGACGTTTCGCTAGGGCCAACCTGGTCAAAGAATAGGTCAGGTTGCTCGCGGTACCAGTGATCCCAAATACTATCACCTTTGCCATCACCCGCTATGCGTCCCTCTGTTTGTGGACCAGAAATAGCCGATCCCCACCAAAAATTTTGCGGAAATTCATAATTCATCTAAACAACCCCTTTTATATGTCTATACATAACTTTAAGTAGAATTATACATACAACCAAGACTATATGCAAGCGATTACAAGAAACTTATCAAAAATATTTTTCTAAGGGTGTAAACTATGCTAAAATGCTGAAGAAGCATGCAAGAATTGCGATGATTTTATAGAAATAGCCAAAAGAGGTGTAGATAATTGAAGAAAAATATATATCCAACTGAAGTATTGGATGTCACAGTTGAAAGCTTGAACGAGAAGGGTGTGGGCTTTGCACGTTATATTCATCCACCCGAAAAAGGACCAAATGGGAAACATTTGCTCCTACATATTGATAATGTGGTACCTGGCGACAAGGTTCGGGTAACTGTGGTCAACGCGAAAGGCCGACACCGCGCGGGCGTTGCCTATGATGAGTTGCTAGAACCAAGTCCATTACGTAACCTAGATATGCCAACCAATCGAGAAATGGCTGCTGGGGCCCCATTACAATTCATGAAATATGAAGCCCAATTAGCACACAAGGAAAATCTAATTAAAGGGTATATGGCGGATGCCGGTGTGAGCGAAGACTTGGTCAAACCAATCATAGGTATGGAAAATCCTTACCGTTACCGCAATAAAATGGAGTTAACCTTTGGGGCAGATGGTGCGCTAGGCATGCATCAACAAGGAAATTACCGTCGCGTAATTGACCTGGAAGATTCTATTTTGGCCCCAGAAGAAATGATTGCAATCAAAAAAATTGTAGGTCAGTGGCAAAAGGACTACCAGTTCCCGGGCGTGGACAAGGATACTAAGGAAGGATTATTGGCCAACCTATTGATGCGCCAATCCTTTGCAACAGGGGAAATCATGGTTGCCCTATATGCGCTTGAACAACCAGATCAGTATCAAGCAGCTATTGATGATTTACGTGACCGTTTGCTTTCTGCGCAACCACGTATTGAATCTTTCCAATGGATCGTGAAGAAGGGTGGCATGGAACGCTCTTACGATAACGACGCCTACGTCATGTACGGACGTGACTACATCAATGACCGTCTGCAAGGCTTCAAATTCCGAATTTGGCCGGATACCTTCTTCCAAGTGAATCCAGTTCAAGCAGAAAAGATGGTAGATACAGCCTTATCAATGGCACAAGTATCACCTGATATGCGTGTCTTAGACTTGTTCTGTGGTATTGGTACCTTTAGTTTGCCGTTAGCACGCGCCAGCAAAGAGGTTGCCGGTATTGAAATTGTAGAAAATTCTATTCTTTCTGCCCGCCGAAATGCGGAAGACAATAATTTAGACAATACCTTCTTTATGGCGTCAGATGCACGTTTGGGTATGAAAGAGTTACCTGAAGTATGGGGTCAACCTGATTTACTACTATTAGATCCACCAAGAAATGGTGCCGGCGGTAAAGTCATGCGTGCCATTGGTCGTTTGGGTACAGACCGCATCGTGTATGTATCATGTGGACCAAAGAGTCTAGCCACTGATTTAGTTTGGTTGAAAGACTTTGGTTATGAAGTTGTAGAAGTACAACCAATCGACCAATTCCCACACACTGCACACTTGGAGACAATTGTTTTGTTGAAGAAAGTGAAATAATTTAAGGGTTTAAGTAATCATATTGAAGGCTGGGTCNTGTTGAAGAAAGTGAAATAATTTAAGGGTTTAAGTAATCATATTGAAGGCTGGGTCAAAAATACAGGACAACTATTACCGAGGAATCCTTGTCCTGTATTTGCTTAGAAAACTGCGATTCTCGAATGAGACTGTCATTCGAGAATTTTTTTGGCTTTTTATCTCGAATCGCCCATTATTCAGGAATAATCATTTTCCCAATATACAAAAAGAGGTTGGAACCATTTGTCCCAACCTTTTCTATATCAAGTAGCCTTTTAATATGTTTCGCACAATGAAAAAATCGTGTACACTATTAATTAATAGAGGACAGATTGGAGGGATTTTATGAGTGAAGAAAAGGGTAATACGATTGCCTCAATAGAGATTCGATTTGACAACGATCCTTGGCTTGAGGACATTTTTGAGGTTGAGGATGAAATTGAACCTGTTCAAAAATTGACGGTGGATGCTGATGGGAACGTGGATTTCTATGCTCAGGTATATTCTTTTGTGGAAGATAAGAAATTAAAGCCTAGAAGATTTGATGGCCAAATTCCTGTTGAAGTAACAAATGTGCTTTATAGCGCGGTGTTACAATTTATCGTAAAAAATGAACATGTAGCAACTGATTATAGTTTAGGCTTGTGGAACATAGTCGTAACATTCATTACGGGCGAAAAATACCAATTTGTAGGTAGCACAGATGCAGAAACTGCGGAGGAAACGTCTAACATACTTAGACAATGCATACCTATTCCTGGCTTACGTTTATTTGATGGAAATTATTCAGATCCTTATGGTGGCGATGAAATTACTCGGTTAACCTTGAATTATCATCGTAAAAGCAAATTACCACGAGCACTTTCAATTAATGGAGAGGAGCTTATAACCACTTGGCGTTATACTGAGTCCTTAGTGATTGACGGGGAAACTGAAACCGTGCAAATTATTCAAAATCTTGATGAAGATACTGAGGCTCGTCATTTTTTCAGAATGAAGAATCGGATAAAAATGTTGATGGACGATTTAAAAGATGAAGGATTATTGAAAGATCTTGATATACCAACAGGCAAAATACCCAAAAATCCTGATGAAACGATTACTTTCGAATTAGTGATTGAGTACGCAAAACGTGATACGCAAGAACTTAAAGGCAGGTTTGATTTGGCGCACTTGCCTGAAAATTGGTTTTTAATTGTAGACGCTATTCAAGATACGTTAGATAACTTTGGTAAGGGTGAAATCTTACACGGGTTACAGCAAATCGATTCAAAATCAAGAAAGAAACAAATTGTCTGTGGGGTTTCTTTCCAAGAATCTGATGAAATAAGATATTACATTACCGACAACAAGAAAATTCAAGTAGGGGATCTCGTTGAAGTGCCTTTAGGATATGCGAATTCTTTCTCTACGATTGGATATGTGGAAACGGTGGAGATGTACGCACCAAAAGACGTGCCATTCCCTATGGAAAGTGCGAAATATATTCTACATGTGCTTAATCGACATTAATAAAAGCGATTGGTGAAAAATACAGGACAACTATTACCGAGGAAGCCAGGTCCCGTACTTGCTCAGAAAACTGCGATTCTCGAATGAGACTGTCATTCGAGAATTTTTTGGTTTTTTCTCTCGAATAAATGGCTATTGTATAAAAAATAAGATTATTTTATTGAATAGAACCCCATTCGAGATAGATTGTATGCCTTGTACTGAATGAACCGTCATTCAGTAAGAATCATCTTTTATGTATCGAATGAAATTTTATTCGATACAATTTCGCGTTTTTGTCTCGAATCGCCCATTATTCAGGAATAATCAATTTTCAAATATACAAAAAGCGGTTGGAACCATTTGTCCCAACCGCTTTCATCTATTATAGTTATTTATTTTGTGCTTCGATGACTGCTTTAATACCGCCTTCGATGACGTGGGTATTGGTGAAGCCATTTTTAGCTAGATAAGCTGCACCTGCAGTGGCACGACCACCTGAACCACATAGGGTATAGATGGTTGCGTCTTTATCTAATTGGTCTAAGTTTTCTGGTAAGGTTTCTAATGCAATGTTGACTAGATTTTTCTTAGGTGCTGGTCGCGTGATTTCGTCTGGGTGACGTAGGTCTAGTAAGACATAGTCTGTGTCCAATGCTAAGAAATCGTCAGCTTTAATAGTGTCGGTTGTCACCAACGCATCAGCATCGATGTCAGCGAATAAGATATAACCAGCAAAGACAGCTGTATCGATTGCATCTAAATCACTTGGATCATTTACAACTGCAACAATTGTCTGACCACTTTCTACTAAAGCTGGGTAATATTTCGGCATTTGTTTAGCAGTTAGGTTTAAACTGTTTGCTAAATGACCTGCACGGAAAATGGTGTTGTCACGAACGTCAATGACTAATTCATCCGTTAATTCTGTATAATTGTATGTTTTCAAAATAGCACACCCCTTTTAGGGAAATTATAGCATCTAGTTGCGAATACTGTCAATTTGGGGGCTTGTTGAATATCCGTTTTTTCTGTTGAAACAAGATGGTATACTATTCAACAAATCGACAAATTGATAAATGAGAGGTTGGAAATACAATGGCAATTGAAAGTGTGGCAGTTTATTTAGGGTCTTCAGCGGGTAATGATCCAATATATCAGGCAAAAGCGAGAGAAATGGGACAAGTGCTGGCTCAAGCGGGTAAAACCTTGGTATATGGGGGTTCTAATGTAGGGTGTATGGCCTCTTTGGCTGATGGTGCATTAGCGGCAGGAGGCAAAGTTATCGGCGTCGTGCCTCAAAAATTAGTGGATAATGAAATTCAACATCCTAATCTAGATCAACTATATGTGGTTCACGGGATGCAAGAGCGTAAGGCAAAGATGATGGCATTAGCCGATGCTTTTATTGCTTTGCCAGGAGGACCTGGTACCATGGAAGAATGGTTTGAGGTATATACATGGGCACAGGTGGGTTATTTAGATCATCCGATTGCCTTATTGAATGTAAATAATTATTATCAACCGCTATTGACCTACTTGGATCATGCCGTGGCTGAAGGGTTCTTGCACCAACAGTACCGGGATATGGTCATTATTGATGCAGATCCACAGACCTTATTAGACAAAATTATTGCCTATCAACCAGATTACAAGAAAAAATGGTAGGCAGTTACTGTATTCAGATATATAGCAAATAGTGATTGAAATTAAAAGAGGCTGATACAAAAGGCCGCTAAAAAGGTGTACACAATTCTTAATAAGAGTTGTATAGTGGACCCAAAAAGTT
>NZ_RKMG01000043.1 GCF_003797145.1 Aerococcus agrisoli | reverse complement strand
TCTACTTTGTAGGGAGTGTACCACTGAGCTTTGGTCTCCTTTTTGAATGTGAACTATGTACAATCATGATTGATTGGCACTGAATTCTACATTGCAAATATTGTTTGAAACTGCTTTTATGAAAAATATGCATGAAAACGTTTTAAATCAAAAGTTTTTATGCATAAAATGCTATATTTATTCAACGTCTTCTGTGTCAGAAATCAGGAAACCTTGCACAATGGTAAAAATAATTAAGATAATATACCATAGGATTTTGCGGTTTCTTTTCTTTTGTGCCTTTGTTCTTGCCATGTTGCGGACCTCCTTTAAATAAATAACTTTTTTGGTATGTTTTATTATACCATGAAAAATAAATAAAGTGAAAAGGAATACCAATGCACCAGTGTATGCCCTTACATTTTTAACAAAAAATTGCATTAATTGTTATTTTGCTATTGAAAAAGCGTTTTCTTTTATGTAGAATGTAGGAGTAATGAGCGGAAGCGTTTGCTCATAAAAAATCGTGCGAAGTTAAGATCACACACAAAGGAGTATTAGACTATGGAAATGAGTTTCAGATGGTATGGACAGGATGACCCTGTTACATTACAACAAATCCGTGAAATCCCAGGTATGCAAGGTATCGTTACAGCTGTGTATGATATCCCAGTTGGAGAAGCATGGCCGCTAGAACGCATCGAGCAATTGAAGAAAGATGTCGAAGATGCTGGATTGCATATTTCGGTAATTGAGTCTGTTCCTGTTCACGAAGATATCAAACAAGGTAAACCAAATCGTGATGCTTTAATTGAAAACTATAAAACAACTTTACGTAACTTAGGTGAGGCTGGAATTCCTGTTGTATGTTATAACTTCATGCCAGTGTTTGACTGGACACGTTCTGACTTAAACCATGATCTTCCAGACGGTTCTAAATCATTAGCCTTTATTAAAGAAGACGTTGAACGTATGGATCCTGTTGAAGGTGAATTATCATTACCTGGTTGGGATTCTTCTTATTCAAAAGAAGAAATGAAAGCGATTTTAGACTACTACCGTGATAATGTTGATGAAGAACAATTATGGGAAAACCTAGAATACTTTATCAAAGCAATCATGCCTACCGCCGAAGCTGCCGGTGTAAAAATGGCTATCCACCCAGATGATCCTCCATATAGCATCTTTGGTTTACCACGTATCATAACTAACCAAGAAGCTGTTTCACGTTTCTTAGATATCTACGACTCAGAATACAATGGTATTACAATGTGTGTTGGTTCTTACGCTTCTGATCCGAAAAATGATGCGCTTGCAATCATGAAATATGCTATAGATCGTAATCGTATCAACTTCATGCATACACGTAATGTAAAACGTGGCGACTGGGGCTTCCAAGAAACAGCTCACTTATCAGAAGCCGGTGACATCGACATGTACGCAGTAATCAAAATGTTAGTAGATGCAGATTGGCAAGGCGCTTTACGTCCTGACCACGGCCGCCGCATTTGGGGTGACCAAACTGTAACACCTGGTTACGGCTTATATGACCGTGCTTTAGGTGCTACTTACTTTAACGGTTTATATGAAGCAGCAATGAAGGCTGCAGGTAAAACACCAAACTTTGGTACAACCAAATAATTAAGCAACTATTACTCGGTATTGCTGAATAATCAGCGTGAAGAAAGAGGTAATTTATTATGACAAACAAATTCGTACACGACTTTTCAGGTAAAACAGTTGTTCTTACAGGTGCTGGTGGGGTTTTAGTTTCTAAATTTGCTGAAGCTTTCGCATTAGCAGGCGCTAACGTTGCTTTGTTAGACTTAAATGGTGAAGCTGCACAAGCTCGTGCAGATGAAATCAATGCATTAGACATCGAAGGTAAAGCGATTGCTGTTGTATGTAACGTATTAGATGTTGAATCAATTAAAGCAGCGAAAGAAACTGTAGACGCTGAATTCGGTGGTACTGATGTATTAGTAAATGGTGCTGGTGGTAACAATGCACGTGCAACTACTGACAACGAATACCATGAATTAGATTTACCAGAAGAAACAAAAACATTCTTCGACTTAGATCAATCAGGTGTTGAATTCGTGTTCAACTTGAACTTCTTAGGTACTTTATTACCAACACAAATCTTCGCGAAAGATATGATTGGTCGTGAAGGAGCAAACATCATCAACGTTTCTTCTATGAATGCATTCACACCATTAACTAAAATCCCTGCATACTCAGGTGCTAAAGCAGCTATCTCTAACTTCACACAATGGTTAGCAGTTCACTTTGCACACGTTGGTATCCGTGCAAACGCGATTGCGCCAGGTTTCTTAGTTTCTAACCAAAACATTGACTTAATGTTTGAAGCTGACCACAAAACATTAAAACCACGTGGTGAAAAAATCATCAACGGTACACCAATGGGTCGCTTCGGTGAACCAGAAGAATTATTAGGTGGTCTATTATTCTTAGCGGATGATAAAGCAGCAAGCTTTGTTAACGGTGTTGTATTACCAATCGATGGTGGTTTCGCAGCATACGCTGGTGTTTAATGCTTAAGTAAATAATCAAATAATTTATTACTGGAGGGCTTTGGCAGGGGTATCATATCAATGCTCAAAGCCCTTTTTCTATGATTCGTAGGAGGAAATATTCAAATGGCAGTTTTACCAAATGAATTTACAAAATCAAAACAATTTTTAGTATGTGTGGACTCAGACGGATGTGCAATGGACACAATGAACGTCAAGCATTTCGAGTTTTTCGGTCCGTTGGCAGCTGAAGTATTTGGCATTCAAAACAATGAAGCCTTCCAAGAAGATTGGAACCGCGTCAACCTATTCTCTAGCACACGTGGTGTCAATCGTTTTACCGCATTGGTCATGTGTTTAGATAACGCGCGTCAATCTGGTGAAGAAATCATGAATATTGATGCTTTACGTGACTGGGCGAATACAACTGCTTCTTTATCAAATGGATCTTTGAAAGAAGCAATCGAAGCCAATGAAGATGCTTCATTGGTTGCAGCTTTGGACTGGTCAACAAAAGTAAACGATGGTATCCATACAGAATTATCTGGTCGTGATAAACCATTCCCAGGTGCTAAAGAAGGGTTAGAAGCGATTACTGAAATTGATGACGTAGCGATTGTTTCTTCAGCTAATTCAGAAGCTTTACAATCAGAGTGGACACGACATGACTTAATGCCTTCTGTTGATGTTATTTATGGTCAAGAAGCTGGCTCAAAAGCAGATGCCATTGCCGACTTATTGAAACATGGTTATGCAGCGGATGAGATTTTGATGGTTGGTGATGCACCTGGTGACTTAAAAGCGGCACAAACAAATGGTGTATTATACTACCCAATTTTATTTGGTAGCGAAGAATTTTCGTGGGACCGCCTACGCAATGAAGCGTTAGCAAAATTCAACAACAAAGAATATGAGGGTGAATACCAAGATCAAGTAATCGGTGAATTTAAAGATTTATTAGCGAAATACGATGCATAAATTAGCGTATACTTAAAGCAAATAAATTTCCTGAGGAGGAATAAACATGGCAAAAAAAGCAGAAACAATTGTACAAATGCAAAAAAACTTCTTATTCGCGGTAGTGCGTGGCGAATCAGAAGAAGCAGGTTACGAAATTTCTAAAGCTGTATATGAAGGTGGCGTGAAAAATATCGAAGTAACTTTCTCTACGCCTGGTGCAGAAAAAGTAATGGATCGTTTATCTAAAGAGTTTGCGGGTACAGATATGGTTGTTGGTGCGGGTACTGTTTTAGATGCGGTAACTGCGCGTATTTCAATTTTAAATGGTGCACGTTTCATCGTTTCACCTACATGGGTACCAGAAATTGCTGAAATTTGTAATTTATACACTGTACCTTACTTACCTGGTTGTGGTACCGTTACTGAAATTCAACAAGCACTTCAAGCTGGTTGCGAAATCGTTAAAGTATTCCCAGGTGGCGTTTTAGGTGCAGGCTTTATTAAAGATGTACATGGTCCATTGCCACAAGTTGAAATGATGCCTTCAGGTGGTGTGAACATTGAAAACATGGATACATGGATTAACAACGGTGCATGGGCTGTTGGTGTAGGTTCTGCTTTAACAAAACGTTATAAAACTGATGGTGCAGATTCTTGTCGTGAAGAAGCCCAAAAATTCGCAGATCGCTTAGCTGAAATCCAAGGCGGAAAGTAATATGAGAAAGAAGGTTGTGACACTTGGGGAAATCCTTATTCGTTTAACTACAATGGATAGCGAACGTTTTTCCCAAGCGCAAAAATTAGAAGTTACATATGGTGGTTCAGAAGCAAATATTGCTGCTACAATTGCGCATTTAGGTATGTGGTCTAGTTTCGTCACAGCCGTCCCTGATAATGAATTGGGTAATAGCGCGGTTGAATTTATGCGCAAAAATGGTGTCCATACGGGATACATGCTGCGTCAAGGTCATCGCTTAGGTATTTACTTTGCCGAAAAAGGCTATTCTATTCGTCCATCAAAAATTGTCTATGACCGTAAACATTCAGCATTCACTGAATCTAAAATTACTGACTATGACATGGATTTGATTTTTGAGGATGCTAATTGGTTCCATACATCGGGGATAACTGCGGCATTATCAGATAATTTGTTTGAATTAACAAAAGTATGCATGCAAGAAGCGAAAAAACGTGGTTTAAAAGTATCGATCGATTTGAACTATCGCGCAAGCCTATGGGACTTTGAAGTTGCCCGTAGCAAAATGGCAGAGTTGTTGCCTTATGCGGATATTTGTTTTGGCATTGAGCCATTATTTGTACCTGGTGAGGGTGGTAGAGACTACAAGGATATCAATAATATCAAACGTCCTTATGACTTTGACACCTTAAATGATATGTTAGCATACATAAGTGAATACTTTGATTTAGAAGCCATCGCTTTGACGAAACGACAAACAATTAACGCGAACCGCAACATTTTACAATCTTACTTATATACCAAGGATAATCTATATGCTTCTAAAGTATTTGATGTAGATATCATTGATCGAATCGGAGGTGGCGATGCTTTTGCTGCCGGCCTAATCTATGCCATCAACTCTGAAAATTACACCCCACAAGAGTGTATTGAATTCGCCAATGCTACCTTTGCTTTAAAACATACAATTCCTGGTGATATGGGGATTCTTACCCTTAATGATGTACACCAACTAATGAATAGTGATGAAGGTTTTGACGTAAACCGCTAAACTTTTTTGACGAACTTTCTTGCTAGATAATCTGGAAGGAGATCTTTTTACATGAGTTTTATTAACGATGATTTTATGTTACAAAGTGAAACTGCAAAACACTTGTATCATACATATTCAGAAGACCAACCGATTTTTGATTACCACTGCCATTTATCACCACAACAAATTGCAGAGGACTATACTTTCAAAAATATTACGGAATTATGGCTTGGTGGCGACCATTATAAATGGCGTGGCTTACGTGCCATGGGTGTGTCAGAAGATAAAATTACTGGCGATGCATCTGATGAAGAAAAATTCAAAGCATGGGCTGAAACTGTGCCGAATACAATTGGAAATCCTTTGTTCCACTGGACAGCTTTAGAATTAAAACGCTACTTTGATGTAGATGAAATTTTAAGCGGTGACAACTGGAAAGAGATTTATGAAGCTGCCAATCAAAAATTGGTTGATGAAAACTTAACAGCACGTCAATTTATCAAAAATTCCAATGTAACCTTTATCTGTACAACGGACAATCCATACGACACTTTGGAATTCCATAAACAAATTGCGGAAGACGATTCATTTGATGTGACTGTTGTCCCAGGTTTCCGCCCGGATGAAGCCTTTGCTGTTGGAGAACAAAAATTCATTGATTTTCTTCCTAAGATGGAAAAAGCGAATGGTATCAAAATTGATTCATTTAAATCATTAGTGGCATCTTTAGAAGATCGTATTCAATTTTTTGCTGATCATGGTTCAAATATCTCTGACCATGGTTTGGGTAAATTGGTTTTCCGTCCTGCAACAAATGATGACGCTGAAGCTATTTTCCAAAAAGCTGTAAAAGGTGAAGCAATTAGCCTAGATGAATATGGTCAATTCCAAACAGCATTAGTGCGCGAATTGGGTAAAATTTACAAGGCCAAAGGTTTCGTAATGCAATTTCATTTTGGTGCTATTCGTAACAACGCTGAACGTATCTTTAACCAATTAGGTCCGGATGCAGGTTTAGATTCAATCAATGACCAAGTGAATGTTGCAGAAGCATTGAATGGTTTATTGAACGAAATGGATAAAACAAATGAGCTACCTAAAGTGATCTTGTATCCATTAAACCCAGCTTACTTCGATTTAGCAGCAACAACTGCAGCCAACTTCCAAGCTAATGATGAAGGTTTGAAGAGCCGTGTACAATTAGGTTCTGGTTGGTGGTTCAACGATACAAAATACGGTATGTTGAAACAATTCAAAGCACTTGCTGAAGGTGGTTTATTAATGAACTTTGTCGGTATGCTAACTGACTCACGTTCATTTATTTCATACACACGTCACGAATACTTCCGCCGTTTATTCTGCGATTACATTGGTGACTTGGTGGAACGTGGTGAAATTCCTAACGATGAAGCATTATTAGGTAAATTAATTGCTAACGTTTCATACCACAATGCGGTTGAATACTTTGATGCAGCTGAGTTAGTTGCTAAATAATGACGCATATATATGCTATAAGGTCAGTGCTGAAAGCACTGACCTTTTTTGTTTCTTCCAACGGTTCAAAGCTGGACAACTTTTGTCGCACTCTATGAAAACCTGCTCCAATAACCTGATTTGACTGCGTTTTAGAAAAATCAATAAGACTGAAGTACGTCTTATTTTCATTTTCTTCCAACGGTTCAAATCAAAACGGTTATTGTCGCACTCTATTAAGTATTTCAGATTTTCCTAAGAATAGAAGATATGCATGAAATTATGGTGAATTATGATAAAATGATATATTGAGAGGTCGAGTTAAATATATAAACTATAGTTGGGAGAAAATGAAAAATGAATATAGGTATCGATAAATTTAATTTTTTCACACCCCATGTATACCTAGACATGGAAGAGTTAGCTGAAGCTCGAGATGTCGATCCAGCAAAATTTACGATTGGTTTAGGGCAAACACAACAAGCTGTTGCACCTTTAACCCAAGATCCTGTTTCAATGGCTGCCAATGCGGCGTGGCCAATGTTGACGGATGAAGATAAAGCAGCAATTGATTTTGTGATTGTGGCTTCCGAATCAGGAATTGATCAATCCAAAGCTATGGCTGTATACGTACATCAATTATTAGGTATTAACCCTTATGCACGTTCAATCGAGATGAAAGAGGCTTGCTATGGAGCAACAGTAGGTATTCAAACGGCTGTAAACCATATCGCACGCCATCCCGAATCAAAAGCTTTAGTGATTGCCACTGATATCGCACGTTACGGTTTAAAAACATCTGGTGAATCAACCCAAGGTGCCGGTGCAGTAGCGATGTTGATTAGTAAAGATCCACATATTGCTGTAATTAATGATGATGCCGTTTCATATACAGGCGACATCCATGACTTCTGGCGACCAAACTATTCACCATATCCTGAAGTAGATGGCCATTTTTCAAACCAACAATATCTACAATTCTTGGATAATGTGTGGACAAGTTACAAGGAACGCTTCAACCATAGCATTGAGGACTTCAAAGCTTTCGCATTCCATTTACCATACTCAAAAATGGGGCTAAAAGGTTTGCGCCAAATGTTGCCTGAAGCTGATGAAGCCAAACAAAATGCTTTGGTAGAAGAATTTGAAGCGAGTCGCGTGTACAACAAACGTGTGGGGAATATCTATACCGGTTCACTTTACCTAAGTTTGATATCATTAATCGAACAAAGTGAAACCCTACAAGCAGGCGACGCTATCGGTGTCTTCTCCTATGGATCAGGTGCCGTAGCTGAATTCTATTCCATCACATTAGTGGACGGATATGAAGACCATTTAGCAGCTGAACGTCACCAAGAAATGTTAGACAACCGTATCAAATTATCCGTAACTGACTACGAATTAATCTTCCAAGAAGCCTTACCAACTGACGGTAGACAACTACTCCTACCTGAAGACGAAGAACAATTCCAACTAGCAGGAATCGAACAGCATCACCGAATCTATAAATAACAAAAAAGTGCAGTCCAAGCTCATGTTCAAACTTGTGACTGCACTTATTTTTTGTGAAAAAGACTAAGCTTCATGCAACTGAGCAACTATGTCTTTAGCAGTTTGTAGATTCATATGAGGCGCTTGCTCTAACGCGTCAACCACTAGTTGGATTTCCGACTCTAGTGCACCTGCCTGAATGGCCAGTGAACGAGCTTGTAGATGCATGTGTCCTGCTTGAATACCTTCTGAAACTAAGGCGCGAACGGCTGCTAGATTCTGAGCAAGCCCAACACTAACAGCGATTTGCATTAAGGTTTTGGCATCTGCTTGGCCTAGAATCGCTTTAGTGATTTGAACAGTAGGGTGAATCCCAATAGAACCACCAACCGCACCTAAAGGTAGGGGTAGGGTCATATGACCAGACAAGACTTCGGTATCCTCATCGTATGACCAAGTTGCTAAACCTCGGTATTGGCCATCACGACTTGCATAGGCATGGACGCCTGCTTCAATTGCGCGCCAGTCATTACCTGTTGCTAGAACGAAAGCATCAACACCATTCATAATCCCTTTGTTGTGAGTGGTCGCCCGGTAGACATCTACTTGGGCTAGTTGGCTTGCTTGGGCGATGCGTTTGGCTACTGTTGGACCATCGATATCTTTTTTTGCAAAAAGAGCGGCTGGAATTTGGCAAGTTGCCGTAGCTGTAGCTTCGAGTGCATAGTTACTCAAAATGGCCATGAGGGCATCCAGTTCAGGGATAAAATCAATCTGAGTCAGCATGTAGTGTTTTAAAGCTTCCAACATTGTGTTCATCATGTTAGCACCCATAGCTTCTTGCGTATCAATAGCTAGGTAGACATTAAAGAAGGCTTCATTATGCGTTGCTGCCGGGAAATATTGGTTCGTAATTGTCCGTGCGCCACCGCCGCGTTTCACAATGGAAGGGTATGCTTCATTAGCAATATTTAATAAGGTATCTTCGTTGGTTTGGATCCAAGCTGCAAATTGGTCAGCTAGGTTTTGGGTATTTACGTTTGTAAAAGCGATTTGACCTGTCATCAGACGATTATCGACTTGAGCGGTGAAACCACCTCCACCAGTTACAATTTTGGCACCATTTGAAGCAGCCGCAATCACTGAAGGTTCTTCAGTGACCATTGGGACTTCGATTTCTTTTCCGTTGATTGTGAAGTTTAAGGCTAAACCGTAGGGTAATTTGTAGGTTGATAGGGCATTTTCAATCATGTTGTCAGCAATATCATCGGATAAACCTGTACCATTTAATAGCATTTGTGCCTGATCTGCGCTAATGCGCTTGGCTTGTTCGAGGATTTTAATCCGGTCGGGACGTGTTTGTTTATAATAGGCTTTGAATTGGGCATCTGACATAATTTTCTCCTTTAAAAAATAAAAAATGATGACATAAGGAAACGGACTAGTCGTGACCAGCCCGTTTGATGAAATGTTATTGTGCCTTTTGTAAGTAGATATTGTCGTTTACCATTTGGCCGTCGACAATTAGTACGAATACTTGTCTGAAATCATCGAAATCGATGCGGTTATCATGACCAAGAATTTTCAAGGCTGAGGTTTGGACGTGCACTTTACCAATGTGCGTTTCTAATACTTCATCATACCGTGAAAAATCTGTTTCATTCGTACGAATCACCAAATCAATATCTGGGTCTTTACTAATGTTTAAGCTGTTTGTATCGCTTAAGCAGATGTTTTCAAACTGTGATAATGATTGCAACTTATTAATAGCCTTAGTACTGAAAAATAACTTCAAAGCCCATCCCCCTTTAAATCATTTATTTTTATTCATCTTAAATTGTCAAATTAAGT
>NZ_RKMG01000042.1 GCF_003797145.1 Aerococcus agrisoli | reverse complement strand
TATAGAGGTATGAATTATTCAGGGTCC
Source organism: Aerococcus agrisoli (assembly GCF_003797145.1). Classification (GTDB taxonomy): domain Bacteria; phylum Bacillota; class Bacilli; order Lactobacillales; family Aerococcaceae; genus Aerococcus; species Aerococcus agrisoli. The sequence continues at coordinate 9,993 of NZ_RKMG01000042.1, read as the reverse complement.
TATATATTTATAAAAAAATTAAAAAGAGGGGATATTATGAAATCAGCAATTATTGTAGATTCTACAGCAAGCTTGCCAGAAGAATTAAAAAACCATCCTGATGTGTATGAAGTGACCCTAAAAATCACTTTTAAAGATGGTGAAGAAATTGAAGATACCACCGATGAAGAGGTACTAAAATATTTCTATAATAAAATGGTAAGCCAAGAAACATTACCGATTACCTCTCAACCTGAACCAGTAGATTATTACCAAATTATGGATGAAATCGTCGCAAAGGGCTATGACGTGGTATATGGTGTATTCATGTCTAGTAAATTGAGTGGTACCTTCCAAACAGCACGTATGATTATGGATGAATACAAAGACCGTATTCAAGTTCATTTAGTAGATACGAAGGCCGTATCGATTATTATCGGTCATGAAATTAAAGAATTAGTTCGTTTGATCGAATCCGGTTATGAACCAGACCAAATTTTACCAGCTATGGATCAAATGATTGCCGACTCAGAAATTTTTGTGTTTGTCGAAGACTTAAACAATCTTGTGAAAGGTGGCCGTGCGAAGGCAGCTTCAGCTTTCCTAGGTTCAATGTTAAAAATTTATCCTGTAATGCACTTTGAAGATGATGGGAAAGTAGATTTATACGAAAAGATTCGTACAGAGGGTAAAATCAAAAAATCTTGGATGAAGATTTATGAAGAAGCGCGTGCAAAATATGGCGACCGTCTGCATCTAGGTTTTGCTCATGGTGATGCCTATGAAAAAGCTGTTGAATTTAGAGACTACTTCTTAGAAAGTTATCCTGATGAAGATATCTTAATTCAATATTTAACACCAGTATTAGGGGTACACGGTGGTAAAGGTGCCTTGGGTATGGGCTTCCTAGTAGATGCTGAATTGAAATAAGTGATATAGCATGCTTAGTACATTAATTTATCTTGAAAATGATGTAGACCAATATTTAATGCTATATCGTAATAAGAAGAAACATGATATTAACAAAGGAAAATGGATTGGCGTTGGTGGCAAGTTCGAACCAGGCGAATCACCTTTGGAGTGCCTTGAACGTGAGGTATTAGAAGAAACGGGCCAACCACTAGCGGATGCGACTTTTCGTGGTGTGGTCACATTTGTTTATGCTGATGAAGAACCTATGTATATTTTTTTATATACTGGCCATCTTGAATCAAACCAAGTATCTGAAACTCGTGAAGGAGAATTGAAATGGATAGATAAATCTGCCATTTTCGATTTAAATTTATGGGAAGGTGACCGTATTTTTCTCCAACCGTTAATTGAGAATAATGAAATGATAGATTTAAAATTAATTTATGACGAAAAAGCAGTTTTAAAAAGGTATGAAAAGCGGTAAAGTATAAGAAGGGATTAGAGCCTTTGAAACAGTTTTCCTGATTGTATTAGAACTGTAACAAGGCTTTACCGTTTTTTTACATCATAGCTTCAGTAAATATAGTATATTGGAGCAATAACAATTGCTTATGAGAAAATATAAGTAAATTGAGCTGTTGTTCGTTTTATCGCGATATATTTGCTGAGAGAAGAGGAGCGAACATGATGATTGATATTCATAACCATATACTTCCAGGACTAGATGACGGTGCTAAAGACTTAGATATGTCGATTGCAATGGCGAATGTTGCTGTTCAAGAAGGCATTACCCATATCTTGGCAACACCCCACCATCGAAATGCAGAATTTGTAAATAGTCGAGCAGAAGTAGAAGAAGCAGTTGGTAAATTGCAAGTTGAATTGGATCAACGTGGTATTGATCTGGTAATCTTTCCAGGTCAGGAAGTTCGTTTACATGGTGAATTAATTGCCAACATTGATGCGGGTGATATTTTATTTACGGACTTAGACGAACACTATTTATTGATTGAATTTCCAAGTATGGAAGTACCACATTATGCAGAACAAGTCTTTTTTGATTTGCTATCACGTAATATCAGACCAATTATTGTGCATCCAGAACGTAATCAAAAAATAATTGAGCGACCGGATATCCTAAAACATTTTGTTGAGATGGGGTGCTATGCACAAGTCACAGCAGCTTCATATCTTGGCGAATTTGGTCAAGGTGTAGAAGAAGCGAGTGCTTATATGATTGAACATAACTTGGTTCACATGATGGCTTCAGATGCCCATAGACCATCTGGACCTCGTGGCTTTAATATGGAAGCTGCATTTGAAAAAATGCAAGCAGCATATGGGTCAAGTATCGTATTTGATTTTAAAGCGAATGCCAAAAGTTTAGTAAATGGGGATCCAATGATTAGTAACTTTGTCATTGAAGCGCCAAAGAAAAAGAAGAAAAAGTTTTTTGGTTTATTTTAAACCAATGATTATCCGCACTATTCAGTGCTTGTAGACAGTTGGGAGAGGTATCTGTAAATGAATTTTTCTAAGTATCAAAAGTATTCGATACTAGCCGTTGCTGATTTTATTTCAATCATGTTCGCTGGTATCATTTCGTATTATCTACTAGCCTACTATGTAGGGATTACGATACCAATGACGATTGGCGTCTCAGTGATTTATTTTGTAGCCTATCTAATCGCAAGTATGATTACGAAAAACTACCATTTAATCATTCGTTTCATGAGTTTTAAGGGTGCATCTGATTTGTTCTTTACCCACATGGGTGCAGCCATTTTAACAACTGCGGCGTCAGCGATTATTTATCGTAGTATTTCTTTACGTTTAATCTTTTTGCTCACCGTATTTTCAATTGGTACAACTTTTGTTACGCGAGCAACATGGCGTTACATCATGGACCAACGTGCACGTATACCAGAAGGTGACGGCACATTGGAACCAACCTTGTTAGTTGGTGCTGGTCGTGGTGGGAATACTTTTATCAAACAATTTAAAAATGATGGTTCCTATCGATTTATTGGTTTTGTCGATGATGATGAAAATCTACTTTATAAAAAGTTAGATTCATTATCTGTCTTGGGTTCAACCAAAGATATTCCTTCAATTATCGAACAGTATAATGTTAAGAATATCATCATCACAGCACCGACATTACCGGCTGAAAAAATTGAAAAGATTTTGGACTGGGGTATTGCCCACGATGTAGATGTTCGTCAAATGCCATCTGTTGAACGTACCTTACTAGGTTATCAAATGGATATGACAACTGGACCAAAAGAAATTGAAATCTCTGATTTACTAGGTCGTGAAGAAGTGGAACTAGATGATGCGGACGCTATGCGCCAAATCTCTGGTAAAGACATCTTGGTAACCGGTGCTGGTGGATCAATTGGTTCTGAAATTTGTCGTCAATTAGTGAAGTTCTCACCACAAACAATCTATTTGTTAGGTCACGGTGAAAATTCAATTTACTTGATTAACCAAGAATTTGCACAAAAACAATTGCCAGATACACGCATTGTGCCAATTATTGCTGACGTGCAAGATCGTGAACATATTGAACGTATTATGCAAAAATATAAACCAGATATTGTTTACCATGCTGCGGCACATAAACATGTACCGCTAATGGAAGCTAACCCAACGGAAGCAGTCAAAAATAATGTGTATGGTACTTTAAACGTTGCGCGCGCAGCAAAGAATGCTAACGTTGACGTTTTCGTAATGGTATCGACAGATAAAGCCAACAATCCACCTAACGTAATGGGCGCATCAAAACGTATTGCTGAAATGTTAGTAACGGGTATGAATAAAACGTCAGACCATACGAAATTTGCAGCAGTTCGTTTTGGGAATGTATTAGGTTCCCGTGGATCAGTAATTCCTGTATTCAAGAAACAAATTGAAAAAGGTGGTCCCGTAACTGTTACCGACTTTAGAATGCGTCGTTACTTTATGACAATTCCTGAAGCAAGCCGTTTGGTTATTCAAGCAGGTGCCAAAGCTAAGGGTGGCGAGTTATTCATCTTAGATATGGGTAAAGAAGTACTGATTTTAGACCTAGCTAAGAAAATGATCAAATTGAGTGGTTATACGGAAAGTGAAATCCCTATTGTCGAAACGGGTATTCGTCCTGGGGAAAAATTATATGAAGAATTGTTACTAACAGATGAAACTACTGGTGAAAAAGTAGATGACAAGATTTTCGTGGGTCGTATTAAGAGCCTGCCAGTTGAAGAAATCATTGAATTTGTAAAATCACTTGATCTTGATGAAGTCGGCGATGATACATTAAACAAGAAATTGGTAGATTTTGTTCATCGAGATGTAGAAACTTCAGAAAATGGTTAGTGCAAAATTCGAATTATAGGATATAATGATTTGAAGAATGGCGAAAATCACGCTGTTAGAAAATTTTAAATATGATAAAATAACATTATTCTGAACAAATATAGGGATAATGATTTTCTCGAGGAGGAAGAGATGAAAGATACACAAGAAACTCAGGAAATATCGTTACTTGAAATACTAAATATTTTAACGTCAAATATTTGGAAAATTATTTCAACAACGGTAATTGGTATAGTGCTTGCAGCACTTGTTACTTTTTTCCTAATGACACCAAAATATACTTCTACAACTGATATCGTTGTGAACAACACGAATACGACGACTTCAGAAAATACAATTACACAAGCAGGTTTGCAAGCAAACTTGACCTTACTGAATACTTATCAATCTTTGGTGAGCCGTCCATTAGTACTTGAACCTGCAATTGCAGCTGTTCCAGAAGCTGAAGGTATGACTGCGGGAGAATTAGCAGAAAATGTAACAGTTTCAATGGATTCTGATTCATTACTTTTCACTATTTCAGTAGAAAATGAATCTCCATTTATGGCTGCGAACCTTGCGAATGCTATTGCAGCGAGCTTCTCAGAAGTTGTCAAAGATGTCTTACAAGTTGAAAATGTAGCGATTGTTACGCCTGCAGCACCAAGTGAGGCACCAACTTCTCCAAATATCTTATTAAACTTAATTATTGGTGGTTTATTAGGTTTGATTATCGGTGTAGTTTACCAATTCATCAAAGCAATGTTGGATAATTCTGTTAAATCTAGCGATATCATTGAAGAACTTGATTGGACATTATTGGGTACTATCCCTGAAATGAATAAATCGAAAATTGATGATACACGATTCAAAGCCACAGCTACTTCTGATGGTGCAAGACATCGTCGACGTGTTTAGGAGGATTTCAAATTGTTTAAAAATAGAAGAAATTATTTTGATAAGATGAATGCGGAACAACGTCGTGGTGCAAGTTTAATTACTGTTACACAACCAAATGACGTTATTTCTGAGTCTTTCCGTCAAATTCGTACCAACATCCAATTCTCAATGGTTGACCAAGATTATAAATCAATCATGGTTACATCTTCTGGTGTATGGGAAGGTAAATCTACAGTGACAGCTAATACGGCTGCTGTAATTGCCCAACAAGGTCTCCGTGTTTTATTAGTGGATGCTGATATGCGTAAACCAACTGTTGCGAAAACTTTTGGTATCGATACTACAGTAGGCTTAACTAGTTTATTAACTAACCGCGATGCAAATATCATGGACACTGTAAACTATGTGCCTGATGCGAACTTATACATTCTTGCGGCAGGTCCAATTCCACCAAACCCTTCAGAACTTTTAGGTTCTAAGCGTATGATCGAATTGATTGCTGAGTTAGAAGATTTGTTTGACTTGGTTATCTTTGATACACCGCCTGTATTAGCGGTAACGGATGCGCAAATCGTTGCGACTCGCGTTGACGGTGTCATTGTTGTTGTTCGTGCAGGTATTGCCAATAAGAATAATGTACGTAAGACAAAAGAATTGTTAGACATGGTAAATGCCAATGTTATTGGTGCCGTTTATAATGGTGAACAAGGCAAGAAAATGGGCTATGGTTACGGTTATGGTTATGGGTACGGCTACAGTCAACAAAGTGAAGATAAATAGTCTATGTTAAATGGTTGAGCGAATTGCTCAACCATTTTTTGTATACAAGTAATGGCTATTTCTAGCAATTTTCGTGGGGTATGGTATTCTATGTACAATTAATTTGTAAATATAGAGGGGAGTAATTCCAATGGATTATAGACGTTTTGGTGATCATTTAGTTGTACGCATTGATAGAGGTGACGAAATCATCACTGCTTTAACAGAGGTAGCAGACCTTGAGAAGATTAAGTTAGCAAGCGTGCAAGGTATAGGTGCTTGTGATCGCGTAAAATTCTCGCTTTATAATGTAGAGGAACAAAGCTACAGTCCAACTGAATTACATGAAGAATTAGAATTAACTTCTCTAAATGGGAATATTAGTTTGATGGATGGTCAACATTACGGACATTATCACGCGACATTTGGACGTAGTGATGGTTCGGTGGTAGGTGGACATTTGAATGAAGCGTTTGTATCAGGTACGGGTGAAATTTTCATTCAAATTATTGCTGGTGAAGTAGAACGTAGTAAAGACGAGGTCGAAACAGGATTAAACCTATTTGATTTCAATAAATATCATGATTAGAAAAACTTCTAAAAAGTAAGCATAAAGCTTGATATGTTTCGAATTAGAAATTATACTAGTAGTAACATAAAAAATTTGCAATTAACAACATATGATTGGAGAATAAAAATGACTACAATGAAAGAGAAATACGGTTTTAAACCGGATGAGGGCATGCAGTTTGGTCTATACTCACTAGGAGATTATGTGCCAAACCCACATACAAATCAAGGCGTAGGTGAACAAGGCCGTATTAAAGAAATTATCGAAACTGCACAATATGCAGAACAAGCAGGTTTAGATATTTTTTCTTTAGGTGAATCACATCAAAAATACTTTGTTTCGCAAGCACATGCAGTTATTTTAGGTGCAGTTGCCCAAGCAACGAGCAAAATTAAAATTTCATCTTCTTCTACAATTGTATCTACTTCAGATCCAGTTCGTGTATACGAAAACTTTGCAACATTAGATTTGATTTCTGATGGTCGTATTGAAATCGTTGGTGGTCGTGCTTCTCGTATTGGTTTATTTGAACTATTAGGTTACGACTTACGTGATTATGAAGAATTATTCGAAGAAAAATTTGAATTGTTAAACTACATTAACCATCAAATCGAAAAAGGTGAAACAATTACTTGGGAAGGTCAATTCCGTCACAAGTTAAATCGCGCTGAAATGTATCCAAAACCAAAAGATAACTTTATCCCAATTTGGCGAGGCGTTGGTGGGCCAGCAGCGTCTGCTGTGAAGGCTGGACGTGCTGGTGTGCCAATGGTACTAACGACACTTGCAGGACCTGCTATGGCCTTCTATCCGGCTGTACAGGCTTATCATGAAGAGTTAGCGAACTTGGGTATTGATCCAACAACATATCCGTTAACGACAGCGAGCCCAATGTATATTGCACCAACACAACAAGAAGCGATGGCAGAGTTTTACCCACATGTAAAATCTTCATTCTTACATTCAAATGGCTCTATCTTCCCTAAACAACAATTTGCGCAAGCAAGATCTGTACAAGATACATTGATGGTTGGTGGGCCACAAGAAATTATCGATAAAATGATTTACCAATATGAAATTTATGGTATGGATCGTTACATTGGCCAAATCGACTTTGGTGGTGTGCCACTTGATAAAGTGAAACGAACGATTGATTTCTTAGGTGAAAAAGTAATTCCAGAAGTGAAGAAATATACCAAATCACATTAATTATTGCAATGTAACATTGTAGTTAATTAGGTAGATGGAAAAGGTTGAATCCTTGTGATTCAGCCTTTTTTATTTGCTCAAAAGATAACAAAATAGATATTGAAAACGCTATCTTAAAAGCGTATAATCCTAGGCAGAAGACTAGATAACAAAACTTGCAATATTATATGCAAAAAAGATGATTTTTTGGAGGATTAGCATGGAGCCAAAACAAGTAGTAGCAAGAAAGAAAGAGATTATTGTTGTGGATGGTTTGTCATTTAAGGATTTAAATGGCGATGGCCAATTAAATCCCTACGAAGACTGGCGGTTGCCGGTTGAAGACCGTATCAAGGATTTGCTTGCGCGTATGAATCATCGCGAAAAAGCGGGTATGTTTATTTTAACAGATAAGCCTATGGGGATTTCTGTTGAAGAAGGCGAACCGACGAGTCACGATGGTATTATCTCTGAGGTGGAGAAGGATCATGAATATCCGACACCGAAGCATGAATTTCCAACGTCTACCTTGATTCATGATTTCCAATTGCGTCACTTAATTGTCCGTGAGAATGCGACGCCAGAAGAAATGGTTACTTACACCAATACCATTCAAGAGATGGCGGAAGAATCACGCTTGGGGATTCCGATGGTGATTATTTCAAATTCACGCAACGAGAATGAAGATGCAACCTTTAATGCGGATCAATCTGTACGTCAGTTTACAACATTCCCTGGTACTTTGGGCCTTGCTGCAATGGATGATTTGGATTTAATTAAGCAGTTTGCGGCTATTGGCCACGAAGAGTTTTTAGCTAATAACATCCGTAAGGGTTACATGTATATGGTGGATACAGCTACTGACCCTCGCTGGTTCAGAACTTTTGGTACCTTTGGTGAAGATCCTGCAACGATTTCTGCTATTGCTGAAGTAATTATTCCAGTATATCAAGGCGACGTATTGGATGAAGATGCCATTGCCTTAACCATTAAACATTTTCCTGGCGGTGGTGCGCGTGAAAATGGCTTCGACCCACATTATGCAGAAGGGAAGTTCAATGTGTATCCTACTGCAGGATCACTAGAAAAATACCATCTACCTCCATTCAAAGCGGCTATTCAACATAATCCTGCCTCTATCATGCCTTACTATGCGATTCCTTCAGAAGAAAAATCTGCGACACCACAAGCACCATTTGACCGTGGTTTCGATGAAAATGTAGCTTTTGCCTACAATAAACAATTTATCCAAGAATTATTACGCGATGAATTAGGTTTTAAAGGCTATGTTAACTCTGATACAGGTGTCTTAGGCTCAATGGCATGGGGCGTTGAAAATCTATGCTTAACCGAACGTGCTGTGAAAATAATTGAAGCAGGTACTAATGTGGTTTCTGGTACTACTGATGTGGATGCCTTCCAAGAAGCAATGGAAAAAGGCCTAGTGTCTATGGAGCGTGTGGACGGCCTAGTTGCGCAATTACTAGCGGAAATGTTTGCCTTAGGTTTATTCGAAAATCCTTATAAAGATGCCGCACATGCAACGGCTGTAACGAATACGCCTGAAAAACAAGCCATTGCCTATACTGCTCATCAAAAATCAGTTGTCTTGTTAAAGAATGAAGATAATGTTTTACCATTAACCAAAAATAAATTGGCTGGTAAAAAAGTTTATGTTGAGTTATTTACCAAGTTGTATGATGAAAAAGAAATGGTTGGACGACGTCGTGTCGGCAATAATACGAACACCGACGAAATCAATGCCAACTTACCAAATCTGATTCAAGCTGCTTTCCCACACATCGACTTGGTGGCAGATTACCACGATGCAGATATTGCTATCCTATTCGCGGAACCAATTTCTGGCTCATATTTTGAAGCAACACCAACTTATTTGGACTTACAAATTCATAAAGAGACCAATGTAGATATTGAAAAAATAGCAGCCATCCGCCAAGCTGTCGATCAAACGATTATCAATGTGAACTTAGATTTACCATTTATCTTGGAAAATCTTGAACCACTAGCTGATGGTTTGACAGCAAGTTTCGACACGTTTATCCAAGCGATTCTGGATGTTATTCTGGGCGAAGTGAATCCTTCTGGTAAATTACCATTAACCTTACCTAAGAATGATGCTGCAGTTGCAGTAGATGAAAATGGCATCTGTGCTTCACCAAATGATGTACCAGGTTACGACAAAGAAAAATATATGGATATCCCATATACATACGAAGACAGCCAAGGAAACAAATATGGCCTAGGATTCGGTTTACAATACGAAAATGCATAATAGTTTACGAAAAAAGCCTGAGACACATGATGTAGAGGCCCCCAAAAGTTAG
>NZ_RKMG01000041.1 GCF_003797145.1 Aerococcus agrisoli | reverse complement strand
TAAGTTCATTATAAAATCCGCCAGATTTTTTAATCATTTACACGAACATTAATTTTATAAAGAGCATACTCTATACGCTTATTTTTTTTTCAAGAACTCAAAAAAGCGGAAAATCCCAGATTTAAAAATCTGAGTTTCCGCTTTTGTCATTTCAAGGATGGACTATTGTCTCAGCCTCTTCTAATTTATTCTGAAGATATTTTTACTTTCTCTGCAGGTGCTGATACTTCTTTTTGTTCTTTTCGGCCTTTCAACTTATACTTCATTAATCTCATGGCATTGAAAATTACCACCAAGATACTACCTTCATGAACCAACATTCCGATAGACATATTCATCCATTCGCTGAAGAAGACGCTGGTCAACAAGACCAACACTACGCCAATTGCAATCACGATATTTTGTTTCATATTATTTGCGGTGGCTTTTACTAATCCTAGTGCGTGAGGCAAGTTGCTGAAGTTCGAGTTCATTAAAACGACATCGGATGTTTCAATCGCTACGTCCGTTCCGCTTCCCATTGCAATGCCAATGTCTGCTAAAGCTAAGGACGGACTATCGTTAACGCCATCTCCAACAAAGGCTACAATTTGACCACGTTGTTGAAGTTTTCCGATATAAGCCGATTTGTCTTCCGGCAACATGTGGCCGTGAGCTTCGGTCAGACCAAGTTCGCCGGCGACCACATCAACGGTTCCTTGGTTATCTCCTGAAAGAACAACTAGATTTTTCACGCCCAAGTCTTTTAATTCCTGCAAATTAGCTTTCACACCCGGACGGACTTGATCGCGAATGCCCATCAGTACTTTTAATTCACCGTCGACCGCTGTCAAAACGAGAGAGTTCCCTTGTTGTTCAAACCGTTTGACATCTTTTTGCACTTTTGTGCTGAGAGTGACATTTTCTTTTTCCATCAAGGCCACATTCCCAACAGCCACTCTATGTCCAGCTACACTTGAAACGATTCCGCCGCCTTTCACGACTTCAGTTTCTTCAACAGGATAAAAGTTTGTTTCGCCAATTTGATTTAAGACCGCTTTTGCTAATGGATGATCTGATTCCCGTTCCACACTGGCCAGATAGCCAAGCGTTTCAGCAGAATCTTTTTCATACAGTTCAGTCGCTGCAACGGTTGGGTTTCCGACAGTTAAAGTACCTGTCTTATCAAATACAATTGTATCCACATTGCTGAAGTCTTGAATGACTTCACTCCCTTTTAAAAGAACACCGTTACGAGCACCATTCCCAATACCGGCAACATTTGAAACAGGAACCCCGATAACCAAAGCACCTGGGCAGCCGAGAACTAAGATTGTGATAGCTAATTCAGCATTTTGACTGACCAACCAAACAATAAATGCCAGCACCAAGACGGCTGGTGTATAATATTTGGAAAAGCGGTCAATAAAGCGTTCGGCTTCAGACTTAGAATCTTGTGCTTCTTCCACGAGTTCAATAATTTTTCCAAATGTGGTGTCCTCACCAACTCGGTCAGCTCTGATTTGAATCGTTCCGTTTTCTAAAATGGTTCCTGCAAAAACTTCTGCATCAGCTTGCTTGTTAACCGGAACAGCTTCACCTGTAATGCTAGCTTCATTGATATGCCCTTCACCCGTAAGGACTGTGCCATCTACTGGAACTTTCGCACCCGTTTTAACGAGTAAGATATCCCCTTCATCTATATCATCCACGTCTACTTCTTCAAATTCGCCATTATCCATTTGTTTCAAGGCGCTTTCGGGTGCCATTTCAGTCAATTCTTTGATAGCAGATCGCGTTTGGTTTAATGTTCGGTGTTCCAAGTAGTGTCCGAATAAGAATAAGAACGTGACAATAGCCGATTCTTCATAATTTTGAATAAAAAGCGCACCAATCGCTGCAATACTGACTAAGACATCAATACTGATGACTTTGACTTTCATTGCTTGAAACGCTTGAATGGCAATTGGCATAATCCCAAAGACAGAGGCGATGATCAAAGACCACTCTGAAAGTCCTACGTTTTCTAAAACAAAGTGACTGAAGAAACCGAGTACGATGAACAATCCACTGATGACGGTGATAACATTTTTCTTGCTTAATATATATTTTTGCATGTTTTTTCCCTCCAAATTTAATTTCTCTTTTATTGATAAACACAATATAAGATAATTGCCTAAGTAATTAATTGACTGACATCAAGTTTAGAAAGTTCTCTTTTATCGTTTCTAAGCACCTCGAATCGGATTGCAACAAAAAAAGCAATCCTGAAAAAATAGTTTTTCTTCCAGAATTGCCTAGTTCATTTAATCTGTTAAGCGGCCTTGACTTTTGTTTTAAGGACCGGATAGCCTACGTTTTCGATAGCTTTTTGAATCTCTTCAATCGAAGTGACAGCTGAATCAAAATCGACTTTGACTTTGCTGGAGTTGAATAATACTTTAATGCTGTCTTTATCAACACCGTTAACTGATTTTACGGCACCTTCAATTTTTTGCATACAACTTGGACAAGACAACGTTTCTAATTGCAATATAGCTTTTTCCATAATTCCTATCTCCTTTATGTGTTTTTATTTTATCGGCAGCAGATGAATGAACACTGCCTTTTCCTCTTTACAACTATAATATAGCTCACTTTTAGCAAACGAAAATTGACGCATATCAAGTTCGGCACTTCTTTTTATCTTTTTGCTCAATTCACCATCTTAATAGTCTTTTTCTGCCCCTTATTGTCATCAGAATAATAAGAAATTGGTGGATAATCTTGTCTGCGTATAAACCATACTACAATCGCGCCAATAAACAGGGCCAGAGACAAGGCTTGCGAAACGCGGATCCACTCGCCAATCCATAAACTGTTCGTTCGCATACATTCAATGAAGAACCGACCCACTGAGTACCACAAAACGTAACTCAAAGCGACTTCTTCTTGACGCAAAAACTATTTTTCGGTTCCGTATAGTGACGATGAGGACAAAGCCCAACAAACTCCACAATGACTCGTATAAAAAAGTCGGATGGTAGTAGGTACCATTGATATTCATTTGTTCATTTTTTTGCGTCATTCTAGTCATGGTGATGCTGAACAAGATTCCGGCTAAGCTCCATGGAAACCAAACAGTGAATACGCTTTTAGCTCCCTGATCACTCGCTTCGTAATACGCCACTTTTCCGTGTCCGATTACGCCGGCTCTTTTTACAACTTCCTCTTCTTTTTCCATAGCTAGCCTATCTGCCTCAACAATGTTAGACGTTTTTGCTTCGCCGCCAATCGTATTCTTGGTGAAAGGGACGACAAAGAATGCACCCGCTGCTGACAACGTGATGGCAACTATCACCCAAAAATAAGGCACATTCACCCCTACTTATTTTTACGTTTTGCTCGGCAACCCTATCTTAAAGAAAAATAAAACAAAGAAACTTGAGAATTATCATGTTTGTGCTTTTATTTTTCCAATGAATGAGGTCGTTCTGTCTTAAAAGAGCCAAAAACGGACAGATGGAAGCAAAAGCACTGAGTTCTGTCCCGTTGTTAATGAAGAGCGACAGAACACCAACGTGTAGAAAAAAGTGTGTCCGATTATTCGCTGTAAAGCAATAAATCATCTAAATCCTGAATCTTGATTCTTTTCCCAGACAGCTGTTGAATCAATCCCTCGTTCTCCAATTCTCCTAATTTGCGACTGATGGTCTCAGGTGTCGTTCCTAAATAGGAAGCAATGTCCTTTTTTGCCATCGGCAGGGTGATGGTGGGAGAGTTGCCCATTTCAGGTTCCACATTTTCTGCCAAAAACAAAACTAAACGGGTAATGACACTCTCCACGGCTACTTGTGCGGTTTGGCGTTCGGATCTTTCTAACCGTTGCGACATCTCTCCTAGCAGCTTTAATGAAATTGCAGGAAACTCTTTTAGTAACTCTTGTACATCATGTTGTTGAATCATGCAGACAGACGTATCTCGAGTAGCTTCTGCGTATTCCTCGTGCACAGCATCAGGATTGAACAATGTCCATTCTCCCGTAAAGTCACCCGGATTCAAAATACGCACTAGTTGCTCTTTGCCAGAATCAGACAAGCGATAGATGCGGACTTTTCCGCGATTCACAATATACAAGGCATCATCTTTTTCTTGCGAGCGAAACAGAAACGCCCCTTTTTGATAGTGCTTCGTGTGCGCTTTTTCAGCGATGCGATCCATCGCGCTTTCCTCCAAATGATTGAATATCGGGACTAAGCGGATACAAGCTGAGTGGTCTCCTGCTGCATGTGGTTGGGTGTATTGAGTCAATTCGTTCTTCCCCTTTATCAGTTTACTGTCCTTTTTTTAGCTTTCCTATATTTAGCATAAAGGCCCCTACCTCAAAATATTTAATTTCTAAATGTATGTTTCCGAAAAAACTAATCTTCATCCTCATCAAACGCATCGTCATCTTCCAATGCCTCTTTGCCAATGAACGCTTGTAGCATCCAAATGTTTTTATCTAAGTCATTTTTAAAAGCAATCAGTGTATCTTCTAAAGCATCGTCACCCTCATCTTGTGCTAAACGAATAGCACGAATCGTTAAGTCACGGGTACGTCTGAAATCTTCGATAATATTTTCAACCATGTCTTCTGCTTTAGCATATTTATTGACGGCATCTTCTGAAAGCATGGAATATTTTTCAAATTCAGCGGTGGTTGAAGCCGGTTTATGACCGGAAGTAATCAAGCGTTCTGCTAGTTTGTCGAACCATTCTTCGTTTTGATTATACAATTCTTCAAATTTTTCATGCAGGGTGAAGAAATTAGCGCCATTTACATACCAGTGATATTGGTGCAATTTCACATGTAAAGTATGCATGTTTCCTAAAAGATGATCCGAAATGGCCGCTGCATTAATTTTTGTATGATGGACATGTTCCTTGTGTTCTTGTTCTTCTTGCAATCTTTCTTGGGGTGTTCTTTCTTGAGAAGCTTTATTTTCAGTCATGATCTATTCCTCCTATAATTTTGGTTTGTTTAAAATAGCTTCCTTTGATGCCTCCTTTTCCTTTACTGAATTTAGTATAAAGGCCCCCTACCTCAAAAAAATTGACGTGCATCAAGAAAAGCATTTCTTTATAGACGCCAGACTTCTCTATTAAATTCAACTGAAATAATCAAAGGAATGAAGTCGTTCCCTCCAAACAAAAATTTTATTAAAGTAGGGCCTAAAAAAGAATAGCAACTATGCTTTGTCAAGAGACCTGACTGCTATTTTTTTGCTTGTTATTCTTCAATTACCAAATGTCTTGCCTTGCAGTATATTTAATGCTCTTTCTCACTAGTATTGCATGCAACACTAGTGAGAAAGAGTATTAATAAGATTAACCTAGACGAATAACTTTACTTTATTTATGTCATACCATAAATAAAAATTGAAAAGAATTCTTTTATTTATTTTTAGTAGATCGATTAATAGGAGTTTTAGCTTATGGAATACCTATATTATTATTAGTTTTGACTGGTTTTATTTTTATGACGGTTTGTCAAAGACGAATTTACAATTTAAGTGCAACACATAAAAATTTCAAAAAAAGAGCCACAGTTTTCCTTTAAAATAGATGTGCCACCAACTACAGAAAGGAAGAAAACTATGAATCCATATTATCATCTTACCATTAATAAACGCGAAATAATATTCCTATTGCATGAGCAAGGAAAGTCTTTAGGATATATTTCTAAGCAACTAAATCGTGCAAAATCAACAATTTCAAGAGAACTAAAGCGGAATACTATTCAAGAAAAAAGTTATTCTCCCTCAAAAGCACAAGAAAAGTATCAGCAAAGAAAGAGAAGAAAGTGTGGTCGTAAACGCATACTTCTAGATACAGAAATTCATTCTCGGGTACAACGACTCTTTTTGGAAGAACAATGGTCTCCAGAGGAGATTAGTGCCCGAATGAGACTAGAAATAAATCAGCAAGCTCTTAGTTATAATACGATTTATCGTGCAATATATCACGGAGATTTTGATGAATCGAATCTTTCTCACGGCAATAAAGGTGCAATTCGTAAGTTAAGACATCGAGGTAAAACACGACACACAAAAAATTATCGAGAGCGCCGTGGAAAAATACTAATTTCGAATACGATTCATGAACGGCCATCTGCTGCCAATGAGCGCCGTGAGATTGGTCATTGGGAAGCTGATACTGTAGCCGGTAAAACAGGTAGGGCTTGTATTGTAACTCTAGTCGATCGTAGATCTCGTTTTTCCCTACTTGGTAAGGTTGAAAAGAAAATCTCTAAAAATGTGATTGATTGTATGATCAATCTACGAAGAAATGTAGGAGAAGATAAATGTAAAACCGTTACACCCGATAGAGAAAAAGAATTCTCCCAACATAGTCGAATAACGCTAGAATTAAATGGCACTAAAGTGTATTTTCCAGATCCACATGCTCCATGGCAACGTGGTACAAACGAAAATACTAATGGTTTATTACGAGAATATTCACCTAAAGGTGAAGATATTTCAGGTATTTTCGATAGTCAAATTCACGAATGGGCGAATAAATTAAACACGCGACCACGGAAATGTCTAAATTGGAAAACCCCTTATGAAGTATTTTTTAATGAATCGTTGCACTTAATCTGACAATTGAAGGGATAAAAAAGGCTATAATCTATTCAATTATAGCCTGCATAACATATAAAATTGTTTCTACATCAATCTATCTATTACTAAGTCGTTAAATCGCAGCTAATGCGTTATCTAAGTCAGCTATGATATCATCCACATTTTCAATTCCGATAGATAAACGGATTGTTTCAGGTTTAATGCCACCTTCAGCTAGTTCTTCTTCAGTTAACTGACTATGGGTCATTGAAGCCGGGTGAACCACTAATGATTTAGCATCTCCAACATTCGCTAATAGAGAGAATAATTCTAGATTTTCAATGAATTTAACTCCACCTTCATAGCCACCTTTAACACCAAAGGTAAAGATTGAACCTGCCCCTAGAGGTAAGTATTTTTCTTTCAAGCTATAATATGGGCTACTTTCTAATCCCGCATAATCAACCCATTCTACTTTGTCGTGTTGCGCTAAGAATGTAGCCACTTTCTCTGCATTTTCAACATGGCGATCCATACGTACATGTAATGATTCTAAGCCTTGAACTAATAACCAAGCATTGAAAGGTGAAATTGAAGCCCCAGTATCTCGTAATAGCGTCGCACGAATTTTTGTAGTATAAGCTGCTGGGCCAAAGGCATCTGCGAAAACAAGATCATTATAAGTTGGATCTGCTTGACTTAAGCCTGGGAACTTATCATTTTGTTTCCAGTCAAACTGTCCACTTTCTACAATTACCCCACCGATTGACGTACCGTGACCACCAATAAATTTAGTCGCTGAATGGACAACGATATCTGCACCATGTTCAATAGGACGCGCTAGATAAGGTGTTGCAAAAGTATTATCAACGATTAATGGAATACCCTGTTTATGCGCTATTTCAGCTAAGCCACTAATATCTTCAATATTTCCAGCCGGATTGCCGATTGTTTCTACAAATACAGCCTTAGTATTGTCTTGAATAGCTTGGTCTACATTCGCTAAATCACTCGTATCTACTATCGTCACATCGATACCGAAGTCCTTGAAAGTATGTTCAAATAAGTTGTGGCTTCCGCCATATAGGTTAGCTGTCGCTACAATGTGGTCTCCTGCTTTAGCTAAAACTTGAATAGCATAAGTAATAGCGGCCATACCCGAAGCGACAGCCAAACCAGCTGAACCGCCTTCTAAAGCAGCCACTCTACCTTCAAAGACGCCCTGAGTAGGATTTGTGATTCGCGTATAAATATTGCCACCTTCTGCTAAGGCAAAACGATTAGCGCCCTGCGCTACATCATCAAAAACGTAAGCTGTTGTTTGGTGTAAAGGAACAGCGCGTGACCCTGTTTCATCAATCGTTTGAGCAGCGTGAATGGCTTGTGTCTCAATTTTATAGTCTTTAGTCATAATAATTTCCCCCGATTTTGTAATTTTTTTCATAAAAAAGCTTCCATCCCTTGCTTCTGCAAAGGATGAAAGCTACTTCATGGTACCACCTTAATTTATTATATTATCGCTAATATAAACTCACAGAGTACGTTAAAAAATCATTGTACTCTCTCCCTGTAACGGGGGCTCCCGAATAATCCTCACCTATCTTAGGCTTAAACTATTATGCTCCAAGACCATTTTCTTCTAATCTCCTTGACCTACTTCCACCACACATAGGCTCTCTAAGCAAGTGTCATAAAATACTTATCTCATCATCGCGTACTGTATATATTGTTTAATACATATTAATGGCATTTTGATGATAAGTCAACTATTTATTTTTAATTTTTATTTCATTTTAAGCGTTTTGCTAAGCTTAATTCACTATATTAATAAAATTTAGCGCATAACTTTTTAAAAATTAGTTTTATACCTTCATCAATTTAATTTTTGCTTACAGGTAGTCTCTTCGCAACTTTTACTTACTCATTAAATTACTGCTGATACTTTTTCTAAACCTGTTATGCTTATACTAACACCTTCGATTCCAAAGGATAAACGGGTTGTTTCAGGCTTTATGAGAAACCTATCATCATAAATACCACCTACAAGTATTATCGACTTAGCTTATTTTTATAAAAATCGTTCGAGTATTTGTTTGGTTTCTTCGTCGTTTAATTCAGATTGATTGGCACTTTGAGAGACGGAATGGATGATATCCGCTAGATTGATTTGTTGCATCTCTGCTTCAACGCTACGTTGCAATTGATCATATTTTTCCGCTAAAACACCCTGGATATTACCACCTACGATACAGGCAGGTGCTGTTTTCTCATCTACACGGAATATTTGCTGTTCTTCGTCGATAGCTTGATAAATATCATAAAAAGAAATATTTTCGGGATCTCTACTTAATTTTGGATTTGCCTTACCAGATTGGCTAGTAATCAGGTCGGCCTTTTTGAGGCTACTCATAATGCGTCTAACAGAAACGGGATTAGCATTCACACTTTTGGCAATCACTTCACTAGATAAGTCCGTACCTTGAAGCATCTCGATATAAACTAAAATATGAATAGCATCACTAAACTTTACTGAATATTTCATCTGAATATCCCACCTCTTTTCTCTTGACTTATTATAGCACATTCACTATTATTAACCTGTAACTTTAATTATTACAGGTAAAAAAAAGGAGTGTTTATTCATGAAATATTTAGTAACTGGCGCAACAGGTGCCTTTGGTGGGCTCGCATTAGACAAATTAAATACATTAGTTCCCGTATCAGATATCCACATCTTAGCACGTAGTGAAGAAAAAGCTGCACCACTTGCTGAAGCTGGCTATACAGTACACATCGGCGATTACTTAGATAAAGCATCTTTAAAAGCGGCTTTCACAGGTATTGACCGTTTATTACTTGTTTCATCAGCACCTGGCACTCGTCAAGAAGAACATCAAAATGCAATTGATGTAGCCAAAGAAGCTGGCGTTAGCTTTATCACCTATACAAGCTTCGCCCGTGCAGACCAATCTTCTGCCGACCTAGCAACTGACCACCGTTATACCGAACAAGCCATCAAAGCATCCGGCATTCCTTTTACAATTTTAAGAAATAACTGGTACTTGGAAAATGAGCTTCCGCTAGTAGGTGCGGCTTTAAACAGTGGCAAACTATTATACACCGCTGAAAATGGTAAAGCTGGTTGGGCATTACGCCGCGAATACGCTGAAGCAGCTGCGATCGTTTTAGCTGGTGAAAAAACTTTCCCTGAAATCCTAGAACTATCTGGTAAACCAGTAGACTACGCAACTTTAACTAAAGCACTAGCAGAAGCAACAGGTAAAGAAATTGCCCCTCTAGAAACTAACGACGAAGCATTCGTTAAAAATTTAACTGACAATCAATTACCAGAACCAGTAGCAGGCTTCTTCCTAGCGATTCAAGGAGACATCAAAAACGGTGTATTAGATGTACAATCAGACGACTTTGAAAAGGTATTAGGCAAACCGCTAACACCGCTTGTGGACGCCTTTAAAGAATTACTTCAATAATTTCATATCGTTCAATAAACCCTTCTTCAAAAAAAAATCAAAAGACCCTACTAGCTAGCCATAACGGTCTAAAATGGACCCTATAGAATGGA
>NZ_RKMG01000040.1 GCF_003797145.1 Aerococcus agrisoli | reverse complement strand
AATTTTGATTGAAATATATCATGGGAACAGATGTTAAAGGACTGAAAGTGTAGTTCCTTAGCCGTGAAAGAGGATGCAATCGAGACCTTGGCTCGATTTCAAATTGAAAGACCTTGGCTTTCAATGGTCCCACGGCTCACAAGAAACGTACACTGTAAGGACGAAAAATCTATGATTTTAATTTTTTGTACCAGCCTCTGCTTTTTTATCTCGAATTTCGAGTTAATTGGTAATTATTTCGTTCACAATACAACAAAAGGGGTTGGAACTATTTGTCCCAACCCCTGAATGAATTTATTGAAAATATTTTTAGTTCAATGGAGAAATTAGTAGTTACCTTCGATTGAACCTAATTCTTCCCCAAAGTTCTGTTTGTCTTCTTCACCAACAAAGTGCATGTCAGCGCCTAACATTCCTAAGAAGTTAGCGAATGCAGGGTTGATACCTAATTCTTCCATATCGTTTTTGTCTAGCGTATAACGAATGGTATCTTCTTGGCCTGCTTCAACTTTTTGCACCCATTGTGGTTCACGGATTGATTCGCGACCTAAAGCAACAAATTCAATACCCGCATCCATTACTTCTTCAGCTTGTGCTGGTGTTTCGATTGAACCAACTGAAATTAATGGTACGCGACCGTTTACAGCTTCTTTGATATGTAACACGATTGGTGTTTTGTCTTCTTTATTGTTTAAAGATTTACGCCATACGCGTATGGATTTCTGTCAACCCCTTATAATGAACGCTGATATTTTGAATCCTATCATCCGTCCCTTGGCCATCAAAGACAATTAGTTCATACATTCCTAGCGTATCGCGAATGAGATCGGATAAATCGATACCATCAACAATGAAATTGGCACATAAAGACCCCTCATACCGATACCTTTCCCCATCAGTATTGGTTAACTCAAGTTCCCAAGTCCCAATATCTGTTGCCCGGATTTCATCATAGGGTTTGCGAAAATACGACGCCACCGCTTGGAGGATTTTGTCCGTTTGCGCTGCGGGTATATGCTTTTGAAATTTTGACCCTGGGCTTTCTTGGTTTGGATCCTCAGAAACCAAAAATGATTGGAACCATAGGCCACCCTTATTATTAAGGGTCAAATTTTGTTGATAGGTTTCTCCCACACGAGGCGGGTTGAAATAGGACATGTTATTAGATGAGATTTTCATTTTTCTAAGTGTCCCTCGAAAAGCAAATGGCGTCAGTTGTACCAATCTGCTAAGTCTGTACAAAGCCACTTTGAACCATTGGCGCATGGTGTCAGTTACATAAGGTGTTCCCTGAAAAGCCCAGTATGCGTAGTGGCGCCAAGCAGAATAGATAGCTGCACCCAAAATTTCTTTATCATTTACCTCATAAATCACATCTTCCAAGTTCTTGACGTTCAACCAATCTTTCAGGTAATGATGTGCAAATGACTGGCCCTGATCCATCACAAAACCCAATTGTTGGCATTCATTTCCCAACTTTTCATCAAATAAATCATCATAACTTGTATCCGGATTTTGAAAAAGTGCCAACCATTTCTCCGCAAAAACACCCACTAAAGCTACATCTGCCACTATCCTGCACCTCCCAATATCTATCAGTATTTTATTACCCCAAGTATAGTATATTTATCCGAAATGTACCGATAAATTGATGCAAGTTATTCACTTTATTGCATTTGCCAAGACATTTCCCAAAATGCCAATTCATAGCGGGAACAAGCTGTAAAAATAGCAACCAAGTGGTCGATTTGGGCATCCGTGTAATGCTGTGATAGACGATTTAAACTCTCAATCAAGGTCTGATTACTTGCTGCATAGGTGTCTGAACCATAGGCTTGAATCCAAGAACCATAGAAATCATCATGAATGGCATCCGGATTATGGCGCATGATTTCTTTGGCAATCATTTCATAACTGTAGGCACAAGATAGAATGGCTGCTAAGATTTCGACCTCAGTTTCCTCATAAGCCACTCGCAACATGTATGAGGTATACGAAAGATTATCCAAAGACGGTTGGATGGTGTCTAGTTCTTCTTCTGTAATATCCAGTTGGGCCATAAAGCCGTTATGAACATTCAATTCTGCCGAAATTCCAGCAATTGATTGGGCAAATAGATTTATATTGTCAACATTTGTCGCCTTAGCTAGGCCAATGGCAAATACTTTTGTATAGTCTTTCAAGTACCAAAAATCTTGCATGATGTAATAGCGGAACTTTTCTCTGTCTAAACTGCCCTCCCCAATTCCCGTCACAAAGGGATGGTCATTGTATGCCTTCCATATTTCACGCGTAGCTTCGATTAATTTATCGGTTGTTGTCTGTGATGTGATTGATGTCATTGTCTGCCTCCTCAGCAAATTGCCCTTGCAAATCAAAATGATGGTTCATTGGTCCAGAGCCCGTTCCAAGGTCTAACATATCCGCTAGCGCTGCTGATAAATAGGCCTTGGCGCGCGTTACTGAAGTAGCCAAATCGTAGCCCTTAGCTAAATTTGAAGCAATGGCACTCGATAAGGTACAGCCCGTTCCATGGGTATTCGGATTATCGATGCGTCGCCCTTCAAACCACCGGCAATGGCCGTCTGCATATAAGACGTCATTAGCATCATTAATCGCATGCCCACCCTTCACTAAGACGGCACACCCATGCGTGTCACCAATAATTTTCCCAGCCGCTTCCATGTCATCTGCGTTTTGAATTGCTACACCTGCCAAAAGCGCTGCCTCTGGAATATTGGGGGTTACTAGGGTCGCAAGAGGTAACAAGTCTGCCGTTAAGGTTTCCACCGCATCTGTCTTCATGAGCGATGACCCAGACGTCGCAACCATCACGGGGTCGAGGACAATATTTGTTGCCTTGTAAAAACGCAGGCGGTCACCAATGACACGAATCAGTTCTGATGACGACACCATACCTATTTTGACAGCACCCGGGTAAATATCTTCGAACACAGCATCAATTTGCGCTTGCAAAAATGCTGGCGAAGCCTCTTCCACGCCAAATACCCCTGTCGTATTTTGGGCGGTCAAAGCCGTGATAGCTGTCATCCCGTATACACCATTCATGGTCATGGTTTTTAAATCTGCCTGGATGCCTGCGCCACCAGACGAATCGCTCCCCGCAATTGCTAAAGCCGTCTTCATATTATTGTCCTCCTTCATTATTCAAATCACTATCTACTACGTGCTCAGCTAAAATTTTTAAATCCCTAGATGCCTTCTCAATATCTGATGCCCCAAAAATGGCCGAAATAATGGCTACACCTGCGATGCCCGTTCCGGCTAATTGCCCTATATTTTCATGATCAATGCCCCCAATCGCAACGACGGGAATATCAACCGCTGCACACACTTGGCGCAAGCCCTCAATCGTTAAGACATCCGCGTCGTCCTTAGTCGCAGTTGCGAACATGGCACCATAGCCTAGACAATCCGCCCCATTTTCGACAGCTATTAGTGCCTCAGCTACCGAATGCACGGACACCCCAATCAACATATCGGGTCCCACCCGTTTCCGCACTAAATCGCTCGCCATATCTTCCTGACCCACATGAATGCCATCCGCCTGACAAGCAATGGCAACGTCCACATTATCATTGATAAAAAGCGGAATATCGTAACGTTGGCACAAGTCTTTGATGATAAGGGCCTCCGCCAAAAAGGCTTGGTCATCCATGGATTTTTCCCGCAACTGGACACAGGTCACCCCGCCCTTTATTGCGTCCTCCACCTGGTCTACTAAACTTTGCTTGCCGGTCCATCTTTGATCAGTCACGGCATATAGGCGCAAATCCGATTTAATAGACTTCATACTTAGCACCGCCTTCCAATTGGTCACCCGTCATGTGATAAATAGCATCGATGATATAGTTACGGTAGCTCGCATTACCGTCGAACCCTGTTAAACGGTCGTGGGCAATTTCCCCAGCTAATCCCATCACCATCACCGCGGCTGCACTTGCTTGTAAAACCTGGTCCGAATTTGCTGCGATAAATGCTGTGGTTAAGGCGGATAATTGGCATCCGGTGCCTGTAATAACCGACATCATGGGATGACCGTTGTAGATACAATAGGCTTTTTCCCCATCTGTTACGATATCAATAGCACCCGTAATGACCACTACAGACTTACTTTGTCTAGCAAAAGATTTAGCAAAATCGACTGCTTCAGACAAATTTTCGCTTGTAATCTTATCCGCTATATCAACGTCAACACCCTTGGTAGTCCCAGTGCCAGATGCCAAAGTTTTGATTTCAGACATATTGCCCCGAATGACCGTAAAATTAATAGCTTGCATTAAAGATTGGGCTGTTTCCGTACGTAAAATGGATGCCCCTGCCCCGACAGGATCCAATAAAACTGGATGTTGTAGGCGATTGGCTTCTTTACCGGCATTTAACATGGCAGGGATAGTCCGTGTGTTCAAGGTACCTATATTGATATTGAGCGCCTGACTAAGACGCGTGATGTCCACTACTTCATCTGCTTCGTCTGCCATAATCGGTGATGCACCCACAGCCAGTAATATGTTGGCACAATCATTGACGGTAACATAATTGGTAATATTGTGGATGAGTGGCGATTTCGTACGCACATTTTCGAAAATTTTTTTAAACATATGACGCCTCCTTGTTATTTCATAACAACAAAAAGCGGACAGATACCTGTTGAAGTATCCGCCCGCTTACACGCAAAATCACTTCCTACGGTGGCATTATCCACATCAGGTTTAAGGGTCGAAGTTACATCACTTCCTCTCAGCCTGCACCACAAGCTCCCCCGAAAAAATATTCATCAACAAAAACAGGAGCCACCCCATCCGGATGCCTCCTGCAAAAAATCTAAGTAAAAATGATTTCCTACGTCGGCATTACCCGCATCAGGTATAAGGGTCGAAGTTGGATTACTTCCTCTCAGCCTGCATCACAAGCTCCCCTGTTTTATTGGTTCATTATAACGTTAATGGTTGAAGTATTCAATATGCCACCTCTTAATCCATTAGTTTTACTTTATCTTCGATAAAAGTTATTTCTTCATCAGATAAATCATATTTTTTATAGAGCTGCTGATCTATTTCTGAAATTGATTTTGTCCAGTCAATATCTGAATCAGCAGTAAAGTCTTGTAAAGGTACTTTAGACCAAGTCGATGGGTTATTGTCTTGTGTGATTTTTAAAACACCTAACATTGTTCTACAAAATTTAGTTTTGATATAGTTTAATGCATTATTGGCCTCATTCTCACTATTGAATTTACCTATAGAAATAAAACTCTGAGTGTGCCCGATTACGGGGTGCCCGATTACGGGTGTAGATAACACTTCCCCGATAGCTCCAGATCCATTTGATTTTGGTAATATCACTTTCCATTTATATAAATTTGGGTGAGGTTCAAGATATTCGCGCTTAATAAATTTATGAACTCTTCTATTCTTTATTAATCCCAAAATTTCAATATCATCTTTCGATAATTTAGAGTCTGAGAAAATTTCGGGTAAATTAGAAAATATTGACGTTGTTAACCTTTTTTCTTTTCCATTGCTTCCAATCTTATTACTAATTAACGGAAAATCACTAACTAAAGTACTTAAATTAAGTTTTTCTTGCAAATAAATAATCGGTACAATGCTTTCAAAAGAACTTGATAACGTCACTTTATTTACTATTTGGTTTAATTCGTTAAAACTTGTAAAAGTACCGATTGGACCTAGATGTCTTTTCTCATCTCTATATACTATAGCAATTCCACCTTTGATATCAGTATTTGCAAATACTGTAGATGAATCTTGTACATAATTAACAACTTTTAGATGAACATCATTTAACATTTTTAAATTCCATGATTTAGGTGTTTTTCCTGCATTAAAAAGAAATCGAGCTGGTGATATCAAGATATATTGCTCAGCAATTTTCTCAGATAAATCATAAAAGGTATTGTAAATCGAGGCATCACTTGTATCTTTTAAATCTTCTTGATATGGCGGATTTCCTACAACTACATCAAATTTCATTATTGATTACCTCCAAATAGTTCATCCAGTTTCGCTTCAAAATCGCCTTCACTCTTGGCATAAGGTGTTGTATCTAACAACACAAGATGAGATGTATCAATATTTTCTGCTCTTTTATCAAAACCAAATACAAAGTTCTTAGCGATATTATAAATTATTTCGCTAGGTGCAAATCCATACACTTGATGCTCTAAAATATGTTTTAAACGCTCTTCTTCATTTGGAATGATCTCTTCGAGTCCAATAAACAGTCTTTTCACTATCTCTGTTAAATATAATCCCGATTTAACATATAGGTCTGCAAAAGTTTTATCAGGATCAGAAAAAATACCAGGATTTTCAACTTCTAGTTGATCAATCATCATAATAACGACTTTCTTTGGCGTATAGATTTGATTCGTTTTTTGTGGTGGGATGTAGTCAAAAATGTCTTCTTCTTGATTTTCATCAAAATAATTTGATAAATCAGCGCGTTTTTTTAAGAACTCCTGACAAGATTCATCGAACACAATCGGATCAAAGAAATGATATGTATCTCGCAATTGTCTGAATTGTCCGAGTGTAATCCCAGTAACTTCTTTGAAAACTGAATCATCTATGGTCAAATCGAAATTATCTAAATTTGTCGATTCTTCACCGTAAGCCATTAAGAATGAAGGAATAGTTCTAGCAAAGCCGCGTAAACGAGCACGAACTTCATCTTCTACATGATTTTTCTTCTTGTTCTCATGCACTTTAAGAATGTTTTCCGTGGATTTTTGCGCAATTTCTGGCAATTTTGCTACAACATTGTCCTCGATACTTTGTTTTTCTTCTTCATCAATTTTTTGCGTCATCTCTTCAAACGCCTTTTTAGCTTTCGTTATTTTTTCTTCATTTTCTTTGGCCTCAGCTAATTCTCGTTTATATTCGACTTGTGCTTCATTATGTTTTATTTCAGTATTTTTGGCTATTATTTCAATGGTTCTTGCTATTTTTGCTTTTTCTTCTTTAATCACACCATTTGTAGCAGTTTTAGATATACCAATATCCTTTGCAACATCCTCTAATCCCGGACGCAAAGTTTCCTCAACTAATTCAGTAACTACTTCTTCATACTTGTCATTACGATTACTATCAATTGCATTATCAATTTTTGATTTGATTTCTTCATATAATTTGTCACCGAAATGGGCCTTAGTGGTCGCTATCGTAATCGTAGGGTCAACTACCACACCACCATCTTGGTCAACTTGGACATTTTGCGTATCAATAGGCGAATCAGTAGGATTAGGTTTATATGTTCCTTGAGCCACTGGGTTTAATTGTTCTAATATTTCACGTGCGCCGGCTGAAGCAAAAATACCTGATATATTTTGGAACAATAAATTAGATATAAAGCCACGTTTGACAACTTCCTGTGCTTTAATGGACTTCGGAATTGTCATTACCTGATTCGCATCAAGCTCAATCATCTTGCCATCATTATCTTCAGCAATTACTGGGAAGAAATTTAATAACTGCTTGATGTTTTCTTCCCGCTTATCAGTGGTCCCCCCACCATTTACTGTTTGTCGTGATAGATTATTCGCAAATTCATCATAAATAATCAAGGTACGTTCAGGCGCAAAATCGAATACATAAGCATTTTGCTTTTGGTATACTTTTCCATCTTTTTTGTAAGTCCATGGATTTTGAGCTCTAAATGCTGCCTGCATATACACACTTGGAGATTGTAAATTGGAGAGCATTAAAACACCCGTCCATTCTGGAACTGTAACCCCTGTTGTTAATTGGCCTACAGATAATGTAATGGTTTTATCGTTATTGTTGATAGCTTCTCTCACGCGTTCCAAGGCTTTAGTATTAATAATCTGATCATCTTCAGTTTTTCCGTCCCCAGCAGCGACAATGATATGGTAATTTTCGAATACTGGATGTTTCTTCAATAATTTTTCAAGCGCTTTAGCAGAAGCAACTCTATTTAAATACCAGAAAGTATGTTTCAATTCGTTTCTAAGTTCTGGCGTTGAGAATGGGTATTTTTCGTTATGCGTTAAGGTATCTAACCATTTGATAATGTCACTTTCATGGATGAATTTGCCAGCCTCATTCGTTTCAAAAAATTCATTTAAATCAAATGCATAATCTAAATTCTTTCCTTCAATATCAGCACCTTTATTTACTTCATCTGTTATTGCTTGACTCATCTGATATGAGAATAAATTCAATTGAGGTAAGGCATTATATGGATTTTCCTCATCCCAATCAGGCTGCCAATGTTTTTTTGCAGTTTGCTCGTCAGCGTAGGTCCAGTTATAGATCTGTTCTTCCGTAAAATCACCAGATGCGATTGCCTTGAAAGGTGTACCTGATAAATATAAGGTAAATTTACGTTCTAATTGATCAAATGCGACATCAGTAATTATTGTATCGATACCTTCATGGCTTTCATCAATAACAAGTAAATCCCATTTCAGGTTTTTAATCCAATTTAATTTATCATGCTTACCGCCAAATGAAATTGCCCCTTTTAAGTCTTGCAAGGAAACAAAGGTAATCATTTTTTCTTTAGGATTTTCTGAGTCTAATTGTTTGAGATATTGTTCTCGAGAAAAGGCAGGTCGATTTTTTAATGATTCATTATTCGATAGGAAAACATAGTCCGTTTGCCAAGCAATAAATTTTTCAAAATCATCAAACCATGAATTTGCGATGGCTGGTCTGTTAGTAACAATTAAAACTTTTTCAGCTTCTAATTTTCTTGCTAAATCATATGTGGTAAGTGTTTTCCCAAAACGAGGTTTAGCATTCCACAAAAAGCGTCCGCCTTCGTGTTTTCTTGCATAAGCCAAAGTTTTTTCAACAGCCGACTCTTGTTCAGGGCGTAAGACATATTCAGCTTCCTCTTTAATCTGTTTGAAATTTTGTTTTTTAAAATCATTTAAGTCATCTAATGATTTTTTTGGTGTACCGTTATAATAAAACCATTCCCGTTTACCACGTTGTGGCACTAACTTATATTTTCTTAAATATGAGTGAAATTGTTTGTCTGTAAAAAAATTATCTGTTCCATCAAAAAATGCTGGTTGCACCCATAATTCGTCATATTCAAGTTGAATTGCGGCTGTTTGCGTTTGTTCTTTAATTCGTTGTTCAGCATCTTCACGTTCAGTATAACCAATTTTTATCCAACCAATATTTTCTTCAATTGTTGGTAACGTATATGCATAGATTTGTGGATATATTAATTTAGTAGTTTTAATCCCGTTGTTATTCCCCATACCTACTTAACTCCCTTATCAAAAAACTCCATCTTATCTAATTCCCAATTCATTATTTTTACTCGTTTACCTGGTTTAATAATCCATTGTTCCACTGATTCTTCATCCTCAAATAAAGATAATTGTACTGTCGTTACTAACTCTCTTTTTTCAGATAATGGAATAATATATTTCAACCCATCCATTTGGAATACGTTATAACTTATAATTTTGGCAATATCTTCAAACAAACCCGCTAACGGTTCCTCAGACCATTTATCAAAATAAAAATCCCTATAGGTATATAGCAAATTCTCCCTAGCTAGAAATAAAGAATCTCCACTCCATTCAAACCCATAACTGGATTTGTATGCGTTTTCAACTAATCGTTGCCATTCAGCTTTATCGTCTATTTCGCTATTAATTCTACGGAGTTTTCTATCGACAAATCCTACTCGTTCATCTAAGGAAATGATTTGCCCTGTTTCCATATCATAGCGAGTGGCCATATATGGTGCTTCCCCACATGTTATTTCCAGCCATTTACGCCCGACATAAGTTTCTAGATCATCTTGCGCATAGTCCTTATCTACTTCATCATTCTGTAATTTCACTACCCAAGTAGGCGTAAAAACTTCTGCTTTGTCTCTCGTTCGTTTTTTTTGAGTTTCTGTAGATTTTAAAGCTCGAGGTTTAATTATTTTCCCCATTGCACCTGTAATCAATTCACGTTTCATTTCTGAAGTCGGTGCATACGCAGCACTACCAAATTTCACATAATTTTCATTAGCCCAAATTATGTTTTTAATCTTTCGAGGAGTCGTTTTGGTTCTATCAATTAATAAAAAATCCAAAATCTTTGGGTACTGTTCCCAAATAGCATCTTCTGAAATATCTGTACTATTATGGTCTTCTAATTCATCTGTAGTAGACATTTTCAACCTCCCCTCTTTATCATTGTTCTTTATACTTATTAAAGTATATTCTATCATGTTATAGCAAATTTAGAATGAAATAGACAAAAATAATTCATCTTTCATAAGTAATTTATACCTACCTGAACAATTCATACTTTTC
>NZ_RKMG01000004.1 GCF_003797145.1 Aerococcus agrisoli | reverse complement strand
ACATTAAATGTCGAAGAGCCAAATAAAAAAGACTGACCAATTACTTGGCCAATCCTTTCTCAAATTACGATTAGAATGTTTTTTCTAATGGAGGTACAACTTGTTTTTTACGTGATACAACACCTGGTAAGGCAATTTGGTTATCAGTTACTTTACCTGCAAATGCTTGTTCAGCATGTTGGATAAAGTCTTCAGAACCAACAACTAACCCTTCAGAGTCACTTGTTAAAATGTTTGTTACTACTAAGAAGAATGCTGAGTAGTCATTGTCAGTTACTAAATCTTGCATTGTAGACAATACTTCTTCTTTACGTTTCAATACATCGTCAACATCAACCACATTGATTTGACCGATACGAACAGGTTTACCACCCATTTCAAATGATTTGGCATCACCTTCCGCAATTTCAGTTGCAGATTTTGCATCAACATTTGTACCAGATTTCAATAAGTCTAAACCGTAAGTTTCGATATCAACTTCGGCGATTGCAGCCAGTTTTTCACCAACAATTTTATCTTGTTCTGTAGTTGTTGGAGATTTGAATAATAATGTATCTGAAATGATTGCAGATAACATTAAACCAGCGATATTTTTAGGAATTTCAATACCTTCTTGTTGGAATAATTCAAAAAGAATTGTTTGCGTACAACCATATGGTTTTGTTAAGAAAGAAAGTGGCGCTGGAGAAGTGAAATCACCAATTTTGTGGTGGTCTACTACAGAGTACACTTCTAAGTCTTTCAAATCAGCAACAGATTGTTGTGATTCATTGTGGTCCACTAAAGCGATAGTAGTTGTTTCTGAAGCTGCAGTTTCAATCACACGTAATGGTTCTTGATCAAATGATTTTAGTGCAAAGGCAGTTTCGTCACCAAATTCGCCCAAGGCAACGGCTTCTGCTTCCAAGCCTTTTTGATTTAATAAGTATGCGTATGAAATAGCTGATGTAATAGCATCAGTATCTGGATTTTGATGTCCAAAAACTAAAATTTTATCCATGTTTAAGCCCCTTTTTATAAATGTTTATATTCCTATATTACCATAATTCCACACAGAAAAAGGAACTTTTCTGATTGAGAGAAAAATTCCTTTTTTGCGAAAAACTAAAATTCTTGATAGAAGGACGGATCTTGGTTTGCCGCGCGTCCATCAGGTTTATTTAACTTTTCAAATACTTGTAAATCTTCGTCAGTTAAAGTGAAATCAAATACATCTAAATTTTCAATTTGACGTTCACGTTTTGCAGATTTAGGGATAGGCATTGCCCCCATTTGTAATTGCCAACGCAAGATTGCTTGACCAGCAGTTTTACCATATTTTTCACCCAATGCAATTAAGTCTTCGTTATCTAAAACAGACTCAGAAATTTTTTCTTTTGCACGAACAAATGGTGACCACGATTGGGTAATAATTCCCTTAGATGCATCATAAGCCCGTTGTTCTTTTTGATGGAAGTATGGGTGCATTTCAACTTGATTTAGTACGGGTAATACACCAGTCTCTTTTTCAATACGATCAATATATTCTGGTAAGAAGTTACTTACCCCAAGATGTTTCACATAACCACGTTTTTGCGCTTCGATTAAGGCTTCCCACGCTTCAACATAGTGGTCTTCTTTGGGATTTGGCCAATGAATTAAGTAAAAATCATAGTAATCTAGGTTTGCTCGTAATAATGATTCTTGAATCGTTACGAGTGCATCATCAAAATGATGGTAACGACCTGGTAATTTAGATGCAACTTGGATATTTTCACGCGCAATACCTGAACGACGAATAGCCTCACCGACAGTAGCTTCATTTTCGTAGTTATACGCTGTATCTAAATAACGATAACCGACTTCTAAGGCTGATTGAATTGAATCAACACCTGTATATCCTTTTAATTTATAGGTACCAAAACCAATTTGTGGAATTTCAGTACCATCATGTGCAGTATAAGTAGGAATTGTCATATGCGTACGCCCCTTTTTGAATGTTTAACTTAATTTCATTGTAGCATGCTGACATGAATATCCAAATAATATGCATTATAAGATATTTTGTTTCACGATAACTGACACTCCTTGGCCACCACCAACGCATAGCGTTGCTAGACCATGAACGGACTGTCTTTTTTGCATTTCATGAACTAATGTAACCAAGACACGTGCTCCAGAAGCGCCAATAGGATGTCCTAAAGCAATGGCACCACCGTTCACATTCACTTTATCCATGTCTAAACCTAAGGCATCAGAAACACATAATGCTTGGGAAGCAAAAGCTTCATTTGCTTCAACTAAATCTAAATCCGCTGCCGTAATACCCGCTTTTGATAAGGCTTTTCTAGTTGTAGGAATTGGACCAGTACCCATAATAGAAGGATCAACGCCACCAGTAGCATATGAAGCGATAGACACCATTTCTTTTATGCCAAGTGCTTCAGCTTTTTCTTTTGACATTAGTACAAGCATTGCCGCCCCATCATTAATACCTGATGAATTCCCAGCTGTTACTGTTCCTTCTTCTTTAAAAACAGGTGCTAATTTACCTAGTCGCTTAGCTGTGATACCAGCTCGAGGGCTTTCATCCGTGGTAATGATTTGACTGCCATTTTTTCCTGAAATTTCAATTGGAACTATTTCTTCAGCAAAACGATTTGCTTCAATAGCTGCCATTGCTTTTTGTTGGCTTGCTGCAGCAAATTCATCTTGTGCCAAACGAGAAATACCATATTGGTCTGCAATATTTTCAGCTGTAATCCCCATTGATTCATGTGAGAAAGCATCAGTTAAACCATCATGTTGCATAGTATCAATCATTTCACCGGGGCCCATACGTTGGCCCCAGCGAGCTGATTGGATAACATAAGGTGCTAGAGTCATATTCTCCGTTCCGCCGGCTACAACTACCTCTGCATCGCCTAGCATGATAGCTTGCGCAGCCATCATCACTGAACGAAGCCCCGAACCACAAACTTGGTTAATGGTAACCGCAGTTGATTCTACAGATAAGCCTGATTTCAAGGCTACTTGGCGTGCGACATTTTGGCCTAATCCAGCACTTAACACATTGCCGATAATTACTTGCTCAACGATTTGTGGGTCCAAATTAATTGACGCCATTGTTTGTTTTAATACTTGAACGCCTAGGTCAACTGCTGATATGTTTTTATATTGACCACCAAATTTACCAATAGCTGATCTTTTTGCAGCTACAATCACTACTTCTTGCATATATTTCTCCTTCATCGTTTATTAAAAGGCATATTCCAACGCTATTTAATAAACACCGCTCTATTTACTTTCGTTAAAACACTTTGTAATTTTTATTTCTAGTTATGAATACTAAATAATATAATTATGAACTTCTTCTACAATATAACAAAACACCTACCAAGACAATATAAAAAACTTGGTAGGTGTTGAATTTTACGAAAATTTAGTTTTCAATATCAAAGTTTTGATAATCAATAATGGGCGTTACAGACGTAATTTGACCACTATCTT
Organism: Aerococcus agrisoli; assembly: GCF_003797145.1. Lineage (GTDB taxonomy): Bacteria > Bacillota > Bacilli > Lactobacillales > Aerococcaceae > Aerococcus > Aerococcus agrisoli. Next base: position 95,384 of record NZ_RKMG01000004.1, on the reverse strand, counting down.
TTTCATCTACAAGCATAGAACCATTAGAATAACGGTTGGCAATAGGGATATCCCCTGCACGCAAGACATTAATCTTACCTTGGCTAGAAATGACTTCAAACATTTGATTTGTATCCTCTACTGAGAAAGCAGCCACAATACGATGTGGATTTGCTTTTAGCTCTTTCAATGCGACTAGACCACGTTTGGCACGACCTAACACATTAATCTCAGCCCATTTCATTCGTTTCATATGGCCACGTTGCGTCACCATCATGATTTGAAGATTATCATTTGGTTCAGCTGCAAATACTGCACTAATGACATAATCATCTTGTTTCAAGTTAATTGATTTTACCCCTTTGGCACGTGCACCAATAATCGAAATTTCTTCGATTGGGTAGCGTAATGTGAAACCAAAATGTGTTGTTAAAATCACTTGTGCTTGTGTTTGATCAGTAGCTGCTGGCACTTGGTAGACACTAATCACTTGGTCGCTATCACTAGATAAGTTCATTGCGACACCAGCCTTGTTCTTATAACCACGGAACTCTTTAAATTCACTTAAAGCAGTTTGTTTAATCATACCTTGAGCAGTTGCTAGCAATAAATTATCTTTGCTGTTTTCACTATATGGGAACACTCCGATAATAGATTCATCATTGGCAAATGCAATTCTTTGCGAAATGTGTTCACCTAAATCTTTCCATCGAATGTCTTGTAGTTCATATACAGGTTGGAAAATGTAATTTCCTTTACTTGTGATGAATACAAGCTGATCAAGGGTGGTATGTTTGGCCATATACAAGACATGGTCCCCTTCACGTAAACCGACTTCTTCAACGCCAGATGCTTTGAATGAACGTAAAGTTGAACGTTTGATATAGCCACCACGTGTAACAACCACGATAGCATCTTCTTCTGAAATCAATAATTGTTTCTTCACGATAACTTCTTCAATTTCATCTTGAATTTCCGTACGACGATCAGAAGCATAAGCTTTTTTAATCGCCTTCAATTCTGTCTTCATACGTGCATACAATAATTTGTCATCATTCAAGATCGCTTGATATGAAGCAATCTCTTCGTTTAATTGTAGACGTTCATTTTGTAAAGCAGTCACATCGGTATTGGTTAGACGGTATAGTTGTAAGCTAACAATTGCTTCTGCTTGCGTTTCTGAAAAATCAAATTCACGAATCAGGTTTTGTTTCGAATCCGATTTGTTTTTTGAGTTTCGAATAACTGCGATGACTTCGTCCAAAATCGACATTGCTTTAACTAAACCATCAACGATATGTAAACGACGTTGTGCTTTGTTTAAATCAAATGTCGTACGACGACGAATAATCACATAACGGTGTTCAATGTAAGCTAATAAAGCTTCTTTTAAGCCGATTTGCTCAGGACGTTGGTGGTTAATCGCAACCATATTGAAGTTGTAGTTAATTTGTAAGTCCGAATTCTTGTAAAAATAATTTAGAATCGCATCAGAACTTGCATCTTTTTTCAACTCAATCACAATTTGCAAACCATTACGGTCTGATTCATCACGCACTTCTTGAATACCATCAATTGAACGGTTCAAGCGCAATTCATCCATCCGGCGCACTAAGTTGGCTTTGTTCACTTCATAAGGAATTTCAGTAATGACAATTTTTTCTTTGCCAGAACGGTCAGTTTCAATATGATGTTTAGAACGTACAACAACTTTACCGCGACCACTCGTATAAGCTTTCTTCAGTTCATCTTTCCCTTGGATAATCGCACCTGTTGGGAAATCTGGTCCTGGGACAAAGTCCATCAATTTACCTACACTAGCATTGGGATGGTCAATTAAGTATGCCGTCGCATCGATAATTTCACCTAAGTTATGTGGTGGAATTTCCGTTGCATAACCGGCAGAAATACCTGTCGCACCATTCACTAATAAGTTTGGATAACCTGCAGGCAATACAGTTGGTTCTTCGGCTGTATCATCGAAGTTTAGAATCATTTCAACTGTATCTTTATCTAAGTCACGTAACAATTCATCAGCGATTTTAGATAAACGTGCTTCGGTATAACGCATGGCTGCGGCTGAGTCACCATCCATCGAACCATTGTTACCGTGCATTTCAACTAAAACTTCACGGTTTTTCCAGTCTTGTGACATCCGGACCATCGCTTCATATACAGAAGAGTCCCCATGTGGATGGTAATTACCAATAACATTACCAACTGTTTTAGCTGATTTACGGAAGTTTGATGTCGATGTATTTCCTTCTTGGAACATGGCAAACAAAATCCGGCGTTGTACTGGTTTTAATCCATCACGGATGTCTGGTAATGCACGGTCTTGAATAATATATTTAGAATATCGTCCAAAACGGTCGCCCATAACCTCTTCCAAAGTTAATTTTTGAATATCAACCATTAATAATCACCATTTTCATCAAATAAATTTATTTGGAGTTGGTCTAAATCTGGCTCTTCTTCAAGCGCATCTTTGTTACCACTCACTTTGTTTTGCACTTCAATAATTTCAGTTACATCATCGTTTAGCTCGGTATCTTTATCGCCTGCATTTTTCAATAAAGTATCGTCTTCGTCCATGGTGAAAGCAACATTTTCTTCAATCCATTTACGACGCGGTTCGACTTTATTACCCATTAAGACGGATACACGTTTTTCAGCTAATGATAAATCATCAATCGTTACACGCACTAAAGTACGGGTCTCTGGATCCATGGTTGTTTCCCATAATTGGTCTGCATTCATTTCCCCTAAACCTTTGTAACGTTGAAGGATATATCCTTTACCTACTCTTTGAGTAACTGCTTTTAGTTCATCATCTGTCCATGCATACTCAATGACTTCATTTTTACCTTTACCTTTAGAAACCTTATACAAAGGTGGCATCGCTAGGTAAATCTTACCTGCTTCAATTAATGGACGCATATAGCGATAGAAGAAGGTTAATAATAGTACCTGGATATGCGCACCATCGGTATCGGCATCGGTCATGATAATGACTTTATCGTAGTTAGAATCTTCTACTTCAAATTCCGCACCAACACCTGCACCAATAGTGTAGATAATCGTATTTAATTCTTCATTTTTTAGAATATCCTGGATACTCGCTTTTTCGGTATTCAATACCTTACCACGTAATGGCAAGATAGCTTGGAATTTACGGTCACGCCCTTGTTTAGCAGAACCACCGGCAGAGTCCCCTTCGACTAAGAATAGTTCATTTTTCTTCGCATTACGTCCTTGGGCTGGTGTTAATTTACCAGACAATAATACTTCTTTACGTTTTCCTTTGGCACCACGTGTCGCATCACGAGCTTTACGCGCAGCATCACGGGCCTCACGAGCTTTCAAGGCTTTACGTACAAGCATTTGGGCGGTTTCCCCATTTTCAATCAAGTACACACCTAAGTTGTCAGAAACCATTTTATCAGTTGCTGAACGTGCTTGTGGTGTCCCCAATTTAGATTTGGTTTGACCTTCAAATTGTAGAATTTCTTCTGGAATACGAAGAGATAATACCGCTGTATACCCTTCACGAACATCTGTTCCCTCTAGGTTCTTTTCTTTTGCTTTTAGTAATTCCACCTTACGTGCATACTCATTAAACGACTTCGTTAAACCAGTACGCATCCCTGCTTCGTGGCTACCACCATCAGACGTACGGACATTATTTACAAACGATAGAACTGTTTCAGAATAACCATCATTGTATTGGAAAGCTAGTTCGATTTCGATACCATTCTCTTCACCTTGGAAGTAGACAATATCGTGTAAACTATCCTTATCTTCATTTAAATAGGCTACAAAGGCTTTGATCCCATCTTCATAATGGAATGTTTCTTCAGTCTCATTTACTTCATCGATAAAATCGATACGCAAATTCTTCAATAAGAAAGCCGATTCTCTTAAATGTTCACGGACAGTACTAGCATCAAATTTGATGTTACCAAAAATCTCTGCATCCGGGTAAAATTGAATCTTCGTACCCGTTGTTTTACCTTTAAAGGCAACAGTTTTCGGTTTGCCAGGTTTCCCACCGTTCGTAAACTCCTGGTGGTACTCCTTACCGTCACGATGGATGGTAGCAATAAAGCGACTAGACAAAGCATTTACTACAGAAGAACCTACACCGTGTAGCCCCCCAGAAGTTTTATAGCCTGAGCCACCAAATTTACCACCAGCATGTAATACTGTTAAGATGACTTCTACTGTTGGTTTACCACTTGTATGTTTACCAATAGGCATACCACGACCATTATCAACGACAATCACTGAACCATCTTTAGCTAGTGTTACAGTGATATGGTCTGCATAACCACTTAAAGCCTCATCAATAGAGTTATCCACTATTTCATAGATTAAATGATGCAAACCGCGTGCATCTGTAGATCCAATATACATCCCTGGGCGCTTTCTAACAGCTTCTAACCCTTCTAGTACTTGGATGGAACTTTCATCATATACTGCTTCATTATTATTGTTATTTGTTGGTTTGGCCAAATCGTCTACCCCACTTTCAATCTTTTTCATAATATATTAAAAACGTTGATTTGCCAAATGCAAAGTGAAACTTCTTCATACAGTTTCATACGCAACCTATCTATTATAGCCCATTTTTCGATAAAATGATGCAACAACCATTTTGCCAGCTACTAGTTATGAAAACAAGCATAATTTATTTTCACAACAGAAATCCAAGGCATTTTAACTCAGTGATTTTAAATCATGGTATAATAAAGACAATCTATGGATTTATTGAAAGGAATGACATCATGCTCATTTTTACCTTACTTATATTTGCCTATCTCATCGGATCAATTCCTTTTGGGTTAGTCATTGGTAAATTGATTTACAAAAAAGATATTCGACAATTTGGTTCTGGTAATATCGGTACGACAAATGCCTTCCGTGCTTTTGGTAAAGCCGGTGGTACTTTAGTATTTGTCTGTGACATGCTAAAAGGGATGATTCCCGTATTGCTAGCAAGCTACTTAGATGTATCTTGGCATCCACTTTTATTTGGTGGTATGGCCATCCTAGGACACTCTTTCCCCATCTTTCTTAAGTTTAAAGGTGGTAAAGCAGTGGCCACTTCATTTGGTGTAGTCCTTGCCTATCATCCAATCTTTGCTTTGATTGCCATCGCATCCTTCTTCATTTCACTATATATTACAAGTATGGTGAGCTTCTCAAGCATCTTTGCCGTGGCTTTTGCATTGGCTTTGTCATTGTTTTACCAAGATTGGGTGCTTACCTTTGTTACATTATTGGTATTCATCTTAATCGTTGTCCGTCATAAAGACAATATCAAACGTATTCGCCAAGGTACAGAATCGCGTGTCCCATTTGGTTTACGTAAATCACAAAAGAAATAGCGACAATAAAACCTTCTCAAGTGGTACTTAGCCATCTTGAGAAGGTTTTTTCGTGTCTTTTTTGGCATGGGGATGAAATTGTAAATAATTATCTCTCAGATGCTCTTTAGACATGTGTGTATAGATTTGAGTCGTAGACAGGCTAGAATGCCCTAGAAGCTCCTGTACGGTACGAATATCCGCACCATTATTCAATAGATGTGTTGCAAATGAATGGCGCAGCTTATGTGGATGAATCGACAAGGTGGTGGCTGATTTTTTCACAATTTGATCTAAAATATATTCAATGCCTTGGCTAGTCAGTTGTTCTCCCTTGTAATTCACAAAAACATAATCATGTTGCGCATCGGTCTTTGCCATCAAACCTGGTCGCCCCTGATCAAAATAGGCCACTAGCGCATCACGACAGAAGGACCCCATTGGTACATAGCGGTCTTTGTTCCCCTTACCATGTAATAAAACCATACCAGCATTCAAATCTAGTTGTTGTATCGTTAGGTCACGTACCTCACTCACACGCGCACCCGTACCGTACAGCACTTCTAATAAGGCGCTATTTCTTAAAGCAATTGGGTCTGTCCCTTTCACTGAGTCAAAAATAGCTTGCATCTCAGATTCATAAAAGAAATCTGGTAATTTTAAACCTACTTTTGCCGTCTGAACATAGTTAAAAGGATTCTCTTCAATTTGTCCACGGTCCAAAAGAATATTAAAAGCCGTACGCAAAGATGACAAATAACGCGAAATCGATTTTCTAGATAGGCCATCTCTTTGCAATTGACCTAAGTAAATCCGGATGTCACGATACGTCACTTGCTCAAAACTTTCAATGCCTGCCTCCTGCATAAAGCGCTCAAAAGCATTAAAGTCCGACATATAGGCTTTAATGGTTTCATCAGAATATTGTTTTTCGTGTTGTAAATAGTCGCTAAATATTTGTTTAAAACTTTCTGGTGACATCAAAAAACACCCTCTCTATCAATGGCACTAATGTACCACAATAGAAAGCGTGTTTTCAAATTTTCGTTAAAATAGGTCAATTGGGTCAAGCCAAATAATCATTAAACTGAGGGTTAAGCTTCGACCACATCACCTTTTTGTACATCTTCAGCATAATCGCCGTTAGGACATACAACTTGTTTACCGCCGCGACCTTTTTTCTCTACTAAGTAGTGGTCACAGACTGGACAGTTACGAGCAATTGGTTTGTTCCAATCAGTGAAGTCACAATCAGGGTAACGAGAGCAACCGTAGAAGATACGATTTTTCTTCGATTTACGTTCCACAATTTGACCTTCATGACATTTCGGACAGGGTACACCAATTTCTTTTACAATGGCTTCTGTATGACGACATTCAGGGAAGTTGGCACAAGCATAGAACTTACCAAAACGACCCATCTTAATTACCATCTCGCCACCATCAACTGGGCACTTAAAGCCGGCTGGTTCATCTTTAATTTCAATTTTTTCCATTTCCACTTCAGCTTTTTCAAGCTCTTTACTAAATGGTTTATAGAAATTATCGATTACCTCAACCCATTCTTTCTTATCAGATTCGATATCATCTAATTCTTGCTCCAATTCAGCCGTAAATGATGTATCTACGATTTCTGGGAAGTAGTCAGAGATCAATGAATCTACAATTTCACCTAATTCAGTTGGTTCAAAACGTTTCGCTTCCAACTTAACGTAGTAACGACGTAATAAGGTTTCAATTGTTGGTGAATAGGTTGATGGACGACCAACACCATCTTCTTCTAATTTTTTGATCAAAGAAGCTTCTGTATAACGTGCAGGTGGTTGTGTGAAATGTTGATTTGGTTCCAAATCTTTAGATTTCACTGTTTCGCCATTAATCAATTCTGGCAAGATATTATCCTTATTGTTGGCTTCCGTATATACCTTTTGGTAACCTTCAAATTTAATTTTAGATCCGTTAGCACGGAAAGTTGCTTGATTTTGAACTAAATCAGCAGATACCGTGTCATAAATAGCAGGCGCCATTTGGCTAGCCATAAAACGTGACCAAATTAATGAATATAATCTGAATTGATCTCTAGATAGATATTGCTCAACTGCTTGTGGTGTACGGTCAGCAGAAGATGGACGGATTGCCTCATGGGCATCTTGAGCACCTTGCGCTTTTTTGCTAGCAGCTTGGTAGCCTAGGTACTCCTTCCCAAAGTTTTTGACGATATAGTCTTTTGCTCCGGCTTTTGCTGTATCAGAAATACGTGTTGAGTCAGTACGCATATAGGTAATTAAACCAACAGGCGCACCTGTACCCAATTTGATTCCTTCATATAGTTGTTGGGCAACCATCATTGTTTTACGCGTACGGAAATTCAATTTTTTCGCAGCTTCTTGTTGCATAGATGAAGTTGTGAACGGTTTTTGCGGATTACGCTTTCTTTCTTTCTCAGTTACATTTTCAACTGTGAAATCTTGGCTAGTAATTTCCGCCATGAAGGCTTTCATATCATCTTCATTTTTCAGGTCTAATTTCTTACCTTTAAATTTCGATGCGTTGGCCTTGAATGTTTTACGGTTTTTAATGAAGGTACCGTCAACTGTCCAGTATTCTTCAGGTTTGAAAGCGCGGATTTCATTTTCACGTGAAATAATCATATGCAAAGCAACAGATTGCACACGTCCAGCAGATAATCCTTTTTTCACTTTCTTCCATAACATAGGCGATAAATTGTAACCTACAAGACGGTCTAAGACACGACGCGCTTGTTGGGCATCTACAAGATCCATATCAATCGGTCTTGGATGCTTAATCGCTTCAGTTACAGCTTCTTTTGTTACCTCATTATAAGTTACACGAATATTGTCATTTACATCTAAACCAAGAATATGAGCTAAATGGAAAGCAATTGCTTCCCCTTCACGGTCCGGGTCACTCGCAAGAAAGACTTTTTCAGCTTTTTTCGCGTCACGACGCAATTCCTTAATTAAATCACCTTTACCACGGATATTAATATAATCAGGCGCATAATCATTTTCAATGTCGATAGCCATACGCGATTTTGGTAAATCACGCAAATGTCCTTTACTAGCTACAACCTTGTAATTTCTACCTAAATATTTATCTATCGTTTTGGCTTTCGTCGGAGATTCTACAATTACTAAATATTTATATGCCAACGATAAGCTCCTTTCTTATTTCCATTTCTAAATCGCTTTACATATTATGCTACCAATATGGCATTTGTCAAATATGTAAATGATTTGTTACCGAAGAATATATAACTTATATGGCAAATAAGCAAGTGTTTTATTTTATTTATGTGAAAAATATGTGCCAAATCCCTTATGACAAGTACATTTTCAACTCCGTTAAAATATCATCAGCTTCCAGTACAGGACTGGCCCCGTATCGAATTAAGGTATTAGTGCCCTTAGATAAAGCAGACAAGACGGATCCTGGGACCGCGAACACAGCTCTATTCTCTTGTAGTGCATAATTCGCCGTTATTAATGAACCACTTTTATCTGCCGCTTCGACAACAAGTAAAGCATCACTTAAACCAGCTATCAGTAAATTACGATAAGGAAACTGCCATCTTTGTACCTTAGTAAAACTCGGCAAAGGTGAAATCACCAGATGATTTTTGGCTATCTCTGCTTGAAGCTGCTGATTTTCATACGGATATGCTGTCAACAATCCCGTACCAATCACAGCAATAGTTTTACCTGTTTGCATCGTCAATTGATGCGCATACGTATCCACGCCACGGGCTAAACCCGATACAATCACTAGTTCATTGGCAAGCTTGGGTAATAAATGTTCTATGACACCTTTACCATAAGTGGTCATATTCCGCGATCCAACAACAGCCAGACTCGTTTCCTTCATTAAAGCAGTGTTTCCCTGACAGTATAAAACTAAATTGGGTTGATAGGTATTGATTAAATTTTTGGGATAAACTTCTTCGTTCATAATTGTCACTACTTGGATGTGATTTTTATGGTACAAAGATTCAAAATAAGCAAGTGAATACTTTTGCCTAAATTTAATCCATGCAAGTAATTTTCTTTCATCATCTCGTTCTGCCCAGAAATAATCTAGGTCTCGCACATTTTTAATTTGCTCTATGATGATAAACGACAATTCTTCATAGGTAAAAATACCCGCTTCATGGGCATAGATCAACATACGTTCAACCATTCTACGTTCTTCTTCGCATAATTTTATTATTGTTGATGCAAACGGATTTTCAAGTTCAAATAACATAAAAAAACCACCTCTCTACTCTTATATACGTAGGAAGTGGTGCATTCTATCTTGCTTATAAATAATTTTTTACAGGTGCAAATGTTTTACGGTGAATAGGACTCGGACCCAATTTTTCTAAGCCTTCGAGATGTTGTTTGGTACCATAACCTGCATTTACTTCAAAGCCGTAGCCTGGGTACAAATCAGCATATTCAGCCATTAGACGATCACGATATTCTTTGGCATAAATAGACGCTGCTGCAATGGCATAAACCTTGGCATCACCTTTTATAATCGACATTTGAGGTGCTTTCGTATATTGATCTAATTTAACGGCATCGATTAATACGTAATCTGGATTAGGCGTTAATTTATCCAATGCCTGCACCATAGCATTTTTCGTAGCAAGCAAAATATTGCTTGCATCAATTTCCTCGGCTGTTTGAATACCAATCGTGTAAGAAATGGCATATTTTTCAATATCGGCCACAAGTGCCTTTCTTTTTGCATGTGACAATTGTTTCGAGTCATTAAAGTATACTGCCGGCATATCTGCTGGAAGAATAACGGCCCCTGTCACAACAGGACCAGCCAAAGGACCACGTCCAACTTCATCCACGCCAGCGATATATTGATAGCCTTGGCTACGAAGGTCTGCCTCTAACGAGCGTAAATCTGCGATTTTAGCCTGAATAGCTTCTTGTTTCACTCGTGCCTTATCAAACTTGTTTAAAGCAGCCTGTACCCCTTTACGTTCGTCTAAGCGCATTTGAGCAACGATAGTGGCATCCGGATGCGGTTGCGCCAAATATGCTTTTACCTGACTAATTTTTAAAGTATGAATATCTGTGGCACTTGTAATCAGTAATTGGTCTTGATCAGTCATATGTATCTCTTTCTTATTTGTCTTTTGTTACGGTAGCATTCGTTTTCGCATCATCATCCGTATATAAAGATAATTCTTCAATACGGTCTAAGGTCATACGGCCCAATTTACCCTCTCTGAAATCACGGATAATACGGTCAGCTGCACGATCATAGTCTTCTAATAAGCCCATGTTTTTCGTTAATTTCATTAATAATTCTGGATAAGGAGGTGTAACTTCCTCAGCTGCAATCGGATAATTCTTGGCAATTGCATCCGGATAATAGTGTAGCATCAATTCTAGACCAAATAAGGCGATATCATCTTTATAATAATGGGTATCTTTAATCCCACCAGTTAGTGCCAATTTGTCTCCGACTTCTTGATCATCAAATTTAGGCCATAAAATACCTGGGGTATCTAACAATTCAAAATCCTTGTCAATTTTAATCCATTGTTGTCCTTTGGTTACCCCTGGTTTGTTACCAACTTGGGCTTTTTTATGTTTGGTAAATTGGTTAATAAATGTAGATTTACCAACATTTGGAATTCCAATGACCATAATACGAATCGACTTATGTAGTAAGCCCTTTTTTTGCCACTTATCTTGAATATCTTGCGTGAAATCCTTCAAGGCTTGACGGAAGATTTTCATATCAGATAATTTTTTACTATCAATGGCAATGGCTTGGGTATTTTCATTACTTAATGCTTCTACCCACGCTTTCGTTTGAACGGGATCTGCCAAATCTTTTTTATTCAAGACAATCATGTGACGTTTATTCTTTATAATCTCATCCAACATAGGGTTTTTACTAGCCATTGGAATACGGGCATCACGAATTTCTAACACGATGTCTACCGCATTTAATTGACTCTGTACTTCTTTTTTTGCCTTAGCCATATGGCCAGGATACCATTGTATGTGTGCCATGTTTGACTCCTTTCATGTAAAAAAGTTGGCGGTTTAGAGCCAACTTTTCGTATAACATTTTTAACTTATTGTACGCTACCGATTTTATCTAGTGGCCAGTATCTGAAGTGAGTTGTTCCTTCAACTGTATCCGCATCAATGAAACCAAAGTAACGTGAATCGTGTGATACTTCACGGTTATCGCCTAAGACGAAATATGAACCTTCTGGTACGGTTGTTTGGCCTGTAATTTCTTCTAATGTGAAATCATCCGTGAAGGTAGTATCTTCAGGGAAGCGGGCAAAATAATCAGCCTTAATTGAATCTAAGTATGGTTCATCAATGGCTTCACCGTTAATGTATAAAATATCATCTTTATACTCAACTGTATCACCAGGAACCCCGATAATTCTTTTCACGTATTCATCACCAGATCCATCAGGTGCTGGAAAAACAACAATATCTGATTGATCAATCGAATCTCTTAAATTTAAGATGAATCGTTCGCCGTCAAGCATGGTATTTTTCATAGAATCGCCATCTACCTTAAATGGGTAGAATAAATAGGTACGCACCACCCAAAAAATTACAAGGGCAATTACGACCGATATGACGATGGAAAATACTTCTTCAAAAAACCTTTTCATATGGTCAATCCTTTACATTGGGCCAAATGCCCTTAATCTCTTCATAATCCGTAGACAATCCTATCATAAACTATGCCTATAGCCTAGTTGTAATGATTAATCTTATTTTATCCTTAAAAGTTCGATTATTCCAGAATTTCTACAGCTTTATCCAATTGTGTATCATTTTCAGCAATCAATGCCTGCATTTCAACCATCATTGCAGTAGCAGTTTCTGCATCAATTACACCCGTTTGGCTAAGATCATTTGCTGCTTGCAGTGCAATTACTGCTTCAGTTGTATCAGCTTCAAAGACTGTATCTGCATCTGACGTTTGGTATCCAAGCGCTACTAAAACAGATTCAATATTCTTGATAGCATCTGAAGAGTCGCCTTCTTTATATGTTTGACTCGTATCAATCAATGTTAGTGATGCATAATCTGGTAAAGCTACAGCTACATCCGGCGTAACACCTTTTTCATGAATCCATGTACCACTTGGTGTTAACCATTTAGCTATCGTAATTTTCAATTCGGCATCCGCATCTAAATCAAAAATACTTTGAACAGTACCCTTACCAAAAGTTTGGCTACCAACGACTTGAACACCCGCAGATTCTTGAAGCGCGGCTGCTAAAATCTCAGAAGCTGATGCTGAACCTTGGTCCGCTAATAACACAACATCTTCCGTTACTTGGAAGTCGCCGTAATCAGCATCTGATGCTGTGTAAACAACAGGCTCACTATCTTTTTCTTCAACTTGCATAATGACATCGCCATCTTCTAGGAACATATTGGCAATTTGTAATGCTGACGTTAATAAACCACCTGGATTACCACGCACATCCAAGACAAATTTCTCAGCCCCTTGGCTACGTAAATCTTCAACAGCAGCTACTAACTCATCATAAGTTGGTGTTGAGAAGCTAGTGATTTGAATGTAGCCGATGGTTGGATTATCTTCTACTAAATTATAGTAAACAGTTTGAATTGGTACTGTGTCACGCGTAACGGTAACGTCGAAGGTGTCTTCGCCACGTTGAATCGTTAAGACAACATCTGTACCAGCTTCCCCACGGATTAATTCAACAGCTTCTTGGGCTGTGTAACCTTGAATAGATTCGCCATCAACGGCTGTAATGATATCATTTGCTAATAAGCCGGCTTTTTCAGCTGGTGAACCTTTAATTGGGCTCACAATTTGAATATAATTTTCAGCTTCGATAATTTCAGCACCGATACCTTCAAATGAGCCATCTATTGTTTCATCCAGTTGTTGGGCAGATTGGTCTGTTAAATATTGAGAATACGGATCTTCTAATACCTCTGCCATACCAGTGATTGCACCATCAACTAAGGTTTCCCGGTCCACATCACCTACATAATCACCCATAATGGTTGAAAAGGCAGCTTGTATCTTTTGAATTTCTTGCGTTGATAATTTCGTGTTTGAACCTGTAATCAAACTTTGACCTGGCAAACTGCCAGTAGTCACATAGGTGGTACCGGTGAAGGTAATAGCAAATACAAGGATAATAGATAATAAATATACCCACCATGATACCCCGCGTTTTTTAGGCTTTTGCGGTTCATTTTGTTGATTTACTTCATTTTCATCAAGTGTTGTTTGCTTATCAGTTACATTTTGATCTTCTTGCATCGTCTTCACTACTTTCTTGAAATACTTTTGACAGTCCAACAAATATTTACCCAATATTTGCACTTAGCTTAAATACTTATCACTATATGATTGCCAAATGTCATCAAAAGTGGCGACATAATCCGAATAGCGTTGATTTAATTCAATATAATTACTCAGTGTTGCAAAATCACTGGCTGCTTTCGGAAAATCTCCATCTAAAAAGACCAGCTCAGCAAACTGCGCTTGCTGGTCTTTTTCTAATAAATCGGCATTTCTATATATCTGAACGTAATGGTAAAAAGATTGCGTAATCATCACTCTACTTTCCGGTTTGATTGCTAGTTGCTACTCCGCTGCCTGATTGGCCTCAATTTGCTCTTCTAGATATGAAATCGGCACATCCAAGTAAATTTGAATCGTGTCATTTGCCAAATCGATTTCTTTCGCGCGAATACTAAATGCCATATCTGCAGAAATTTCATCTAAACGTATCAACAATTGTTGATTACTGGCAAGGACTTGTAGGGGCAAATCAGTTGGTATAGTAAGTTGGAACAAGGTTAACACGGTCTCAGTAGGCAAATCAATATCTGCTAATTCAATGCTTGTGACATCAATTAAGATATTACCGTCTTCTGTGACACTAGGTTGGCCTTCCATCGTATACGGCACTTGGGTACCTAAAAAATCGATTTGCCCGGAAAAAGTCACTTGGTCATCAACGGTTAATTGATATGGAACAGTGTCCCCACCAATCACAGCTTCAACAAGTCGGTTAAATGACATGGTCGTTAAGTTAGCCTCCGCAACAATCGTTTCATCACTTTGACTAGTCGTTGAGCCACTTTCATCGGCAGTTGATGGTAGATTAGCACTCGCTACTTGTAAATACACATATAAAGCAATGATTGGCACTAGAATAAGTGCCAATAAGGCAAGAAAAGCCCATTTCCACGGATTTCTTTTTGTCTTAGTTGGCGAATTCAAAAAACTTACACCTCGTCATTTCTGCGATAGAATACAAATTTATGCGGATAAATATTTTTATCATCCACTTCCCCTTCGATTACTTCATAAGCTTCGAAATCACTTAAGTCTGGATTGAAATGAACATCACCTTCGAATTCGTTGTAAATAGTTGTCACACGTAATTCTTGGATGAATGGCCAAAATAGACGGTAAATTGAATAACCACCCATGATGATGACATCTTCTGTTTCACCTAAGCGAACAATTTCTTCAATGTTGTCTGTTAATTCAACATTTATTTGATCAAATTCTGATTGGAAAGGATGTGTTTGACGTGTAATAACAATATTGCGACGGTTTGGCAGTGGTTTATAGTTTAAACCTGCATAGGTTTTACGACCCATTACCACTGTTTTTCCAAGCGTTTGCTCCTTGAAAAATTTTAAGTCATTTGGCAAATGCCAAGGTAATACGCCCTCTTTACCGATTAAGTGATTTAAATCTTGAGCCCAAATTGCAATTAACATATTACTTTCCTCCTTAGCTTATAATCCTATAGGGAAAATGCTTGTATCTATTATACTGCTACTGGTGCCTTAATAGCATCATATGGATGATAATTTTTTACTTTAATATCATCTTTTTCTAATTCGAAAATTGATTTACCTTCGCCACCAATCCATAAAGTTGGTAAAGGACGAGGTTCGCGACTTAATTGTTCACGCACTTGGTCAAAATGGTTGTTGTAAATATGCGCATCACCAAATGTATGGACAAAATCACCAACTTCTAACCCAACTTCACGTGCTAGTAAATGTGTTAATAGGGCATAAGATGCGATGTTAAATGGCACACCTAGAAAGGCATCACCTGAACGTTGGTATAGTTGACAAGATAATTTACCATCTTGCACATAAAATTGACTCATAGTGTGGCAAGGTGGTAACGCCATATTTGGTACATCTTCGGGATTCCAGGCTGACAACATAATTCGTCTAGAATCAGGCGTATTTCTTAATTGATCTAAGATGTTCGCAATTTGGTCGATAGAGCCGCCATCACGTGTTTCCCAATTCCGCCATTGTTTACCGTAAACGTCACCTAATTCACCATATTCTGCTGCAAAGGCATCATCGTTTAAGATACGTTCACAAAAGGCTTGTTTTTCAGCTTGATATAATGCGTTAAACTCAGGGTCCTCATTAGCACGTAAACCAAAATCAGTCATATCTGGTCCTTGATATTCATCACTTTCAACCCAGCGTTTAAATGCCCATTCATCCCAAATATGATTATTATTCTCTAACAGGTAGCGGATATTTGTATCCCCTTTAAGGAACCAAAGTAGTTCACTTTTAATCAAAGAAAAAGGTACTTTTTTTGTCGTCAATAATGGGAAGCCTTCGTTTAAATCAAAACGCATTTGGTAACCAAATACTGATCGCGTACCTACACCCGTACGGTCACTTTTATCTTGTCCATTTTCTAAAATATGATTCAACATATCTAAATATAGTTTAGCCAATATCGCTGCCTCCTAATAGTATTTATATTTTATAACCGGTATTAAACGTCAAAAGATGAAAGATATTCCCAGTAGGTCATTTTTTCAAGCAAATCATTTTCTTTGCTATCTTTCTTTTCTTGCAATTCATTTAATTTGCCGTAATCATTTCCGTTGTCGTACATAGCTTGTTCTAATGCTTCTATTTCTTCTTCGAGCGCGGCGATTTCGTCTTCAATGACAGCCCAGTCTTTTTTCTCTTGATAAGACATACGTTTGGCTGGTGCCTTTGTTTCTGATTTATCGCTTGTTGCTGTCGCGGTTGACGCTTTATTTTTTTGCGCTGATTTTTGCTCAGCTTCAGCATCTTTAGCTTCTTTTACAGCATCACGGTAATCGTGATAATTACCATAGAATAATTGTACTGTATTTAAATCGCTATCAACAATGATTAGCTTTTCAACGACCTTATCCAAGAAATAACGGTCATGGGATACGGTAATAACTGCACCTTGGAAAGTCTCTAAATAATCTTCTAGCACAGTTAGGGTATCGATATCCAAATCGTTTGTCGGTTCATCTAGAAGCAGTACATTTGGTCTTGTCATTAAGATACGCAATAGGTATAAACGTTTACGTTCACCACCGGAAAGTGTACCAATTAACATACCATGTGATTCTCTTGGGAAAAGGAATTGCTCTAGCATTTGTGTAGCTGAGACTTTGTTGCCATCAGCATAGGTATATTCTGAGGCGATTTCTTGCACGTAGTTAATCACACGTTTGTCATCTGGTAAGTCAGACGGAATTTGTTGGAAGTAAGCAATTTTCACCGTTTCACCAGTCTTCACTTCACCTGAAAGTGGTGGTTGAAGTCCAGCAATGGTATTCAAGAAGGTCGTTTTACCTGCCCCATTATCCCCGATGATACCGATGCGTTCCTTATTTTGTAATATCAAGTTGATGTCCGTAATCAATGGTTTGTTGGGGTAACCAACAGTTAAGTCTGAGAACTCCAATACTTTATTTCCTAGACGTTGAGAATCAAGATCAACTGTTAATTCTGAATCATCTGTCGTTTGATGTACTTTTTCTTTCAAGTTTTCAAAGCGATGGATACGCGCTTGTTGTTTAGTGGTACGTGCTTTTGCACCTTTACGCATCCAGGCTAACTCACTCTTGAATAATTTCTTTTGTTTTGCCATCGTTGCTTCTTCAATCTCATGTTCAGATTGACGTTTTTCCAAGTATGTTTGGTAATTACCTTCATATTGGGTCAAGCTACCACGATCTAAGGCAAAAATATGCGTTGTAATTTGATCCAAGAAATAACGGTCATGGGTAACAACTAAGACAGATTTCTTATAGTTAGCAATGTAATTTTCCAACCATTCAACCATTTCAAAATCCAAATGGTTGGTCGGTTCGTCCATTAAAAGTAAATCTGGTTCTTCAATTAAGACTTTCGCTAAACCAACACGTTTACGTTGACCCCCTGAAAGGACTTTAATTTTTTGAGTTAAGTCATGAATGCCTAATTTAGACAAAATAGTTTGAATAGTGGTATCCAAAGTCCAAGCATTTTGCGCATTCATTTCTTGTTCAATTTGGGTAAATTTGTTTTGTAGTTGGACATTTTCAGGGTCTAACTGCAAATCAAGTGTGATTTCCTCATAACGACCAACGAGCTGTACGATGGCACTTTCAGAGGTATAAACGGCCTCAAAAATGGTTTGTTCTTCATCCAAACCTGGGTCTTGTGTGACTAATCCAATATTAAATTCCTTAGGATGTTCAATGGTCCCTTTATCTAAACTAGACTTGCCTGCAATAATGTTTAATAAAGTTGTTTTACCTGATCCGTTGGCACCTACTAAACCAACGTGTTGTCCTTCTCTAATTAAAAAGGAAACATCCTCAAGTAACTGTTTCATGCCATAGGTTTTCGACCAATTAAGGGCTTTGTAATCTTTCATGTATAATCCCTATCCTCTCAATTCATTCCTATTTATTTTACCATACCCGAGGCGGATAACTCATGGCAAAGTAATTCTTAATCTAGAATACTTTTCATAAGCGGAATCATGGACTTATTAGGTATAATAGACCCATCGTAAAAGTGGAGGAAAATCATCATGAGTAAACGTAATCGCGTATATGTATATAACACACAATCAAGCTTTGGCTGCCTTGGTCTTATCTTTGGCCTAATTATTTTGTTCTTTTTATTTAGTTTTTTCACCCGTTTATTCTTACAAATATTCCCAACACTGCTATTAATTGGTTCAATCATCGTTTTGGTTCGATCTATTTATTATATCTGGTTGTGGCACAAACAAAATAATGCGTCTGAATCTGGTCAATTTATACAAGATGAGGATGGTGTACTGATTCCAATTGATGAACCAGATTATGCACAATTGGATCTTTTAAAGCGCCGCATCATGCTTGCAACTTTAGGTTTAGTCTTCGCCCTATTCTTGCTTTACTATAGTTAATGGTATCTATAGGTTATGCGAAAAAAAACACGCTTGTGATTTTTCACAAACGTGTCTTTTTTTTTTGCTTATTTTTCATCTTGAAAAATTTCTTTTGCCAAATTAAATGCCGTCCAAGCCTTAGGCCAACCTGCGTAAAAGGCTAAATGTGTGATTAAAGCAACCATTTCTATTTGCGTTACACTATTTTCTTTCGCTACATGCATATGTGCCTCTAATTGGGGTGCACCCATAGCTAGTAAAGCCGAGCATGTGATTAAACTACGGTCATGGGCGGATAGTTCATCTTCTTTAGCCCAAACCTCACCGAATAAGACATCGTCATTCAAAGCCGCAAATTGTGGGGCAAAATTACCTAAGTTGTCGCGACCAGCTGTTTGTTTTTTCATGTGAAAGCCTTCTTTCTTACGCGTCAAGTGCACTATACCAGTTGTCATTTACATCTTCTAGCCATTCAGGTGTACCCGCAGTAATTGCGATATGTTCAAACCAACTGTCTTTTGTAGCACCGTGCCAATGTTTAACGCCATCATGTGTGACAATGACATCTCCAGCTTTCAAAAATTGTGCTGCTTTGCCGTCTTCTTGATACCATCCTTCGCCGCCAGTAACCAATAATAATTGAAAGCCGTCGTGGTGGATGTGCCAATTGTTGCGGCATCCGGGTTCGAAGGTGACGTTAGCGACCCCAACGTTAATATCTGAATCTGCTACTAAACCTTGTAAGTAGCTTTGACCAATAAAATATTGCGCAAAAGCTGTATTTTTTTCACCAACAGGAAAAATGACACCTTTTTGTACATGCTCATGTTTAACCATCTGAATACCTCCGAATTTAAAATATGACTACAAATTTACTTACGATCAGGTTCAATGACTGTTGCGACGATGACTAAGCCGATAAGCGTAAAGGCTGCCATGAACCATAATGCTGCATTAAAGCTAGATGATAAGGCGACGATAATGGACAAACCAATCGGTCCCCCAATTTGGTGCATGGTATTCGTTAACCCGCTAGCGACACCTGCTAAGTCATCACTAGCACCGTGAACACCGGCCGAAGTGATAGGTGCTAGAATTAACCCTTGCCCGATACCTAAAATGATCATAGGCAGAAAAATTGCCACCCAGTATCCTTTGCTCGTATCTGAAAGTGCCATCAAAATCAACCCAATAGCGAGTATAATTTCTCCAGCCAATAGTACGCGTTTGTTCCCAAATTTACCGATATAACGGGGCAATTGCATAGCAACAATAAAGTTTACGATAGTTAGGGGTAAGAAGGCCATACCGGATGCTAAGGCAGAAAAGCCATATGTGGTCTGCATCATTTGTGGTAAAAAGAACCAGAAAGGTAACATAGTCATCATGAATAATAAGCGCCCTAAGTATGCACCAGCACTGGTTTTATTTTTGAATAGAACCAAAGGTAATATAGGATAGGAAATCCGTTTTTCCCAAAAGACAAATAGGACTAAAATAACTAAACCTGCCAATAAGATAAGCCAATTTTCTTCAGTCAATCCATAAATCAAGCCAACTAGTCCAAGAATTGAAAGCAAACTGCCAAGGTAATCGATTCGCATTGATTTGCCTTCCGTTTCTTTCACATGTTTCCATGTTAAGTAGATTAATACAATTGTAAAAGGCACATTAATCAGGAAACCGGCCCGCCAAGAAATCAAACTGGTTAAGCCACCACCTACTAATAATCCGACACTAGAACCAATTCCTGCGGTCGCACCATAGTATGAAATCGCCCGTTGTCGCATGTCACCCTTATAGGCATCCATAATTAGTGCGAGCGTTGTTGGGGCAATAATAGAAGATCCAATCCCTTGAACCGCACGCATTAAGATAACAACGATTGGTGATGTTGAAATACCTATGATTAGAGAACTAAGACCAAATATGGTTAGCCCAATTAAGAAAATACGTTTACGACCTAGCAAATCGGATAATCGTCCACTTAAGAGTAAGAATCCTCCGAAAGTTAAGGTATAAGCACTAGAAATCCAGGATAATTGCCCTGCAGATAGCCCTAAACTTTGGCCAATTTGAACAGAGGAAGTAAAAATAATAGAATTATCCATTAATATAAGGAAATACGATAGAAGCGTAATCGGTAAAATTACACCAAATTTTTGTTTCGACATATCGTCACACCTTTAAAATTTATTTTTTTCAAGTTTTGATAAAAATACTGCCAACTCTTTCACTACTGCATCTTTCCGCTCACCTTGAATTGCTAACATAATACCCTTGCCTTCTTGACCACCTTGTGTCGTGAAACCCTCTACTACATTTGCACCCTTAGCTTCACTTGCAATCTGGCGAAAAGTAGACCCTGGTCCATATCCGGCATTAGTATTAAATGGAATGATTGTTTTACCCGAAAAATCATTTGCCCTTAGAAAACTGATGATGACTTGTGGTAAAGCCATATTCCAAGTCGGTGTGCCTAGAAAAATACGGTCGACACCCCTTAAATCTGGCAACTCAATGTTGAAGGCAGGTAATATATGCCCATTTTGTTCGGCGACATGTTGGTTCACTTCAGCACGATAATTGCTTGGTCTTGCTTGTGCCGTTTCTAGCTTCACCAAACGACCAGCAACCTTTTCTTGAATGAGTTCAGCCACAGCTTGTGTGTTTCCTGAACGACTGTAATAAATGATGAGGTCTTTTGAGTTGGACAAAATGAGCACTCCTTTCAATGCGAATTTTTCTTAAAAAAATACGGTACCAAGACTTGCTTGGCACCATACTTTTTCATCAAGAGGCTTAATAGAAGTCAGGTTTTGCTTTGTATTCGGAACCTGGTTCCCATAGACCAATGCTGGCACGAGTGTCATTACGCTTGCCTGTGATGTTGTCTAATACGAATTGTGCGATAGCTTGACGGGTGATTTGCGCGCCTAAGAAGTCTTCGCCTTTAGGGCTAGCGACGTAATCTGTCCGGTCACCGTTGTATAACCAAGTCATGCGCATATAGAGATAATCTAAGTCACTCGCTTCAAGACTCTCGTTACCACGTCCTTTAGCGATTCGACTACCTAGCATGCGAGCGTTCCATGTGGCAAAGGGTTCTGCTACTTCTCCGTAAACGGCTAACACACCGGCTTGAATGATACGTTTAATACCTGTTTGGTTCATTGCTTTAATCACTTGATCGGTCACAGCTTTATCATCAAAGTTCATATAGACGATATCTTGACCTTCCATCGCGTTCACTAGGTCAGATAGGTTGCTGGCATCACCTGAAATTTTTGTGACATTTTCGTAAGGCAATTGTGCTGCCCGACGACCAAATAAAGTGAGATGTGCATCCGTTTCTTTTTGCAATAAAGGAATCAGGTAACGAGGGATTTGCCCCCCTGCGCCAATAATTAATATATTTGTCATATGTCCTCCCTGTATCTTAAAAAGGGTAAAATTAAATTATTTAGTATAGCCCATGAACCATTCAACTTGTGCCGGTGCTGCATGATCAAAGAAGGCTGATTCATCCATATCAAGACCTTTGATTGTTTCCATATCTTTTTCTGATAACTCAAAGTCAAAGATATCAATATTTTCTGCCATACGTTCTGGACGGACTGATTTTGCTAAAACGACAATACCTCGTTGAATTAACCAACGTAAAACAACTTGTCCTACTGTTTTACCATATTGTTGGCCTACTTCAGCCAATACAGGATTTGTAAATAAATCATGACGACCTTCTGCAAATGGTGCCCATGCTTCGACTTGTACACCATATTTTTCATGCCATTCTTGGTCTTCTTCACGTTGGTACCATGGGTTCACTTCGATTTGGTTGATTTGTGGTTTTACATCATTTAAACTTGCAAACTCAATCATTTTGGCTGAAGAGAAGTTAGAAACACCGATAGCGCGTAATTTACCAGATTTTTGCGCTGAGGTTAAAGCACGCCAAGCACCATAGCTATCTCCGTATGGTTGGTGAATCAAATATAAATCTAAGTAATCTAAGCCCATGACATCTAAAGACTGTTGAATAGTCGCTGCTGCGATATCCTCAGGTGTTTGTCCGATGAATAATTTTGAAGTCACAAATAATTCTTCACGGGTAACCAAACCTTCATCAATAGCACGTTTGATACCTTCACCAGTTTCTTTTTCATTTCGATACAATAAAGCTGTATCGATAGAACGATAGCCTGCTTTAATCGCTTGATATACTGCTTCAGCTGTTTCTTCCGCAGGGATTTGGTAGACACCAAAACCTAATTGTGGCATTACAACACCGTTGTTTAAGGTAATATTTTGCATTTTAAATTGCTCCTTTTCGTGTGCTTGAGTTTCAATTAGCTATATATAGCATAAACCTTGAAGTGGACTCCAAGGCAAGCCTTAAGAATCATTAAAATATTATTTTTTTCGTTCCCATAATTTTTCAATTTTATCAGGTGTCATATTACCTTCTTTAAATTGGGCAATATGTTGGTCATAGGTTTCTATTTTATAGATCAATAATTCCCTGACATCTTTAATTTCTGCCATCTTCGCATCCAACTCTTCTAATTGGTCAGCTAGAATTTGTTTTTGTGCATCTTCAACATTTTGCGTTTCTCTTAATTGAGACAATTGCGCAAATTCAATTAATGATTCAATGGACAAACCTGCGTTTCGCAAACTTTTGGCCAAATAAACCCAGTTTAGATCCCGTGTTGTATACTCACGATAACCACTTTCATTTCGTGTTACCGGCGGAATAACCCCCACACGTTCATAGTATCTTAGTGTATCTGTCGTTAAATCAAAAAGTTCAGCAGCTTTTTTGATATTCATCCGGATGACCTCCTTCCTCTATTGCTATGACCCTATCATAAACCTTGAAGTGGACTCCATAGCAAGCAATATCGATAAAATATTTGTAAAAAAGAAAAAACCACACGCAATCAGAGATTTCTCTCCTTTGCATGTGGCATTATATTTTTTACATAAATATAAAACTAATCAAAATCACTTGTATCAATAATGGTTGTATTATCTGTCATTTGACCATCTTGGAATTCTTGGATAAAGACAGGCGCATCGACAATATTGTGGTCTTCATCAAATGAAATTGGGTAAGCAATCCCATCAAAAGCATCTGTTGCTTCAATCGCATCGCGAATAGCTGCTGGATCAGTGGTATCTGCACGATCAATAGCATCCATAATCATATTTACCGCATCAAAAGCTAGCGCAGAATACATATCTGGTTTAACCCCAAATTTATCTGTATATGCTTGCTCAAAATCTTTGACATCTTGGTCAGCGTCGTCTGAGAAAACAAAGTTAGCAACATAATACACATCATCCATATTGGCTTCACCAGCAAGTTGCGTTAGATTATCATTGGCAAAACCATTTGGTCCAACAATCACTGTATCAATACCCATTTCACGTGCTTGCTTAATAATAGTTCCCGCTTCTTGGTAGAAACCAGCAATGAAAATAACATCCACGTCCGCCGCCTTCACATTCGTCAAGATTGACGTGAAATCTGCATCACCCGATACATATGACACATCAATCACCACATCGCCCTCAAAGACCTCATGATAAACGGTCGCCAAATTTTGCCCATAATCCGTCGCATTATCTTTCAAAATAGCTGCAGTTTCATACCCTTGTTGGTTGGAAAAAGTAGCTATCGCCGATCCTTGTGTTGTTGCATCGATATTGGTTCTAAAGAAGTAATCATACACTTCATCCGTCTCTGGATTAATGGTTGCACCATCAATGGTAGTGGATGCTGAGACCAATGTTACGCCTTTACTTTCTGCAATCGGTTGTGCTGCAAAGGTATTCCCAGCAGTATCTGGACCAACGACAACAGACGCACCTACCTGTTCCACCAAGTAAGACATGCCCACAGAAGATTCAGCTGGCTCACCTTTATTGTCAAAATTACAATAGACAACCTCACGACCATCAATACCACCTTCAGCATTTCGTTGTTCAACAGCTAATTGGACTGCATTATCCTGCGCTACCCCATAGGCAGATGTATCCCCTGTTAAAGCCCATAGACCACCAATGTTGACCACATCACTATTAGCCGCATTCGTAGCGTCAGCTGTCGTTGTCGCTGATGTCACACCGGAACAAGCCGCTAACAATAACCCTGTAGCACCGATACCCATCAATTTGGTGATTTTACCTGTGTGTGCTGCCATCATTTGTCCAATTACTGTCATTTTTCCCATTATATACCTCCAAAATTCAATGCCACAACCAAACAACAACAAGTGTCTTTCCCTAAAAGTGACCAACAAAAAAGCGGTGACCACCTGGGCCACCGCCTTAGCTAGGGCCCGTATCTTCTCATGAAGAAGAGGACCCTGTTCACTTACACAGAATCCTACCTAGCTAATAATAATAATAAGGCTTGATGTTGCACTGATTCAGAAAATGCCTGAATGTTATTTAGATGATTCATTACACTTTCCTCCTCAATATCTATCAAATCCACTTGTTTTCTTTCAACACATTCAATATATCAGAATTCTATGAGAAAAACAATAGAAAGATTAAAATTTACTCATTTTTATTAAATGACTTTTGAAAAACGGTTAGGACAAAAGCTAATCAAAAAGCTGACCTATCACTAGGCCAGCTTGCTTGAAACAGATTATTTATTTAAGATCTTCATGAATTGTTCACCAGTAATGGTTTCTTCTTGAATTAAGTATTCCGCTAATTCATCTAGTTTTTCACGGCTATTCATTAAGATTTCACCAGCTTCTTGGTGGGCACGTTTGATCAAGGAAATGACTTCTTGGTCAGCTTTTTCTGCTGTACCGCCAGATATTTGAAGTTGCGTGTTGTCAGAAAGGTATCTATTGGTTTGCGTTTCCAATTGCATCATGCCGAAGGTGTCTGACATACCGTATTGGGTTACCATAGCACGGGCAATTTTCGTCATTTTTTGAATATCATTTGACGCACCGGTTGTGATTTGACCGAAGACGACTTCTTCTGCCGCACGACCACCAGCCAAGGTCATTAATTGGTTATACAATTCTTGCTTAGTATATAATGACTTCTCGCCACTTTCCACTTGCATGGTGTAACCTAAAGCACCGGATGTACGTGGGATAATCGTAATTTTCTCCACTGGTGCGGAGCCAGATTGTTTTGCTGCAACCAAGGCATGACCGATTTCGTGGTATGAAACGATACGGCGTTCTTCAGCAGATAAAATATCATTTTTCTTGATTTGACCTGCCAAGACAACATCCACTGATTCATCCAAATCAATTTGCGAGATTTCAGTGTGGTTGTTACGAACAGCGCGTAAACCTGCTTCGTTAATAATGTTTGCTAAATCGGCACCGGATGCACCTGCTGTTGCGCGAGCGATGTAACGGTAATCGATGTTGGCACCCATTTTGTAGTCTTTGGCGTGGACACGTAAAATTTCTTCACGGCCTTTTAAGTCAGGCAATTCCATAGAAATTTGACGGTCAAAACGACCTGGACGTAACAAGGCTTTATCTAATGATTCAGGACGGTTAGTAGCAGCAAGAATAATAACACCCTTGTCACCTTCGAACCCATCCATTTCAGTTAGTAATTGGTTTAAGGTTTGTTCTCGTTCATCGTTAGTTGACATGTTATTTTCACGAGATTTACCGATTGTATCAATCTCATCGATGAAAACAATACATGGGGCTTTTTCATTGGCTTGTTTGAATAAGTCACGTACTTTCGCAGCACCACGACCAACAAACATTTCAACGAATTCAGAACCAGCGATTGAGAAGAACGGCACATTGGCTTCACCCGCAACGGCTTGTGCCATCAAGGTTTTACCAGTCCCTGGAGGTCCCACTAATAAGACACCACGAGGCGCTTGGGCACCAATGGCTTTATATTTCTTAGGATTTTTCAGGTAATCAACAACTTCTTCTAAGGATTCCTTCGCTTCATCTTGACCAGCCACATCTGTGAAAGTTCTTGAATTATCTGACTTCACATAAATCTTAGCATCTGATTTACCAAAGTTCATCCCACCGAATCCGCCACCACCAGATAAGTCGATTTTTCCATCATTACCACCTGTTAAACGGCGCATCAATTTACCCATTAACCAGTAAATAATGGCGAATGGTAAGATGAAACTCAATAAGAAGGACACGATTGGTGATGTAGGACGGTAAATTTCTGTCGAATAAGTAACATTATTTTCTTCTAGACGTTCCACTAATTGTGGATCATCCACTTTACCCGCCGTGTAAGCTTGGGTTTTGCCATCCTCTTCGGTTGTCCATGTCACATCGTATGTATTAATATCTACATTTGTTACACTACCTGCATCAACTTGACTGACAAAAGTTGAATAAGGCACTTCTTTTACCTGCATATTGGTAACGGCAGGTATCAGCAAGTTTAAACCGAAAATGATAATCAAAATCAGCCACATGGAATTGAAGAAATTAAAATTATCGCCAAATTTCCCGATCCCAGACCGTTTTTTCTTGTCTTTATTTTTTTGTGATTTGCTCATATATACACTCCTGATCATTTAATATTTTAAACAACACGAGTTCTTTATTAGCCAAAAAATTAGCTTTATTTCAACTACATATATATTATATACTAAGCAATGTCAAATTTGGTCAAACCAAGTCTGATTTCACATAAAAACCTATTTTAAGGCTTTTCTTCACAAAATCTTCATACTTTTGTGGCGTTTATCTTATTGGAAATCTAAATATAAGTGTGAAGCTTGAATCCCTTTGTTATTGGCATATTTACCAGAAGTATACAAGTCATACTCCCCATTAATTGTATGGTAGTAAATTTGGCAAATTTCAACATTTGGGTAGATAATAATTGGCTGTAAACAATGCATCTCTAATGTCCAATACCCAGAAAAACCAACATCCCCGAAACCTGCCGTCACATGAATGTACAGACCTAAACGACCAATCGAAGAACGACCTTCAAGCATAGGTACATACTTACTCGTTTCCGTATATTCAACCGTACGCCCTAAATACAATTTACCCGGCTCTAATAAATACCCCTCTTCAGGAATTTCAATCTGTTTTAAAGTAGGCAATTTTTTCATATCCAGCACATCATCTTCATAATACGCCAACTCATTCGATAAACGTAAATTATATGAGTTCGGATTCACCTGAGCTTCATTGAAAGGCGTAATATTAATCCCCTTGCCTTGTTCTTCAGCAATTTTTTTACCTGATAAAATCATGCAATCACCCTTTACTAACTATTTTCCTCTATTATACGCATATATTCCCAAATTCAATAGTACTCTTTTTCATTTACTTTTTGGCAAAAGGACAATGCACACAAAAATACCCGCATGCAAACAAATACATACAGGCATTTTGCTTATATTTTCTGAATCATCAACACAAATATTTAATCTGAGATCACGAGCAAGGATTTAATTGCTTTACGTTCATCCATTGCTTGGTAAGCCTCTTGCACTTGATCCAAGTCAAATGATTGAGTGAAAACTTTTCCTGGATTAATACGACCATCTAGGACAGCTTCTAGTAAAATTTCACGGTCATGCGTTGTAACTGCGGCACGTCCGCCACGAAGGCCGATATTTTTCCAGAATAATTTATTGGTATCCAATTCATCAATATGTGGTACACCAACACGCCCCACAATTGATCCTGCACGACCTAATTGTACCGCCGTCTCTACAGATAATTGAGAACCAACACATTCTAGCACAGCATCCGCACCTTCACCGGTTAATTCAAGTACTTTAGCAATTCCTTCTTCACCACGTTCAGCAATGATGTCTGTCGCACCAAATTCTAGCGCTAATTTTTGGCGATCTTCATGACGACTCATCATAATAATACGGTCTGCACCAAGCAGTTTAGCACCAATAACGCCACATAAGCCAACAGCACCATCCCCGACAATGACAACTGTATCGCCCGGTTTCACTTCAGCAGATTTAGCCGCATGGTAACCAGTCGCCATCACATCTGCTAAAGTCGTAAATGATTTGAG
The DNA here is from genome assembly GCF_003797145.1 of Aerococcus agrisoli. GTDB lineage: Bacteria > Bacillota > Bacilli > Lactobacillales > Aerococcaceae > Aerococcus > Aerococcus agrisoli. The sequence goes on along the minus strand of NZ_RKMG01000004.1, from coordinate 66,753 downwards.
CATATCAGCAGAATAATCACTCGGTTGACCAGGAATTTTCACTAAACCCCAATCCCCACTAACATAGCGTAAATATTCAGCTTGGAAACCAACCGCACCATTTTTAAAAGTAGTACAATCACCATCAAATCCAGCTTTACATGCTGCACAATGACCACAGCCATTGGTAAAAGGTACAATTACGAAATCACCTTTTTGTACATGCGTCACTGCAGATCCAACTTCTTCTACAATCCCTATCGCTTCATGGCCTACATATGATCCCGAAGCTTTTTTAGAAATACCACGGTACCACCATAAGTCTGAACCACATACACAGGCACGGACCACTTTAATAATGGCATCATGCGGGGCTTGAATTTTAGGAATCTCCGCCTCTTCAACGGTCATTTGACCAGGTTCAACGAAAACAGCTGCTTTCATTTCATCACACTCCTTTAATATTTATATAATATATACCTTGAAGCCCACTCTAAGTCAAATTATATCCTAAAAATAAAGACAATTAAGCTTAGTCTATATTTTATCTTGCATCAAAGAAGTGATATACTTTGAGTAATATTTTAAAAGGAGGAAAAACTTTGAATAAAGACAGATTAATTGCTTTTATCGATGCTATGCTTGCTATCATCATGACCCTACTTGTGATTGAGTTAGCGAAGCCAGACCCAGTTTCATTTGAAGGTTTCTGGGCTTTACGCGAAAACTTTTTTGCCTACTGTTTGTCTTATTTTTGGTTAGGTATCATGTGGATCAATTTACATAATGAATGGTATTTAGTAAGTAAGATCAATAACCGGACTATTTGGGCAACCTTAGTCATGCTATTTTTCTCCTCCTTATTTCCTTATGCTACCTCCATTGTGTCTGAAGATTTGTCGAACGCCAGTGCCCAAGTTTTCTACGGTATTATTGTATTAGCCATAACTTTTTCAAATATGGTGATGCACAGTACCGTTGCACGATTCAATGCTGATAAAGAACCCGTACATAAACAACCTTTTCGAATGAAGCCTTGGCATATAATAGATATCATCATTAAAGTGTTAGGATTAATATTGTCCGCAACTATCATGCCTCGTGCCATGTTGTATGCCCTATTTATTACCCTAGTTTGTTTAGTCATCCCTAATCAAATCAACTTTGTGCGCAAGAATATTCACCAAAACCCTGATGTCTAAGACAGAATAAAGACGCTAGGAAATGCATAAAATCTTCGATTTTCGTCCTTATAGTGTACGTTCCTATTCGCCGTGGCACCAGCGAAAGCCAAGGTCTTTCGCTTTGAAATCGAGCCAAGGTCTCGATTTCATGCTCTTTCACGGCTAAGGAACTACACTTCCAGTCCTCTAATCTCATGTAAGTAATATTTTTTAAATAAAAAAGAAGAGAACGTTTCTTTTAAAAACTGTTCTCTTCTTTTTATGTATAAGAGTAATTATTCTTCGTCCATGTCTAAGATGGCTAAGAAAGCTTCTTGCGGTACTTCTACCGAACCAATGGCTTTCATACGTTTCTTACCTGCTTTTTGTTTCTTCAATAGTTTTTGACGACGGGTAACATCCCCACCATATAACTTGGCCGTTACATCTTTACGTAAGGCTTTGATATTGGTACGCGCAATGATCTTATGACCAATTGCAGCTTGGATAGGCACTTCGAATTGTTGACGTGGAATAACTTCTTTCAATTTGATAACTAACGCACGACCACGCTTTTCAGCAAAGTCTTTGTGGACGATGATTGATAATGCATCAACAACGTCACCATTTAATAAAACGTCCAGTTTCACTAAGTTTGAACGTGAATAACCTGCCAATTCATAATCAAGAGATGCATAACCCTTGGTTGATGATTTTAATTGGTCAAAGAAATCAAATACAATTTCAGACAATGGTAATTCGTATTTCACATCCACACGAATATCATCTAGATAATCCATTGTGATAAACGTACCACGTTTACGTTGCGCAAGTTCCATAACAGCACCAACGTATTCTTGAGGCACCATGATATTTGCTTTCACAATTGGTTCTTCAATGTAATCAATTGTAGTTGGATCTGGCATTTCAGATGGGTTAGCTACTTCAACCATAGTGCCATCTGTTTTATAAATGTGGTAGATTACGGACGGTGATGTTGCAATCAAATCGATGTTAAATTCACGTTCTAAACGTTCTTGAATAACATCCATATGTAACATACCTAAGAAACCACAACGGTAACCGAAACCTAAGGCTTGAGAAGATTCCGCTTCAAACTCTAAAGAAGCATCGTTTAATTGCAATTTCTCTAGGGCTTCACGTAGATCTTCGTAGTCCGCTGAGTCTACTGGATATAGACCACAGTAAACCATTGGATTCATTGCTTTGTATTCGTCTAGTGGTTCACTAGCAGGGTTTGTTGCTAAAGTAACAGTATCCCCTACACGTGTATCTTGAATCGTTTTGATTGATGCTGTAATGTACCCAACATCACCAGCCATTAGATAGTCACGAGGAATTGGTTTTGGTGACATGATCCCCAATTCGGTAACTTCAAATTTTTTCCCATTAGACATAATTTGAATCGTATCGCCTGAACGGATCACCCCATTTTCCACACGTACACTTAATACAACCCCACGGTATGCATCGTATACTGAGTCAAAAATCAATGCTTGTACAGGTGCATCTAGGTCACCAGTTGGTGCTGGTACTTTGGCTACGATTTCTTCTAATAATTCATCGATACCAATATTTGCTTTCGCAGATGTTAATACTGCTTCAGAAGCATCAATACCAATCACATCTTCGATTTCTTGGCGGACTTTTTCTGGGTCTGCAGCAGGTAAATCGATTTTATTGATAACTGGAATGATTTCTAGGTCATTTTCAACAGCAAGGTAAACATTGGCAAGTGTTTGTGCCTCAATCCCTTGTGCCGCATCAACGACTAAGACAGCCCCTTCACAGGCCGCAAGAGAACGTGAAACTTCATAGGTGAAGTCGACGTGTCCCGGTGTATCGATTAAATGAAAAATATAGGTTTCACCATCATTAGCTTTATATTCTAATTCAATGGCATTCAATTTGATTGTAATGCCTCGTTCTTGTTCAAGATCCATAGAATCTAACATTTGAGCATGCATCTCACGTTCAGAAACTGTTCCTGTATTCTGTAAAATACGGTCAGCTAGCGTAGATTTACCATGGTCAATGTGCGCGATGATGGAAAAATTTCTAATTTTTTCTTGTCTTGCTTTCATTTCTTGGATATTCATTTTCCATCCCCCTCTAGTTTTTCAGCAATTATCATTATAGCAAAAAAGGCTTCATACCACAATATTTAGAAAGCCTCTGTGGTACGGTGACATGCTGATTGATAAAAAAGAGTCTGAGTTAAAAGTAAAAATACTTTTCTCAGACTCTTTTGTCATTTTCATAAAATAATGATATTAAGAGAAGGCATCTTTCAATTTATCGAAGAAACCTTTGTCTTCTTCACTTACTTCTGCATTTGAAGCACGTGCAAAAGCACGTAAAGAAGCTTTTTGTTCATCATTTAAGTGTTTTGGTGTAACAACACGTACAGTAACCGTTTGATCACCATTCGTATTACCATTTAATTTTGGTGCACCCTTACCTTTTAGGCGGAAACTTGTACCTGTTTGTGTACCAGCAGGCACTTTCATGTTTACTTTACCATGAACTGTAGGTACTTCTACTTCATCACCTAAAGCCGCTTGGGCAAAGTTGATTGGTAATTCGTACTTAATTTCAGCACCGTTACGTTCGAATACTTCGCTACGTTTTACACGGAAGACAACATATAAGTGTCCAGCAGGTCCCTTGTTTTTACCTTCGTTACCTTGTCCGTTTAAACGCATGCTTTGGCCATCTTCAACACCAGCAGGAACGTTTACTTTCACTTTGTGTGTTTCAGTTTCACGACCAGCACCATGACAGTGGTGACATGCTTGGTCAAAAGTTTTACCTTTACCATTACATGTATGACATACAGTTTGAGATACAACACGTCCAAGTGGTGTTTGTTGGTAAACTTTTTCTACACCAGTACCTGAACAAGTTGCACAGGTATGAACCGCTGTACCAGGCTCAGCACCTGACCCTTCACAGACATTACAGTCCACTTCGCGACGATATGAAATAGTTTCTGAAGTCCCAAAAATAGCTTCTTCAAATTCTAGATCCATATTGTATTGAAGATCATCACCTTGTTGAGGGGCATTTGGATTTGCGGTACGGCTAGAACCACCGAAGCCACCAAATCCGCCACCACCGCCACCAAAGAATTGTTCGAAGATGTCTTCAAAGCCACCGCCACCATAAGATTGGTAACCGCCGCCACCGAAGCCACCGCCACCAAATCCGCCGTCTGTTGCAGCATGGCCGTATTGGTCATAAGCAGCACGTTTTTGGTCATCACTTAGTACTTCATAAGCGTCACTAATTTCTTTGAATTTTTCTTCCGCATCCGCTTCTTTATTAATATCTGGATGGTATTTTTTTGATAATTTTCGATAGGCTTTTTTTATTTCGTCCTTAGTTGCCGTTTTAGAAACGCCAAGGACTTCATAATAGTCTCTCTTTTCAGCCACGATATACTCCCCCTTGAATGATTTTCTCGTCCATAATCATAACATAAAGAACCCTGCCCTCAAAGAAGACAGGGTTCAGTAGTGATAGATTATTTATCGTCGTCAACTTCTTCGAAGTCAGCGTCTACAGAGTTATCATCATCGTTTGAAGCACTTGCGTCAGCTTCTTGCGCTTGAGCAGCTTGTTCGTACAATTTAACTGTTAAAGCTTGAATTTTTTCATTTAATTCATCTTTCTTAGTCTTCATTGTTTCGATATCGTTAGCTTCTTGAGCAGCTTTCAATTCATCTTTCAATGCATTTGCTTCGTCGATTTCAGCTTGATCAACTTTACCTTCTAATTCGCCAGTTGTTTTTTCAACTTGGAAGATTAATTGGTCAACTTCGTTTTTAAGATCTGCTTCTTCTTTACGTTGTTTATCTGCTTCAGCATTAGCTTCTGCATCTTTCATCATACGATCGATTTCTTCATCAGATAAACCTGAGTTAGATTGGATTGTAATTTGTTGTTCTTTACCAGTACCTTTGTCAGTTGCTTTAACGTTTACGATACCATTTTTATCAATATCAAATGTTACTTCGATTTGAGGTACACCACGTGGTGCAGCTGGGATATCAGTTAATTGGAAACGACCTAAAGTCTTGTTATCTGCAGCCATTGGACGTTCACCTTGTAATACATGAACATCTACTGCTGGTTGGTTATCAGCTGCTGTAGAGAATACTTGAGATTTAGATGTTGGGATTGTAGTGTTACGGTCGATTAATTTCGTAAACACGCCACCCATAGTTTCGATACCTAATGATAATGGTGTTACGTCTAGTAATACAACGTCAGTAACGTCACCAGAGATAACCCCACCTTGGATTGCAGCACCCATAGCAACAACCTCATCTGGGTTTACAGAACGGTTTGGTTCTTTACCAGTTTCTAATTTCACCATATCGATAACCGCTGGAATACGAGTTGAACCACCAACTAAGATTACTTGGTCAATGTCAGCTTTAGTTAAACCTGCATCAGATAAAGCATTTTTCACTGGTTGTTTTGTACGTTGAACTAAGTCGTAAGTTAATTCGTCAAATTTTGCACGAGTTAATGTTACTTCCAAGTGTAATGGACCTTCAGCACCAGCAGTAATGAATGGTAAGCTGATTTGAGTTGATGTTACACCAGATAAGTCTTTTTTAGCTTTTTCAGCAGCATCTTTTAGACGTTGCATAGCCATTTTATCAGAAGATAAGTCAATACCGTTTTCTGATTTAAATTCAGCGATTAAGAAGTCTACGATAGCGTGGTCAAAGTCATCCCCACCTAAGTTGTTGTCACCTGAAGTTGAAAGTACTTCAAAGACACCGTCACCTAATTCAAGGATAGATACGTCAAATGTACCACCACCAAGGTCGAATACTAAGATTTTTTCGTCTTCTTCAGTTTTATCTAAACCGTAAGCTAAAGCAGCTGCTGTTGGTTCGTTAACGATACGGTCAACTTCTAAACCAGCAATTTTACCTGCATCTTTAGTGGCTTGACGTTGTGCATCATTGAAGTAAGCAGGTACAGTAATTACTGCATTTGTTACTTTTTCACCTAAGTAGTCTTCAGCGTAACCTTTTAAGTATTGTAAGATCATTGCTGAAATTTCTTGAGGTGTGTAGTTTTTACCTTCTACTTCTACTGTATAACCATCTTCACCCATGTGACGTTTGATTGATGCAATTGCATTAGGGTTAGTTACCATAGAACGTTTTGCTACTTCACCAACTTGGCGTTCACCATTTTTGAATGAAACAACTGAAGGTGTTGTACGGTTACCTTCTGGGTTAGCGATAATTTTTGGTTCGCCACCTTCTAGAACAGCAACTGCAGAGTTTGTTGTACCTAAGTCAATACCGATAATTTTTGCCATAATATTCATTTCTCCTTTTTTTATTGAAATCTATCAATTTTTTATGAATTGAATGTTTGGGATTAGGTAGTTTTACTAGCCAAATCCATTATATCGCAGCTATTGTGCGATAATAACCATCGCAGGTCGTAGAACGCGGTCGTTCAATTTGTAACCTTTTTGGTAAACTTGAACGATTTCGTCTGCTTGTTGACCTTCTTCAGCTGGTACAGCTGATACTGATTGGTGGAAGTTTGGATCAAAAATTTCACCTTTTGGATCAATTACTTCGATGCCCTCTTCAGCAAAGGCTTGTAACAAGCTAGCGTGAACCATTTCAATCCCTTTATGAATTGAATTAGATGCATCATCATCAACTTCGATGTCTAATGCGCGTTCCAAATTATCCACAGCAGGTAAAATCGCTTTTGCTAGATTTTGTGAACGATATTTTGCAGATGCTTCACGTTCAGTTTGGTTACGACGATTAATATTTTGAATTTCAGCAGATAAACGAATGATTTGATCTTCTTTGCTAGCTAATTCTGCTTTCAAAGCTTCTAATTCGCTAGTTTCAGTTGTTTCAGTCGTTGATTCAGTTTCTTCCTGAACCTCTGTCTCATTTACTTCTTCATCAACATGTAAATCTTGTTGATTATCATCCATATTTGTCAATTGATAGACCCCCTAAGATTTATAATTATTGTCAAGGTATTTACTCATTCCTTTTGAAATGCTTTGGAATAACTGAGCCATTCGAATATAAGACATATTCTCTGGACCTAACACAGCAAAAGTAATGATGTTACCTGAATTTTCAGTACCCATGTTGGCAGACATTAAACTCATTTTTTCCAATGAAGGATCTTTGAGCTCTTTACCTACACGAACTTGAATACCATGATCAGACGTATTAATTAGCGATGCAATCACCGCGTGGTTTTCTAACAGTTGACTTAGATGTGGGATACTAGCTCCGTCTGACATCTCTGCCAATGCAGAAAATAAATAGTTCTGACCATCTACGATCATGTCGTCACCATTAAACTGACTCATTAATCGATGAATCAAATGGTTGCTGTCTTCAGCAGAATGATTCATTTGATCAATATCACTTAAATAGTGTGTTTGCAGCCTTTGTATTACTTTCGAAAGCTCAAGACCAACAAGTTCTTGGTTCATGATTTCAGCAATACCTTCAATCAAATCTGGTGTAAGAACTGAATTAAAGTTCACTACCTGATTGCGGATGACGCCTTTATCTGTCACCAAAATAACCATCGCTTGGTCTTTCGTTAAAGAAAGCACACGAAACTTAGCTAGTCGTTGCGTAGCAATATCCGGTCCAATTGAAATTACGACATTCTCCGACAAGTTTGCTAACGTAGCAGCTGTCTTACGAATTACTTGATTCAAATCGTTATAAGGATCATTGAAGATATTTTGAAGCATTGCTTCTTCTTCTTCATCTAAACCTAAATCAATCAATCCACCAAAATATGGCATGATGTGGTTGATATAGTAACGATAACCTTGCTCTGCTGGCATTCGACCAGATGAAGCATGGGTTTTTGTAATCAGAGATAATTCTTCTAGTCTTGCTAGCTCGTTACGAATGGTCGCGGAGCTTGCATTAATTTCAGGATGTTGAGATAAAGGCTTGGAACCGACTGGCGACTGATATTTTGCATAGTAATCAATCACTGCCTGTAATATTAAACTTTGTCTTTTTGTTAACATCTTTTCACCTCATTAGCACTTAACAACTATGACTGCTAACATATTTATAATATATCACTTGATTATCCTTTTGTCAATAATAGTCAAACTTTTTTTGACGTATTTTTGACCTTTTTTACCTTATGCTGCTTTTCTATAAATTTTGAAAAAAAAAAAAACATGTTCCCTAACTTATCCATGCACATGTGGCACAAACTTAGGAGAACATATTTCATTCATTTTTTAAATTACATAAGATTACATTAATGGTAAAATCCAGTTGCCCCATGCCCAAGAAATTGGCATCACGAACAGCATCGCTGGAATCATATCTGCTGTTGGGAACATTTTTACTTTAATCATTCTAAAACCAGTTGCTAACATTAAAATACCACCAGCTGCTTGTAAATCGAGGATCATATCAGGTTGAATGAATGGGCTGATGACATTTGCTAGTAGGAAAATTAACATAAATACAATAAATTGCGGAATAGCAATAACTGACACAACATAGCCTAGCGAACTAGCAAAGATTGCTGCAGTAAAGAAGTCTAAAATTGATTTTGCAATTAATACGGAATGGTCACCAGTCATACCAGAATGTAAGCTACCATAAATACCTGACCCACTCGCACAGAACAAAACAATTACAGTTACTAATGTAGAAACAAATTCTTCTTCAGGTAAATCTACTTTTTCATTTGGAATAATCTTAGTGATTTGACGTTGCATCATCACTGCACCCTTATTAATTTTATCACCCAAATGAATAATCATACCAAAGCCTGTACCCAATACCACTGATAAAATAACAGCAGGCATGTATTTCATATTTCATTGGCACGATCGCATAAATACCCATGGCCATAGAACAGGCACCAAAAATCATATTGATTTCTACTTTAAATTTTTCAGTCAGTCTTTCACCAAACAGACCACCTACAATACCGCCAATAATAACAGACAAAACATTTACAATAATACCTACCGGCATATATAACTCTCCTCCTATTTTCATAATTTTTTGCCTAAAATACGGGCAACTCTTACAGTATATAACTTTTCCAGTGAAAAATGATTAAAAACCCGTAAGAATTATTCCCATAATACTAATATAGCAAAGAATCACCAACTTTTCAGACAAAAAAAGCGTCAAAATATCGATTCATCGATTTTGACGCTTTAATCTTTTATTTAGATAACATAGTCATCTGTATGTAGGTACTCTTTTAAGAATTGTTTTGTTCGTGCTTCTTTAGGATTGGTAAAAATGTCATCCGGTTTACCAGCCTCAACGACTACACCATTGTCCATGAAAATTACTTTGTCCGCAACCTTATGCGCAAAACTCATTTCATGTGTCACGATTACTAGAGTAGTTTGCCCTTTAGCAAGTTTTTCAATGGTTTCCAATACTTCATTGACCAATTCTGGGTCTAAAGCACTGGTTGGCTCATCAAGTAAAATAGCTTTTGGATTCACCGCTAATGCACGGGCGATGGATACACGTTGTTGTTGCCCACCTGATAAAGTAATCGGATATTGATCTTTTTGTTTCGATAATCCAACTTCATCTAATAATTTTAAGCCTAATTTTTCTGCATCCGGTTTTGACATCACGTTGTTTGAAATCAACGATAGCGTCACATTTTCCAAAGCGGTTTTATTCTTAAATAAATTATAGTGTTGGAATACCATTGCTGTTTGTTGACGCAATTGGTAAGCTTCTTCTTTTGAAATTTTTGGCGCCGTAACTTTTACCCCGTTAATTTCGATGGTACCAGATTCAGGCGATTCTAATAGGTTTAAACTTCGCAACAGTGTTGATTTACCAGATCCAGAGGGACCGATAATTGCGACAACTTCGCCTTCATTCACTTGTAAATCAATGCCTTTTAAGACCGTATTATCGCCAAATTTTTTCACTAATTTTTCTACAGTTATCATACGTTTCCCTCCTTAACTACGTTTATATGGTGCTGAAAGTTTGCCTTCTAATTTGGTTTGCAACCATGAAATCAAAACAATGATTACCCAATATACAAAACCAACAACTACATAAGTTTCGAAGTATAGCATTGAAGATGAAGCCAATAACTTACCAGAAGCGAAAACTTCAGTAACCCCTAAAGTAAAGACGATTGACGATTCTTTTACTAGAGATACAAATACATTTAAGGTACCAGGAACAGCATTCACAATTGCTTGAGGGATAATAACTGTTTGATAGATTTTCCATGGTTTCATACCTACAGAAAGTCCTGCTTCAATCTGCCCAGTATCAACTGAATCCAAACCTGCACGGAAAATTTCAGCTAAGTATGAAGCTTCTTTAAATGAAAAACCGATAATAGCAGCTGTCGATGCACTTAGCATAGACATTGATGGGAAAAATTGCGGTAACCCAAAATAAATAATAAATAATTGAACAACAGTTGGCACACCACGGAATACGGAAATATAAGCACCCGCTAACCAAGAAATAAAGCCATTTTTACTTCTGCGTCCAAATGCAACAATTAACCCAATAATCACGGCAAAGAACATAGAAACAATTGCTAGAAATAATGTAATAGGAATATATTTCGCTATTTCTGGAAATATTTCGATCATATATTGAAAATCCAAAGTTGACACTTCCTTTCGTAAAATCCTAATCTAATAATTTTTTCGCTAAGTAAACAGTTGTATGCAATTTTCCAGGTAACTGTTTACGTTCATATTCAACAAAGCCCCAACGTTTGTACATGTCTACTAACCATGGTAGTTGGTCAGCTGTCCCCAATGTAACTTGTGGCGTTTTCACTTGGTCTTTGAGCACTTGTTCAACATGTTGGTAAACCATTTTAGCATAACCATGACCTTTATGATCACTATGTGTTGCTAAACGACCAATATGTGGAAAAACTTGAGGACCAGGTTCTGGCCCCCATGGAAAACGCAAGGATACAGCTGAAACCATATCACCTTCAGCATTGAATAAACCATAAGTAGGGATAGTTTCTAACCAAGCAATATTTTCCTCAGTAGTTTCATTTGCTGCATCAAAGCTTACTTGATTCGTATCAATGGAGCCATACGCAGAATGGATTAGTGCTTGGTATTCTGGTTGGTCTGCCATCGTTAGTTGGCGAAATGTTACGTGTTCATTGTTACCCATTAGGCTTCACCTTGCAAGTACGTTGCATAAGCATTCAATACTTGGTCCACTTTTTCATGAGCTAAACCAGTGTATTCACTTGGATTTAACCATTGATCAATTTCAGCATCTGAATGATTTGCGGCAATTTCTGGATCTGCTTTTAACACATCACCAAAGTTCAAACCTTGTTCAAAAGATGTCATCGCTAATTTGTAGACTTTAGCATGTGCAGTTTGTTTCCCTAAGCTGTCGCTTAATTCAAACATGACTTTTTCAGACATAATTAAACCTGCTTGACGGTCTAAGTTAGCAGCCATGCGGTCTTTACGCACCGTTAAACCATCTAAAACATTTTTCAAGATTGATAATTGACCAGAAATATAAATTGAAATCTCTGGTAATGCAACCCATTCTTGACGCCAGTGCATTGCATCACGTTCATGTTCAGTCCCCATTGATTCATGTAAAAGGCTAACAGCTTTTAAGACTGGTGGTGTTAATGATGCTAAACCTTCAAATAATGCTGGATTACGTTTATGTGGCATTGTTGAAGAACCGATTTCACCTTCTGTAAATGGTTCTTCAATTTCACCGATATCAGTACGCATCAAATTGTAGAACTCGTTACCAATTTTTCCAGCAGTCCCTGAAATTAAGGCTACGATGTTCCCAAATTCAGAAAAACGGTCACGGGCAGACTGCCAGCCAATGTTTGCTGTATTTAAGCCTAAATGAGCCATTGTTTCCGTTTCTACTTCTGCACCTTTAGGACCGAATGAAGCATAAGTACCAACAGCACCATTCATATTACCGACAAAAATACGGGCTTTACTTTCTGCAAGACGTTCAGCATGACGAATGAACTCATCTAACCATACGGCTACTTTAAAGCCAAAGGTTGTTGGTAAAGCATGCATCCCATGTGTACGACCAATCATAACCGTATCTTGATGTGCTTTTGCTAATGATGCTAATTCTTCCATAATAATATGTACATCACGTTCAATAATCGCATAGGCATCTTTTACTTGAAGCATCATACCTGTATCTACGATATCTTGAGTTGTTGCGCCAAAATGCACATACTCACCAGCATCACCAGATTGACGTTCTAAGGCGTTAATTGTCCCCATCAAAGAATGACGTAAGCGTGCAGATTCGGCTGCGATATCTTCAATATTATATAAATTCACATCAGCAGCTGCTGCAATTTTTTCTGCTGCTTCTTGTGGTATTAAACCTAATTTACCTTCTGCTAAAGCCAAAGCAGCTTCAGTGTCCAAATGTTTTTGAATACGGGCTTTATCATCCCATAGGGCACGCATTTCTGCGGTACCAAAGTTATTGCCAATCGTGATTAAATCTATTGCATGTGATCCCATCATTTGCCTCCATTTTCATTTCTATTAATTGCTTGCAAAAATTCTTTTAATGTATTCTTTTCTAAATTTTCAATCGTCTGTGCGATAACATTCGCTTGTTTTTCATTTCCTAACCCATTTGCTAACTTATCCTTGATATCAGCATTACTTAGGGGATTATTCGGTGAGCCATATGGATCAAAAACCTCTGCATGAAAAGTCGTTTTATCTTTCAGTTTAACATAAATTTGTGAAGATAATCCTTTTTCTGTTTCAGGATAATAGACACGTTTCACTTTGTCTAAATTTGCTAAGACTTCATCATCCAGTGATGCATCTGTAAAATCTTTAGGATCAAATGTCCCTTTCGTTAAACCTAACAAAGTCACATATTCACCTGAAAATTTACCTTGTAATCCATTTACTGGATTAGTATATATCAACGCGGCATCTCGTCCTGGATTAAAGGAAATATCAATGCTTTCAATGTCGTCTAACTGAATTGCTTGTTTCTCATGGATTTCAAGCGATGCATCGGCTAAGCGAAATGCAGCTGAACAAAATGGATATGCTTTAAACCATAAACCCGGTGAAACAATTTCCAAAGATTCTGTCCATGGTGCAGATAAAACACTTTGCAGTTTGTTTTCATCTAAGTCAAACATATGCACTAAGCCATTTTTACCGGATAAGTAGTTAGCAGAACCCGTCATACCTTTTAGTGCCCAATCAACCGCATCTATCGCATGCTTAGCGGCAATGCCCGCTTGTAACGGTTTAGCATCAGAGCCAAATTGGAAACGATAGCCACTTGCTTGACTGGCTGCTAGTGAGAAAGCTTGATTTGCGATGCTTGCATCGATATTTAAGTATTTTATTAAAGCAGCCGTAGCACCAAAAATTCCAATAAAACCGGTTGAATGCCATCCCTTGTTGTAAATGGTTGGATTAAAAACCTGACCCAAACGACCTGCAATTTCAATTCCCGAAATATAAGCATCCAGGAATTTTTCACCTGCATCATGTGGTTTTGCTACCGCTAATAAAGCCGATAAGATAACAGCACTAGGATGACCGCGCAAATTACTTTGTGTGTCATCAAGGTCTTCATAGTGGGCGGCAAACCCATACACAAGGGCTTGATGACTTGTTTCTAGATTGAAACGTTTAGACGTTTCAGTTTGGCCATATACGATAGCTTGTTCATTATTTAATGCTAATACGTTAGGATTTTTAACCGCAAAAAAGGAGGAAGCAAGATAATCCTGTATCCCCTTTTTTGCCTCCCTAACAGCTACGTGGTTAGTTAGTGGCTTGGCATCAATTAAGCTATTGATCCAAAGGTTTTCATTCATATTGCTTCCTCCTAAAGATGAAAGATGTCTTAATTATGGTTGTGTAATATCTTCACCGTAGTATTTAGTTGATAATTCAGCTAAAGTACCATCTTCACGTAATTTCTCCAATTCAGCATCAAATTCTTCTTTCAAAGCTGTACCTGCTTCGTCTTGTGCGAATGGGAAAACAACTTCATCATCAGAGAATGTTTGTTCTAAAGTACGGAATGGTTTGTCTTTCAACGTGATTGATGATTGGATAATCGCGTAATCTTGTACGTATGCTTGAATTTGACCTTTTTCTAAGTCTAATTCTGGACCTTCACGGTTTTCATAAGTACGGATTTCGATATCTAAACCGTTATCTTCGATATATTTTGTGATGATATCGACTTTATTTGAACCTGCAACCCCACCAATTGTTTGACCTTCAAGATCTTCAATTGATTGGATATCTGAATCTGCTAACACACCTAAAGCTGTATGTGCGTATGCATATGGTTCTGTAAATTGGTAAACTTTTGCACGTTCTTCAGTCGCAGCAAAGTTGTTTGCGATTGTATCAATTTTACCAGTGTTTAATTGTGTTACTAAACCATCAAAACCACCAGTTGTCCATTCAACAGTGTAGCCTAAGTTTGCAGCAACAGTTTCAAAAACTTCTACATCAAAACCAGTTAATTCACCATCTTCTTGGTATGAGTTAGGGAATGATTGACCTGTTGCCCCTACTTTAATTACTTTTTCAGCTTCTGCCGCTGAACTAGATTCTTCTGTAGAACCTGTATTTCCGCATGCCGCTACCAATAAAGCAACTGCTGCAAAAACTAACCATTTAAGATATTTCTTCATTAAAAATCCTCCTAAAAACTGTATTCAAATATGAACTCTATAATAGCACTGAAACTGGTTGAAAGCTTATATCCATTTACGATAGTACGTAATAGGAAACCCATATCACTACAAACATGTATTTTAAGGGATTTATGTGGATTATGCTATCTTTTTGCTCATAAATCGTAACTTTTTTTTTGCCTTTTTTGTGAAAATATATACTTACGTAGTGCACGCGGTCAATATCACTTAATATTACAGAATTTTCGAAAAAAAAGACGACTAGAAAAATATTTTCCAGTCGTCTTTTCACTAAGTTTCGCAAATAGATATTTATACTTGATGTTCAAATTGTGATTGGTATAAGTGATAGTATTTACCTTTCTTTGCTAACAAGTCTTGATGATTCCCTTGTTCTAATACATGACCATTTTCCATATATAATATTTGATCAGCATTTTCAATCGTAGATAGACGATGTGCCACAATAAAGGTTGTGTGATTTTTCATCATGGTATCAAAGGTTACTTGAATGCCTTTTTCAGTCATCGTATCAATCGACGATGTTGCTTCGTCTAAAATTAACATCTCTGGACTAGTCAACATGATACGCGCGATACAAATCAACTGTTGTTGTCCTTTAGAAATATTCGTCCCGTTTTCGCTTAATTGGAAATCGTAACCATTATCCATCTGCATAATCATATCGTGGATTTGTGCTTTTTTGGCAACAGCAACGACTTCATCCATGCTTGCGCCTGCTTTACCATAGGCGATATTTTCGAAAATTGTCCCTTCAAAAATCCATGAATCTTGTAAAACCATGCCGAATTTTTGACGTAAATAAGCACGTTTCATATCCAAAGTATTAACGCCATTGATATGGATGCCACCAGCGATTGGATCATAGAATCGCATCAATAAATTAATTAGCGTTGTCTTCCCAGCACCTGTTGGCCCAACAACTGCGACCGTATCTCCGGCAGCTACATGGACGTTTAAATCTTCGATTAACGGTCTTTTTTCGTCGTAGTAGAACGTTAAATGCTTAAAGTCTACATCTCCATCTGTAGTATCAGCTTGTAGTTGATTCCGTGAAGGTGCTTCTTCTTCTGCATGCAATAATTCATATACACGTGTTGCCGCAGCTAAAGACGTTTGCATTTCATTTATAATAGAAGAAATATCATTAAAAGGTTTGTTGTATTGGTTGGCATAAGTTAAAAAGGAAGAGAAAATACCAACACTTAATTGGCCACTCAATACCGTAAAGGCACCGACAACACCCACAATAGCATATATCACCGAGTTTAAAACACGAGATGTTGGGTTAATTAATGCCCCATAAAATTGTGACCATAAACCAGATTGATGTACTTCGGCATTAATGCCAGCAAATTTTTCAACGGCTGCATCTTCAAAGGTAAAGGCTCGCACAATGTTTTGTCCATGTGCCATTTCATCAACAAAACCGCCTAGCTTTCCTCGTAAGTTTACTTGTTCAGTGAAACGGTTATATGTACGACTAGCAATAAAATATGACACAATCACTGATATAGGTGTTAGGAAAATAACGATTAAACCTATTTTCACATCGAGTGATAACATCATGATGATAACACCCAGTATCAAAATTACCCCAGAGAATAGGTTGTTAAAACTTTGTAGTAAACCGTTACCTACCAGGTCAACGTCATTAATCACGCGACTAACTAGGTCACCCAAAGAGCGACCATCAACATATCGCAACGGTAAGCGTTGGATTTTATGGAAAGAATCACGATGTAAATCCGCAATAATATGATAGGTTAATTTATTTGATGTCATGTTTTGCAAGTACTGAGCGATACCCGCAATGAAAGCATAAATGCCTAACCATAAAATAGCCGTCCACAATTTGTCATAATCTACTTGGCCGAACCCAATAATTTCATTAATGGCGCGTCCAATTTGAATAGGAATCAAAACCTGGAATACCACTGTAATGGTGGAAAATACAAAAAGTAGGATTGTTAATAAACGGTAATCCTTAATGTAGTTTAATAACCAAGAAAAAGTCTTATTATTCATGACTTTCTCCTCCTTCCTTTTGTAATTGTGAATCCACAATTGCTTGATAAATTTCACTGTTTTCTAGTAAAGCATCATGTGTACCAATTCCTGCGTTACGACCATTATTCATCACTAATATTTGATCAGCATGTTGTACAGAAGATACCCGTTGTGAAATCATCACAACTGTTGTATTCAAGGCATTTAAGGCTGCACGCAATTTAGCTTCAGTTGCAAAGTCTAAAGCTGACGATGAGTCATCCAAAATTAAGAGACGTGGTTTACCTACTAAAGCTCTAGCAATCGTTAGACGTTGACGTTGGCCTCCGGAGAAGTTTTTACCACCCTCACTCACCATTAAGTCTAAGCCTTCATCTTTTTTCTCGATAAACGCTTTAGCTTGGGCAATTGCTAAAGCTTCCCATAGTGCTTCATCAGAAACATTTGTTTTACCCATCAATAGATTTTCCCTAAGTGTGCCTGAAAATAATGTAGCTGCTTGCGGTACTAACCCAATTGCTTGACGATATTGCTTTAAATCAAGTGATTGCAAACTATCGCCATTGACATAAATAGCACCTGCATTTACATCATCATTGCGTAGCATTAGGTTAACTAATGTAGACTTACCTGATGCTGTCCCCCCAATAATACCGAAAAAATCACCCAGTTGAATCTCAAAAGATATATTTTCGATTGTATTGCGACTACCATAAGCGAAAGTTACATTATCAAACGACAAAGCCATTGGTGTATTCTGATCAACAGTAGCTGTCCCCGAAATTATCGTAGGTTCTAAATCTAACACTTCATCAATACGGCGAATACCAGCTATACCTCGACTAAATACAAGCAAAATATTTACTAATACATTCAATGCAAGTAAGATATTGTTCATATATTGGACTAAGGCAACCACATCCCCTTGCATAAACTGTCCGTTGTTCACTAATCGACCACCAAAGAACAAAATGAATCCAATCGTAATATTCACTAACAATAGACTTGAGGGATTAGCCAAAGCTTGAAAACTCCCCATTCTCATTTGTTCGCTTCTTAATTGAATATTTTCTTCTTCAAAGCGATCGATTTCATGTGCTTCATTAGCGAAGGCCCGAATATCACGAATCCCTGAAAAATTCTCACGCACAATACGGGATAATTGATCCATTTTTTTCTGGATACGTCCATTTTGTTTATTATTGTAAAAAGTAATAAAAATAAGGATGGCACCAATAATGAATCCGCCGACGATAAAAATGGGCGCTAATTCTGGGCTAACATAAAAGGCCATCAAAATTGACCCAATCAATAATACGGGTACCCGTGACCCCAATCGAATCATTAAAGCAACAGCTAATTGTAAGTTCTGTGTGTCATTTTCGATTCGTAATACCACTGAAGATGCAGTTAATTGATCCAATTGCTTACGGTCAATTCGATTTAGTTGTGAGAACATTTCTTTTCTGACAGCTGTCCCGATATCTTGGGAAACTTTAGAAGCTAAATATTGACACACCAAGGCAGACAAGTAGCCTAGTATTGGTAACACAGCCAATAAAATCCCTTGTCGTATTATCATTGAACGATCCTGCATATTAATTCCTCTGTCAATTAAAGTTGCCATGACAATCGGCACTAATAATTCTAAAATTGCTTCTACAACTTTAGCTACAAAGGCAAAAAATGCCGGACCTTTGTTTTTTAACAGTATATCTTTTACTCGCATAGGCTATATGTACCAACTTTCATTATCATTGCCTTCATCATATCATTAAATCAAATGCAAAGTCATACAAATGCCCAACAAAAAACCCAAACGTAATTTCCATCACATTTGGGTTATCAATTAAACAATTTATCAATATATTGTTAGCGAAAACCGCTTATTTTCTACTAAATTTCTTCAGTAGCAGCGATAAGTTCTGCCTCTTTAGCATCTTTCGCGTCACGCATTTCACTCAACTTAGTTTGAATATTTTCCATTGTTTCGCGGTCTAATGTGTAGAATTTCATAAATGTTAAAGCTAGAATATTTGCTGTTAACGGAATCAAGACCAAGATAATTAAAGCAACCCAACGTAACTCTGGTGTTAACGCAGTTGTTTCATCAGGATAAGCGGCACCATAACCAAAGGCAGCTAATACCCACCCAATAGACATTGGCGCCAATGATGATGCAATTGAATCTGTAAGTGAGAAAATTGTCCCCATCATACCAGATACATAGTGCCCAGATTCACTTGTTTCATAGTCGCAAACGTCAGCAGCCATAGTTAAAATTAAACCAGATGGTGAAGTTGAGAATTGACGACCACACATGTATGCGATTACAAAAGAAACGCTATAAAAGGTTAAATTACCAAAATCTAGCATACCTGGTTGTGCTTGCCAAACTAAGAAACCTAAAGCAACTAGGAAAGCGGTACCAATTTTAAGCCAAGTAACATAAGACCATTTCAAACCTTTATTACGCGCAACCGCAGAAGCTGCCATAGAAATTAAAATATTAGGCACAACCATAATTAATGAGATTTGACCTGATAATTGATAAGAACCGAATAAAATACCAAAGATTAACATTTGCGTTACTTGATCAGAGAATAATTGCGTATTCAATTTTACAAAAGCCCCTGCCATTGCTAATGTTTGTAATGGTCGGTTATTCTTAATGATTGGCCAGTAGTCTCTTAATTTGATTTCAGCATTATTTTCACCAATACCAAAGTACTCGATTCTATCCTTAGCTGAAATACCAATAACTGCTAAAACTGTTAAAACGGCAGACGTAACAATAATCATCGGAATAAACTCAGCAAAGAATGCAGAACTATATTCGTTGAATTTAGGATAAATAAAGTTTGTCACAAAGTATTGTCCACCAGTAAAAATTAAAGCTGTGAAAATACCATCAAACATTGAGAAAATTGGGCGCTGTTTCGGGTCACTTGTTAAGGCAGCTTGCCCTGCTTTTGTAACTGACGCTTGTAATGAATACCCAATTTTATGCACGATTAATGCCAAAATCAACACAGGGAATTTCCAGCCATCACTCACTAAGTGTGTTTGGAATAAAATGATAAAAGAAATTGCAGTAATAATATTACCAATAACAATTAAAGGACGATACTTACCAAATTTAGAATCAAACTTATCGATTAATGCACCTAAACCTGGATCAATAAATCCATCAAAGATACGAATATAACCTAGTAATTGACTAATAATTAAAGCAGTAAGTCCTAATAAACCTGTTGAATAAAAAGAAACGAAACCAAAACCAAATAAATATAAGTTGGTCGCCGCATTGTTTAATGAGAATAAACCAATTTGCCACAATTTAGCGCGATGGTATTTATCCTTATGATTTACGACTTGATTTTCTTGCATATTTGCCATGATTAAATCCTCCAAACGAGTTTGAGTTATTCATATATGAAAGCGCTTTATCAAAATGATAATTCAATTTTACAATAAACGGATAAAAATGCAAGCGTTTTTAGGAATATTTGTGGATTTTTTCACTAATTCGATTGAATTACAAACTAAAATTGCAATATTTTCTCAAAATAAGGCAAAAAAATACACGACCCTTTCAAAAAGGAATCGTGTATTTTTTTGCATTTTTATATATTATGCTTTTGCTTCTTCAACAACAGGTTTTTTCCATAAACCTAAAATGATGGCTGCAATAATAGAACCAATTGCCACAGATAAGATCAATAGTAACGGATGGTTACCTAAGGCTACCATTGTAATTACCCCACCGTGAGGCGCTGGTACGTTAGTAGCGAAGTATTGAGTTAAACCACCCGCTACAGCTGAACCAATGATACTTGAAGTGATTACGCGTAGCGGATCAGCCGCTGCAAATGGGATAGCACCTTCAGTAATGAATGTAAGACCCATGATGAAGTTTGTTAAACCTGATTGTTTTTCTTTATCGGTAAATTTGTTTTTGAAGATAACTGATGCTAGAGCGATAGCCAATGGTGGTACCATACCACCAGCCATTACAGCGGCCATGAATTTACCATCACCAGTATCAGTAAAGATACCAATTGAGAATGCATATGCAGCTTTATTGAATGGACCACCCATGTCGATAGCCATCATACCACCTAAAATTGCACCTAATAATACTAAGTTACCTGTACCTAAACCTTCTAGGAAGTTAATCATTGCTGTATTGATACCCGCAAAGATTGGTCCAACGATGAAGTACATAATAATACCAGTAATGAATAAAGTGAATACTGGATAGAACAAGATTGAACGAGTACCTGCAAGTGATTTTGGTAAACCTTTCAAGCTTTCAATTACTAATAATGTAACGTAACCAGCAAGGAAACCACCAACTAAACCACCTAGGAAACCAGCACCAGCTGAGTTAGCTAAAGCACCTGCTGAGAAACCAGCTACTAAAGCAGGTTGACCACCAATTGAACGCGCGATGTTACCCGCAAATACAGGAATTAAGAATGCGAATGCTGCAGAACCAATAGCATTAACGCCTAAGAATAATGATGATTCACTACCTGAAAAACGTTCAACTAAGAATGAGATAGCTAAAATAATACCACCTGCGATAACAAATGGAAGCATAGCTGAGATACCATTCATCAAGTCATTGTATAGAGACTTGAAGTTGAATTTACCTGAGCCTGCACCTTGATCGTCAGAAGCAGTGTTTTCATCGTCATCTTGGTGTTTTGCATGGTAAACAGGTGCATCACCAGATAATGATAAGTTGATTAATTCTTCAGTTTTGTTGATACCATCCGCAACTGGACGTTCAACAACTTTTTTACCATTGAAACGACCCATTGGTACATTTTTACTTACAGCAACAATGATACCATCTGCTTTTTCAATATCTTCAGCTGTTAGTGCATGTTTCACACCTTCAGAACCACGTGTTTCAACTTTGATTTGGTAGCCTAATTCAGCTGCTTTTTTCTTCAAAGCATCTTCAGCCATATACGTATGTGCAATACCTGTAGGGCAGGCTGTTACAGCTACGATATAAGGTTTTTTCTCGTCAACTTCAGTCACAACTGGTGATTGGCTCGCAGCTTCTTCCGCACGATTTTCAGCATCAATTTGCGCTTGAGCAAGTTTAATGATACCTGTAACTGCTGATGTCGTTTCAGCACCTTTAAGCGCTGAAATAAAGTCTTCGTTCATCAATAATTTAGATAATTCAGCTAAAACTTTTAAATGTGTATCAGCAGATCCACCTTCAGCAGCGATCATAAAGAATAATTCTGCTGGTTGGCCATCTAAAGATTCAAAATCTAAGCCGCCTTCTTTTTTCGCAAATACTACTGAAGTTTTTGTTACTGATTCATTTTTCGCATGCGGCATTGCAATACCGTTACCTAAACCAGTTGACATTGTGTCTTCACGTTTTTGAATATCAGCTCGGAAACTATCGAAATTGTTCACAGCACCAGCATCAACTAGTTTTTGTGCCATTTCATCTAAAATTTCAGCTTTTGTATTCGCTTTAACGTCAAGAATCATTAATTCCTCACGTACAACATCTGTAATTTTCATATATATGCTCCTTTATATAAAATTTTAGTGCAAATAGTTTAATTTAACGGCACCATTTAAGGCATCAATATCAGCTTTTTCAGCTAAATCTTCCTTAAAGGCAGTGGCAGAACCAGATTGTACTGCTAAAACAAAAGCTTGAGAGGCTGGTAAACCTTGTTCTAATCCAGCGATAAATCCAGCAATCATAGAGTCACCAGAACCAACTGTATTAATTACGTTGCCCTTAGGTGCATCTGCTTTAATAATACGTTCACCATCGATGAACAATGCGCCGTCTCCACCAAGCGATACAATGACATTTTGTGCACCCATTTCATGTAATTTCTTACCATAAGTGACAACATCATCAATACTCTTGATTTCTGTACCAAATAATTCGCCTAATTCATCTTGATTTGGTTTTACCAATAATGGAGACATTGGTAAAGCTTCAAGTAATTCTTGGCTTGCAGTATCGAAAATATATGGAATATTGCGTTCTTTTAATAATGTAATCAAACTAATATAAAAATCATCAGGCAAACCTTGTGCTTTTGATCCAGATAAAACGATTAAGTCATCACTAGTCATAGCTTGAATTTGTTGACGCAATTGATTGGTCGCTTCTTCACTAATCACAGGACCAGCACCGTTAATTTCAGTTTCTTGATGTCCTTTAGTCTTCACGTTGATACGAGTATTTCCTTCAATTTCGATAAATTGAGTAGTTGTACCTTCTTTTTGTAACCATTGCTTGATAAACTCACCTGAGTTACCACCAACAAAGCCTAATGCGATGTTACTGACTTCAAATTGGTTTAAAATACGCGAAACATTTATCCCTTTACCACCTGGTAACATTTGTTCACGACTTGCTCTATTTGTTTTCCCTACATTAATTTCATCGATATACATTAAATAATCGATTGAGGGATTTAACGTTAATGTGTAAATCAATTCTTTACCTCCTTGATTTTGTAAACTTCACTATATTTTGCTTTCATTTGACGATCTTCAAAACTATTGGTAATCAAATCAAATTTGCCATCTATCGCGACATTGATTGGATAAGTTTTTTCAAATTTTGTCTGATCGACTAAAAGATGAACATTCTTACTTTGATTAGCAGCTTGTTCCTTTAAGAAAGCTTCCGCTTCATCAGTAGTAGTTAACCCATCATGAATATCCACACCATTCATCCCTAAAAAGACATGATGAAAATGATATTTAGCCAATTGCTTATGTGCAGTTTGGCCCACAATAGCCTGGGTATTCGCTCTTAAGGTTCCCCCTAATAACTGAATATTTAACCCCTTACTACTAGCTGCAATCGCCTGATCTACCCCATTCGTTACGAGATTCAAACGCATAGCAGGTTCAATGAAATCAATCATCAATAATGACGAAGTCCCTGCATCTAAATAAATCGTTTGACTGGGTTCAACCATTTCAACAGCAGCCTTAGCAATTACACGTTTCTCTTGGGCATTACTAGCTACCTTCTCGCTAAAACGAGGCTCATCACCAATAACAGAGTTAGGTGCTTTTTTAATTTTGGCACCACCATGTACACGTACGAGCACGCCTTCTTCTTCCATGCTGTCCAAATCTCGACGCAAGGTTGACTCACTAGCACCTGTCAGGCTTACTAATGTTTGTAAATCCACCATATGATGCTGTTTTAAATAATCAGCTATGATTTTTTTACGTTCTACTAATAGCACGCGATAGCCTCCTTTACCTATAAGATATAGCGGTAACACTGAAATGCAAACGCTTACCGATTCGCATTTCAAATTATACACGCAAAAACTACCAAAAGCAACCAATTTCAATCAAATCATTTGCAATTTTACTAAACATGTATCATTGATGCAAGCCCATACAGCAGAAAAAGGAAAAAGAGAATGGGAGAAAAAGCATTCATCCCTCAATCAGTAGAAGAATAGTACCGTAAAACAAGTAGTGTGAAGCAAACCATTTTGAGCTGAGTAAAAGGTTGCAGTTTGAACATAAATTCAAAGGATGTGAAAATAAATAATCAGTTTTTGTTTACAACAAAAAAACACGAACAACTCTTTTAACGAATTGTTCGCGGCAATTTAATATAAATTCAATCCCTGTCTCTTCTATATTTCATTATGAAAAATTTACTTCTCGATAAAATACACCTGATTCCAAGTGCATAATGGCATCTAAACGATTGTCTGCCATTTGATCCGCCATGTTCGGCAACTCGTCAATATAAAACCAGGCTAAATCATCATGTTTTTGTGGTTCTAAAATTTCAGGTGTGCCCTTAAACACATCGGTGGTAAAAAAGAAATTGTAGTATGTAGTCGATGCATCCAATTGCAAATGCGTCACCCCAACAAAGGCTAAATCATCTGCTAATACTGTGATACCAAGTTCTTCCATAGCTTCACGCACAATCGCTTGTCTTACACTTTCGTTTTGCTCAACATGTCCCGAGATACAATCCCATACATTCGGTAACATTTTAGTATTTCCTCGATATTGCAAAAGTATTTGTTTGCCTTCGTTGTTTTCACGTGTTAACAACAGGATTCCTGCTGAAGGGTTTGCATAGTGTTTCTCTTCGCTCAATGATTGTTTCCTCGATTTCTTTGTAAATTTTTCATAGTTGCCGGTATTAATTTTGATATATCACTTGGTATGACAATATATTCATTTGCATATATGTCATCAGCGATAAAAGTATGTAAGAAAACAGCTAATTCTAAACCTTTAGCAATCTCTTTTATCTGCCCTAACAAACCTGCTACCATACCCGCTAGCGTGTCGCCCATGCCACCTATTGACATACCTGGATTACCTTGAATATTGACCTTGACGGTATCACTTCCTGGTTGAAATATGCGTGTAGGTGCACCTTTTAGCACAAGATAGACACCGTAATGATTCCCCCAATTTTGTACAGCAACATCATCATCCGGATTAATCTTCTTCACGGTTAACCTAGCCCACTCTCCTCGGTGAGGTGTTAATACAAAATCATGTACCGTATTTTTCATAAATTGAATAAATGGAGAATCTGCAATTATTTCTTGAGAGAGATAAGTTAATGCATCTCCATCAATCACAACCGTTTTTTGTTGATCTACTTCTGATAAAGTTTGCTTTAATATGTGCCACTGAACTGGATTTTCTAGACCCATACCGGGACCAATTAGAATAATATTTGCTTTCATAATTGCTTGAATTAATTTACCTTCATCCATCCAATCACAAATCATTACCTCAGGTAACACACTATGTATGGCAGCAATATTTATTGGATCAGTAGCAATTGTCGTTAGACCAGCACCTGCATGCACGGCTGCAAGGGCCGCCATTTGTCCAGCGCCACCCATTTCCCTATTACCGGCAATAATAAGTATATGGCCAAATTGATTTTTATAAGCATCACTAGCTCGATCTGGAATCAATTGCGCCGCATATGGTAAATCAATATTCATCGTTTTCAAGACCATATTAGACACCCCTTTTCATTTATTTTAGCACTTTCATTGTATAAGCCCAAATGAATAGAAGTGCTTCTTATCGAACAACAAAAAACCTGGAGCATCACTGCCCCAGGTTGAATTGAGAAGATTGTATTGCCTTAAGATTAAACTAAACCTTGAGATACCATTGCATCCGCAACTTTTTTGAAACCAGCAATGTTAGCACCAGCAATTAGGTTGCCTTCTTTACCGTATTCACGTGCAGCAGTTTCAGCATTGTTGTAGATATCTTTCATAATATCTTGTAACATACCGTCAACTTCTTCAAATGACCAGCTTTGACGTTGGCTGTTTTGCGCCATTTCTAGAGCAGATACAGCTACACCACCGGCATTTGCTGCTTTTGCAGGGCCGATGTAAACATCAGCAGCTAATAATTTTTCAGTAGCAGGTGCATCTAAAGGCATGTTTGCACCTTCAGAAATGAATTTCACACCATTTTTGATTAATTGTTCTGCTTGAGGTAATTTCACTTCATTTTGAGTCGCAGCTGGAATTGCTAAGTCTGCTTGAATGTCGTGATCCCAAACTGAACCTTCATAGTAAGTTGCTGTTTCTTTAGCTTCAGCATAAGCTGTTAAACGTTCACGACGAACTTCTTTAACATCTTTCAATAATGCAACATCAATACCAGTTTCATCAATGATGTAACCAGTTGAATCAGATACAGAAATTGCAGTAGCACCTAATTGTTGTAATTTTTCAGCTGCATAGATTGCAACGTTACCTGCACCAGAGATGATTGCACGTTTACCAGCAATATCTTCACCTTTTGTTTTCAACATTTCGTTGATGAAGTATACAGCACCGTAACCAGTAGCTTCTGTACGAGCTAATGATCCACCGTAAGATAATGGTTTACCAGTTAAAACGCCGTTTTCAAAACCGCGAATTTTTTTGTATTGGCCAAATAAGAAACCAATTTCACGTCCACCAACACCGATGTCACCAGCTGGAACGTCTAAATCAGGACCAATGAATTTTTGTAATTCAGTCATGAAGCTTTGAGCAAATCGCATAATTTCATTATCTGACTTACCTTTTGGATCAAAGTCAGAACCACCTTTACCACCACCGATTGGTTGGCCAGTAAGTGAGTTTTTGAAGATTTGTTCAAAACCTAAGAATTTAAGGATACTTTGGTTAACTGTAGGATGGAAACGAAGACCACCTTTGTAAGGTCCAAGCGCAGAGCTGAATTGAACACGGTAACCAGTATTTACACGGAAATTACCTTCATCATCTGTCCATGGCACACGGAAAGAAATAATTCTTTCTGGAATAGCCAAGATTTGTAATAAGTTCTTTTCTACAAATTCTGGATGTTCTTCGAATACAGGTGCAACTGATTCCACGAATTCGTCCAATACTTGAAGAAATTCTGGTTCAGCAGCATATTGTGTATGCCATTTTTCTTGAGTAGTCTTAATATATTCTTGTGCGTTCATGTATATTCCTACTTTCCGTCCTTAATTATTATAATATAATGAGAACAGTTATATTATATCCAAAAAATACAAATATGCAAAGTTTTTTTGTGAGATTTGATAACAAATTTAAAAAACTTAAGAAAAACCTCACATAAATTGTGAGGTTTTTGGCATTATTCTGCTGAATTGCTTACTTTTGCCCAACGATAGTTGACATAAGACTGACCTGGACGATTAATATCTGTTATTTCAGGTTTTTGCAAGATTGCTTGATAGGATTGGTAAACTGGAATTTGAACAGCATATTCATCTAATCCTAATCTTTCAATTTCAATCAATGTGGCCCAACGTGCTTGCGGATCATTTGCTTGTTCCCGGCTTAATGCGACTAAGGTATCGATGTCTTCAAATTGATAATTACCACGTGTAATTTCTGAATCAAAACGTTCTAAATAGTTAATAGGATCACCAAAGTCTGCTTGCCAGAAGGTTATACCTAAATCATAATTCCCCTCTTTTAGGGCAGCAAAACGTGCAGACGAAGGCATGGTATTAATTGTGACTTCTAATCCTGGTAAATTTTCAGTTAATTGAGATTGTACATATTCCGCGAAAATTTGGCTCTCCTCGTCGTCTGCCGCCACCATATTTAAACTTAAGGTATCTAGACCAGCTTCTGCTAAACCAGTCTCCCACGCAGCTTGTGCGGCTTCTAAGTCATAATCCAGAGCTATTTGTGCATCATCTCTAAAGTCTGCCTTTGTTTCTGGATTCCATGCCACTTCACGTGACACAAAACCATTTGTTGCGATCGAACCATTTTGTAAAATATTGTCAACAAAGGATTCACGATCGATTGCTTGATACATTGCTTTCCGGATATTTACGTTATCCAATCCTTCACTTTCATGATTGATTTCAATGTAATTCGTTCTTGGAATTGGATATGTTTGATAATCTGGATTTTCTTTATTTTGAACAGCAAAACTACCTGTTAATTCAATGACACCTAATTCATCAGAATCGTATAAATTTAAAGCAGTTGCTGTTTCTGGTAAATATTGGAAGTTTACGGTATCCACTGCCACATTTTCCGCATCCCAATAATCTTCATTCTTAGTAAATGTCCATGTGTTTCCACTTGCTGCGTCCCAATTGGTTAATTCAAATGGTCCATTATATACAGCATCTTCACTTGTAGCGCCATATTGATCACCAGCAGCCTCAACAACTGCTTGGTTCTGAGGATAATATGCTGGCACAGTTAGTAAATCTGCAAAATAAGAAGTTGGATTTGCAAGCGTGACTTCCAATGTTTGGTCATCAATTGCGCGCACACCTAACTCCTCCAGGGCTTTTTCCCCTGCTAAAATTGCCGTTGCATTTTCAATAATGCCATCAAACATGTAGGCATAGGGTGCTGCCAGTTCCGGATCCACCATGCGACGCCAAGCATAGACATAATCATTTGCGGTTACTGGATCACCATTGGACCATTTTGCATCTGCCTTTATTTTAATGGTATAAACCTTGCCATCTTCTGATACTTCCGGCAATGCTTCCGCATCTGCTGCCACTAACTGATTGTCCATGTCATAAGTATATAGACCATTATAAAAATTCATATTCGCAGTGATTGTTGCGATATTTGAAGCTGAAAATGCTGTATCGACTGATTGAATCTCATCTGTACTTTGAACATTAATGATTTTTTCTTCTGCCGACTGATCACTTGCACAGGCTGCTAATACCACTGCCGATGCCAAACTGATACCCAAACCCAAGCCAAATTTCTTCATTACTTGATTTCCTCCTTGAAAATTTTTACGTTTCATGTCATTATACCTTTTTACCCTGAACCCTAACAATTTTCTGCCCGTATTATGACTTTTATTATAGCAAAAGTACATTTTTAAAAATGAAAGGTACAAAAAACTAAATTTGCACTTTTACATCAGACCAAAATATTTTTCACCTAGCAAAGTATTTGGCCTACAAGGGTTCTCAGATGTTCATCAAAATTTCTCTTGGCAAATTAGAGGCAACTCCTTGACTGTTTGAAAAATACCCTATATATTGTGGTAACAAACATAAATATTACTACATGTTGGTAATTTAGGAGGATGAAAATGGTAACCGTATATACAAAACCGAATTGCATGCAATGCAACTTCACTAAAAAATATTTAACTGAAAAAGAAATTGAATTCCAAACAATCGATGTAACTGAATCTGCTGAAGCTTTAGCAAAAGTAAAAGACATGGGCTTCCAAGCTGTACCAGTTATCGTAGCTGAAGATCAAGAAGCTTTCTATGGCTTCCAACCAGATCGTTTAGCTAAATTAGCATAATAAAAAAAATAATCCCCTTCAGGTCATTCAATAATGAGTGAACCTGAAGGGGATTTTTCTTTGGCGGTTATTAGATTGCTGTATCTTGATAATCTGATTCAGCTAAATCAGCCATCAATTGGTATAAATCAGCAGCTGTTAGCGCATCTTTTTCCGCTTTTGAGAAATCACGGATAATTTTACCATGGTGTAATAAAATCATGCGATTACCATAAATTAGTGCATCTTGTAAGTTATGGGTAATCATTAAAGCCGTTAAATTGTGCTCATCTACTTGTTCTGATGAAATTTCTAGAATGCGTTTTGAAGTCTTTGCATCAAGCGCAGCTGTATGCTCATCTAGGAGTAAAATTTCTGGTTTCACAATCGTTGCCATCAACAATGCAATTGCCTGTCTTTGCCCCCCTGATAGTAAACCAATCTCAGCATCCAATCTATTTTCCAAACCAAGATGCAACTGGCTTAAAGCCTCTTGGAACAATTGACGATTGCCATCTTTTAAAGCTAAACCAAATCCACGTTTTTGACCACGTTTCATGGCTAAAGATAAGTTTTCTTCAACTGTCATACGTGGTGCAGTCCCCATGCTAGGATCTTGGAAAACACGTGATACTAATTTTGCACGATCTTCTTCAGCCGTACGTGTAATATCTTGACCGTTTAATTGAATGCTACCTGAATCCAGTAAAAAGGTACCTGCAATCGCATTTAATAGGGTTGATTTACCTGCCCCATTACCACCGACAATCGTGATAAAATCGCCTTTTTCAACTGTCAGAGATAAATCATCTAAGGCCGCAAAGGCATCCGGTGTGCGTTTGTTAAAAATCTTACTTGCTTGCGAAATCTCTAATAATGAAGTCATTATTTAGCCACCTTTCTGTATTCACGGTAATCAGCTAATTTATTTTGAATTGTTGGAATAGATAAACAGATTGCGACAATCACCGCTGAGAATAAACGGAAATCGTTAGCATCGAAGTTTAACATTAAAACGATTGTTAACAGTAAACGGTAAATGATAGAACCCGCTAAGATTGTGATAAAACGTACACCTAACTTCACATTTCTAAATAATACTTCACCGATGATAATAGAAGCTAAACCAATTACCACTGTACCTACACCCATTTGGATATCTGCATAACCATTATCAGTAGCGACAATGTAACCAGAAATAGCAATTAAACCATTTGCTAACATATAACCTAACATTTTCATTTCGCCAGTTTGAATCCCTAAAGATTTGGCCATTTGAATGTTATCACCTGTAGCGATTAAAGCTTGGCCCATCTCCGTTTTAAAGAAGTAAGTTAACAGTAATGTAATCACAGCAACAACGATAAAACCAATTAGGATTGTATCAACATTTCGCGGTAGACCTAATCCTGCAATGCTTGTTTTCAAGGTATCCAAGCCTGATAAAGACATATTTGCCTTACCCATGACTTTCAAGTTGATTGAATAAATCCCTGTCATGGTAATAATCCCAGACAATAATGGATTAATGTTCAAGCGAGTTACTAAGAATCCTGTAATTGCCCCTGCTGCCATTCCGGCTAAGAAAGCAAGTAATAAACTGGTAAAAGGGTCAATACCAAAGGATAACATTTGCGCACCCATAGCAGCACCTAGAACGAAAGATCCTTCTGTCGTCATATCAGGTGCATTTAAAATTCTAAATGTAATATAGATACCCAAGCCCATGACAGCCCAGATTGTCCCTTGCGAAATCGCACTAATAATCATTTCCATAAAATCTTCCCTCCTTATGCGCCAACTAATTCAGCGTATTCATCACTATTCACATCGATTGCAGCATCTAAAATTTCTTGCGGAATTTCGATACCTAATTCAGCAGCTTTTTCTGTGTTCACGAATGTATCGGTTGCTTCATTGTAGATAATTGGGTAAGTTGCTGTGTCAGCACCTTCAATGACATCTGCAATAATTTTTGCTGTTTCAATACCAAATTGATATTGGTTAATACCAACTGTAGCTAACCCACCATCAGCAACCATCGCATCTACTACTGGGATAACTGGAATTTGATGTGCATCCGTTACTTGGATTAACGTATCCATGGCACTGGCAATTGTGTTGTCATTTGGTACGAAGATAGCATCTACTTGACCAGCTAATTGCTCTGCAACTGAAGCTAAATCATTGGTTGAAGTAATCGTTAATTCAACAACTTCTAAGTCACGTGCTTCAGCTTCTGCTTTCGCCGCCTCAACCGTTTGTGCTACGTTTGTTTCTGATGAGTTATAAATGATTCCTACCTTTTGTACATCCGGTAATAAGGTTTGCATCAAATCAAATTGCTTATCAACTGGCGCTAAATCTGTTACACCCGTGATATTAGCACCCGGCTCTTCATCAGAAGCTACAAAGCCCGCACCAACGGGGTTAGATACCGCTGATAAAATTACAGGACGGTCACCGTTGGCTGCATTCGCCAATGCTTGTGCCGCTGGAGTCGCAATCCCAACCAAAATATCCGCATCCTCAGCGATAAATGAGTCTGCAATCATGGCTAAGTCTGACTGATTCCCTTGGCCGTTTTGATAATCAATCGTAATATTTTCACCATCTACGTAACCTCGTTCAGCTAAACCATCATAAATCCCTTCATTAATTAAGTCTAATGAAGGATGTTGAATAAATTGTAATAGACCAATTAAGATATCTTCATCTGTTTCGACTAAATTTGATTCGCTAACCGTTTCACTCTCTGTGTTTTCCGCATCGCGGCGTGCAATCAATGATGGCATTGCTAGATAAACTGCAAATAACGCAATAACCAATAATGCCCCTAATCCTGAAATCTTCTTCATGTTATTCCTCCTAATATTAATGCAATAAAAAAACGCCCCATCTTAGACTGTAGGACGTTGACATCCCACATAAATGATCCTAAAAATCACTATCATGTCTATGTGGGCGTTTATTTTGAAGTACTCAAATATGTTTCACCACATAGATACAGTCCAGAAAACTGAAGTTGTATCTATGCGCACGAAGGCAGATACAACTAATTCATGTGGCTTTGCCAATATTTCATTGTACGTGTTACAGAAAACATTTGAGTTACTCCCTTCAATTGATTCATTATTCTATATATAAATATTAACAAATCATGAGAAAAATGACAAGCCCAAATATAACATTTTTTCATTTAAGCCAAAACTGCCCTTTTGCTACGGCCCTCAGCCTCGTCAACCACTATTTTTGCTTAAATGAGAGAAAACCCCTATAATATAAAGTTAGGAAGGTGGTGCTAACATGTCTTTTGACGGTATGTTTACCCATGCAATGATTCAAGAACTCAATACACAATTTCAAGGTGGCCGTATCCACAAAGTACAGCAACCTTACGACATGGAATTGGTACTCACAATTAGAGCGAATCGTAAAAATCACAAATTATTAATTTCAGCCCATCCAAACTTTGGGCGTCTACAAGTAACTGAGCAAGTTTACAATAATCCTGAGACACCACCAAACTTTACAATGGTATTGCGCAAGTATGTTGAAGGTAACATTATTGAAAATATTGAACAGTACGATAATGACCGTATCATTATCTTTCACTTAATTCGACGCGATGAATTAGGGGACGAAAGTAAACAACAGTTAGTTGTTGAAATTATGGGTCGCCATTCAAATATTTTCTTGTTGGATCAAGATGCAAAAATTATTGATGCCATCAAACATGTCCCTATGTATCAAAATACATTCCGGACCATATTACCTGGGGCAACTTATCAATTACCACCCCATCAAAACCAAATTAACCCATTTAAAATTGGGGAGAATTTTGAATCAGATAAATCCTTGATGACACCAAAATTCTTACAAAGCCAATTAATGGGATTAGGGAAGGATTCGGCAGTTGAGTTAGCATACTTAATTGAACATTCTGATTTGAAACCTTATCAAGTGATTCAAAACTTCACCAAAGGTTTTGATCAACCAAATCCGACCATGGTTCAAGATGGTGAGAAACAAGCATTCTTTGCTTTCCCCTATCAAAGTGTAGCTGGTGAACAAACACACTTCGAAAGCCTAAGTGTTTTATTAACCACTTATTACGTTGAAAAGAGCAAGCATGATTATGTGCGCCAAGTCGGTAATGCAATTATTCAAGTTGTCGAAAAAAATCTAACCCATCAACATAAACGTTTAGATAATCTAAATCAAGATTTAGTGAAATCAAGCAAGGCAGATACCTTCAGATTAAAAGGTGAATTATTAACAACCTTCCTTTATCAAATAGAAAAAGGTCAAAATGAAGTCACCTTGAATAATTATTATGATAATGATGAACCAATTACGATTAGCTTAGACCCTTCTTTAACACCATCACAAAATATGCAAAAGTACTATCATAAATATAATAAATTACGCGCTGCTATCGACCATATTGAAAAACAAAAGTTGGATGCAGAAAACGAAATTCAATATTTAGAATCCGTACAAACACAAATTGAGATGGCTGAACCTAATGAATTGGCAGACATTCGTGATGAATTGGTTGAACAAGGTTATATTCGCAAACAAAAACAAGACAATAAAAAACGTTCAAAAAATGATTCTGCAAAACCACGTGAATTTGAATCATCAGCGGGCAATCGTATATTAGTTGGTCGTAACAATAAACAAAATGACCAATTAACCATGCGTACGGCCCATAAAGATCATTATTGGTTCCATACCAAAGATATTCCGGGCTCACACGTCATACTTGAAACCAGTAACCCTACGGATGAAGAAATCGTTGAAGCCGCTGAATTAGCCGCTGCTTATTCTAAATATAGACACGCTTCAAATGTACCGGTAGATTACACTCAAGTAAAACATGTGAAGAAACCAAATGGTGGCAAACCTGGATTCGTCAATTATTTCGAACAAAAAACCGTGTTTGTAACACCAAAATAGGCAAGAATCACTTTTACATGCCAGCTTGTTCTAGCATTTATGCCACAAGCTGGTTTTTTATTTAAAATTTAAAAACAGAAAGTTGGCCTGAAGATTGAAAGAAAAACGATTAGCAATATTTGATATGGATGGCATTTTAGTTTCATCTGAGCATGTATATGCCAGCGGTTGGCAATATGCTTTGAAATCCCTTGGCCTTGATCATTTAGTGCCGTCAGAGGAGCTTTTTTATATGCGTGGCGCTTCTAGTGCAAGTAACCTGGCTACTATCAATCGTTATGTTAATGACTGGTCACTCACTCAACAAGTAAAAGCTGTGCGTGATCAATACTTCATCGATGAATTAAATGTAGGCCATGTACCTTTGCTCCCCTATGCCAAGGAGTTACTCGCATACCTACAGGCGAAACCTGATATCCAACTTATTTTAGCCTCAAATACACCATCAAATCGCGGGCAGCTCATTCTGGCTAAACACGATCTTGCTAAATATTTTGACCAAATCATCATGGGCGACCATGTAGAAAATTTAAAACCAGCGCCCGATATTTATCTTAAAGCACTGAAATTGGCTCAAGTTCCAGCAGAACAAGCAATCATTTTTGAAGATAGTTTAACAGGTGCAACAGCTGGGAAAAATGCCCATATTGATATTTTACTGGTACCTGAAGAACCTATTCCTGATGAAGATATCGCGAAAAATGATAAAATCATCGCCGTCTTAGATACTTTAGAAGATGCCCTAGCTTATTTCGATTAACACAAAAACCACAGCTTCATCAAATTGATGAAGCTGTGGTTTTTTATTAACTATTTTTTTCAAACTAACTTGTATATTAGATGGGTTAAATTTCATCATGATAAAATTGTTTTTGCCTGTCTAAGTAAAAGCGCAATATAATTAATAGGAAAAATACGACAACTAAAGTAACTATCCAGGTTTCAATGATACCTAGCTTTTCAGAAGAAAAACCATTTATTACCAACATGAATGATATGAAGACAGATTGAAAACTGTAATAGGTGGAAACTGTTGTATTTCTTCCGGCATCGGATTTGACAATGTTAGCGTGCAAGATGACATCTGCCTTAATATTGGTAATTGTGTTCATCATGACATGCAGACCAAAAGACAACACTTTGATCCAAATAGCAGGAACAAGGCAAATTATTAGAATTAAGATACAATCAATCGTAATCAGTATTGAGAAAGCATCTATATCTTTTGCCTTTCTCAATACTTTACTAGAGATAAGACTTCCAAATAAACCACTGACTGTAATCACAATCCACAACACTGACAGCACATTCTGATTGTTTTCGATACTGGAAAATACTGCCTGCCATTGGTTTGATGGCCCTACATCTAAAATCTCTGGTAGTAAAAGAAAACACATCATGAGAAAACCAGTTTTTACACTGAATAATTGCTTAAAGGTATTGATGGTTTCCTTATAGGTTTTTTTAACAAAGGTTTTCATATCGCTTGTTTCCATTTGATGTCGTCCATTCAAACTGAAGGCGGAAACGATAAAGATTAATGTCGCAAAAATACTTAAATAAAAAGGCAGTTGAGTGGAAAATGGGTAGAGATAGTAAATGGACAATGAGCCCACAACTAGTGAAGTACAAAGCCCTATTAATGATGCCCTAGAAAATAGTTTTTCCGTGTTCATGTCTATTTTTAATAAATTTGCCCTATTAATAATCCAACTTGATAAAGAACCCGAATAAAAAGACTCACTTATCCCTGAACATACTGCGGATAAATATAGAAGACCTATATTCCCTTGTATCAAGAATATTAGACCTAATATTCTAAAAATACCACTTAAAATAAGGGCATATTTTTCACCAATCCTATCGGTGATGGCACCACACATGATTTCAGTAAGAAATGAAGTAAACCAAAATATGGATAAATATAGTCCAATTATACTCATTGTATAGGTACGTAGTAAAAATAAATATAATATTGGATTAAAAAAAGCGGTAATTAACACAGCATTAAACACAAGCCAGTAGTATTTTATAAATTCTTTTTTCATGATTCTTTACGCTCGATAACCGCATAGCACTTGCCATAAGGGTCTCTTTCCAAATATTGATAGTCGATGAGATATCGTCGCATCGTTGCAAAATCGGTGTAAATTTCCTGAATAGTGTCATTTAATTCTTTTTCTGTGAAATGTGTACCATTTTGGGAGATATACGCCATCATATATTCGAACACAACAATTTTACCCTTTTGTTTTCTCGGTATGATGTTAATTTTCCCCTGCTGATCTATATAATTATTGATTATGTCCAAATTTCTACCTCCTACAAAAAAGCAAAAACTTATCTATATATTTATACAATCCTTCTATATGCATGTTTTTTCACTTGCGCTGTAAAAGCGGGTAAATGATAAATTTCACCATCACAGTTTACAACCATATCTGACCCATCTTTACTCGCGTAATGGACCCAGTCACAAGACAAATGGTGAATCGCATCCACATTTTCATGATTACCAGAAAAGAATTTCATGATTAATGGCAAAATTTTTCGTGTCGGTAAATGGTCAGCATAAACTAATTCTAAAATGCCGTCATCAATTTCTCCGTTTGGATTTACCTTGAAACCACCACCATACATGGTGCCGTTACAAATAGCCGCTAGAATATAAGGACTAGGTTCCACCATAAGCACTTCTTGACCAAATTTTGCTTTGATATCAATATGAAAAGCAGTTCCACCCTTCAAGGCGTTGGGAATGGATACCATATAAGCATACTTTTGAAACAATTTCACCTTATCCTTAAAACTGTTTGCAGCTTCTACAACGGAAGCATCCAAACCTACGCTTGCGATGTTTAAGACATACTGGTCTATTTCTGGGATGAAGATTGCATCAGTCGCTGCAGTCGCGCCAGCAAAAATATGACGTAATTGATCTGGTATCGTTCTTTTTCCATATAAACCACTATACAAATCGTTTCCAGTGCCCAAAGGAAGGATGGCGAAAATGAGTGAGGTATTCATGACTAAATTACCAATAGATAAGACCGTGCCGTCACCACCACATGCGATGACCACCCCATCGGTATAACGATCAGCAAAACGTTCAATCAGGAATTGACTCGATTGAATTGATGTTGAATAGACGAGGAAGAGATTTTCTTTGTGAATGCCATTGTGCTCAGCTTCTTTAATGATCATCTGACTGATATCATTTTTCTTGCGTTTACCGGCAGCTTGGTTAAAAATAAATAAATACCCGCGATTTGACATATTTCCACCTAATTTCCTGTTCTTATTAATTTTCATTATAACAAAATTTAGGCAAATAAAAGGAATTTACCTATCTAAAAGGCAAATACTTTCCTTATCGAATGTATGTTTGTGTATACCGAACGTATGTGCTATACTTATTAAAAATACAGCGCAAAGTTAGATTTCACATCCAACAAAGGAGCAAAGCTAATGAAAGAACGCCAATTACAAATTTTACAGTTTATTTATTCAAACATTCAAAGCCAAGGGTTTCCACCTACTGTTCGTGAAATTTGTGAAGCCGTTAACCTCTCTTCAACATCGACTGTTCACGGACATTTATCACAACTTGAAAAAAATGGCTACTTATTAAGAAATGCAACCAAACCTAGAGCAATGGAAATCACCGATAAAGGTCTTGATCTTTTAGGTGTAAATGTCCATGGTATTCCAATGATTGGTACCGTTACAGCCGGTCAACCGATTACTGCTGTGGAAGATATCGAAGATTATTTCCCGGTTCCACCAATGTTGAAGAATCAATCTGAGACTTTATTTATGTTGAGAATTCGCGGAGATTCCATGATCCAAGCAGGCATTTTAGATGGTGACTACGTAATTGTACGTCAAGAAGCTACAGCCAAAAATGGGGACATTGTTATCGCTATGACAGAAGAAGGCGAAGCAACATGTAAACGATTCTTCAAAGAAAAAGGTCATATTCGTTTACAACCCGAAAATGACACCCTGGAACCAATTATTTTACCTGATGTCCAAATCTTAGGTAAAGTAATCAGTTTATATCGTGAGCATACGTATTAATATTCATACGATTTTCAAAACAAAAGGTTGAGCTCGCGCTCAACCTTTTTTGCGTACACAAAAATAGTGCCGATGAGACTCAATTGAATCTCACCAACACTATTTATTATAGAACCAAAAAAACGAGACAAGGACAATTGTCCCAGCCTCGTTTACAGATAGTCACCTTGACTAAACAGATGACTATCGCATTTGTATATATTAATAATGCATTAATGAGAAGATTTCAGTATCTGCAATTTTATCTCTTGCAGCAAATTCATCTAATTCGATAATGAATGCAGCACCTACAACATCCCCACCTAATTGTTTCACTAATGAAACACAAGCTTCGATTGTACCACCAGTAGCTAACAAGTCGTCTACAATTAGGACTTTGTCGCCAGGTTTGATGGCATCTTTATGGATTTGTAGCGTTGAATGACCATATTCCAAACCGTAATCGATTGATTCGATTTCACGAGGTAATTTACCTTTTTTACGTGCTGGTACAAAACCTTTGTCCAATTCGTAAGCAACTGGACAACCCACGATAAAACCACGTGCTTCTGGTCCAACAACAACATCTACTTCTTTTTCGCGTGCAAACGCAACAATTTCATCAATAGCAGCGTGGAAAGCTGGTCCATTGCTCATTAAAGGTGTGATATCTCTAAATAAAATACCTTCCTCTGGGAAATCAGGTACGTCTGCTACATATTGTTTAAAATCCATTATTTTCCTCCTGTGAAAAAGTAATCTTTAATTTTCTCAACATCATTATATCGTAAAAAGCGTTCGCCTTCGATGCGTAGATGCCATTTTTCCATTGTATTTGTTTTCAATAAATCAACCTTTTCGGTGACTGGTATTGTCACTAGGTCATTCTTATGCCACTGCACTAAACCAGCTTCAATCATTACTTCAACGATAACGTCTAATCTAAGCTTTGGCATTTTGAAATAATCAGCTAAGGCTTGCTCTTTCCCTTTTAGTGGGATAGCGCCATGACCAAGCATGTACTTATAAACAGCGGCAAAATCTTCCCTAGTCGGTTTCCCAACCATGAAGGCATTCTTCGCTGAATATGCATAGACATAAACATTCTTCACGTCAAAATGAGCGACTAATGTTTTTACGCTCGGTATATCTAACGGTATATCAAAAATCACAATTGATTCTGGCACAAAGCCAATTTCTTTACCCGCTAATAAATCGGGTATATCAGCCGTTTTTAATCCAAGACTATTATATGGTACCAACTCCGCAAAATGATTAAAATACAAATTTTCCTCAAAAAGATATAGGGCATTCTGTACGGACATGATTTGATCGCGTTCTTTCATTCCCCGCATATCAAAGACACTCGGTCCATCTTGTCGGATATCTTGAATGATGGCTTGTGGTTCTTGACTACCATTCCAACTGTTAATTGATAACGTTACGACCACATCAACGGGTGCATTGGTTGTCAATTTTTCAGCCGTTTCAGCTGATTTAAAGGCAATCATTGATGCCTTGATATCCCCTTCAGCAATCGTTAATTTCATGGTGTCCTTATTTTTGCCGATCACTTGGATTTGTTGAATTGGTAAATTCTTCAATAAAAATAAGGGTTGTTGGTTATCCGTACCAAATGGTTTTAAGGGTGCTAATGCTTGCACATTTTCCAGTGTAATTGCAGATAAATCAATTTCAGAATCAATGTGTAATGGCGTTTTACGGTTTAAAATTGGTGCATATTGAACCATTTCGTCAACCAGTGCCTGACGCCAAGCGTCAAAATTCGCTTCGCTTACCGTCATACCGGCAGCCATTTCATGTCCCCCAAATTTTTGGGCGAATGCTTTACCCGCCTGTAAAACTTTGAACAAATCAACACCTTCAACAGATCGGCCAGACCCTTTGTAACTTGCTGTTTCAGGATTATATCCCAACATGATTGTTGGTCGGTGATATTTTTCAACCAGCCGACTCGCTACAATGCCCAGGACACCTTCGTGCCAACCGGGGCGACCTAAAATGATGATATTTGGTAGGGAAGACTCGGCATCGACCAAAGCAAATGCTTCAGTAGCAATATCCTCAACAATTCCCTTACGCGCAATATTCTGTTCATCAAGCAAGTCAACCAATTCTGCAACTTCCAAATCATCAAAAGATGTTAGGAAACGTACACCCGGATTTGGATCACCTAAACGACCTAAGGCATTTAGGCGTGGGCCAAGGATAAAACCAATTGTTCGCTCATCAATTTGATGCTCACTAATAGATTCCTTGTCAAAAAAGGTTTGTAAGCCTAAACGTTCCGTATGCCGCATTTGCTCAAGTCCCAGTGACACAATCACGCGATTTTCACCAGTTAAGGACACTAGGTCAGCCACTGTACCAATGGCAGCTACATCCAACAAATCAGTTGGCGTTTCACCAAGTAAAGCACTCGCAACTTTTAAAGCAACCCCTGCACCAGCCAAATCACCAAAAGGATAATGTCCCTCTGGATGACGTGGGTGGACAATGGCATAGGCATCCGGCAAACTGTCACCAATTTCATGGTGATCTGTCACAATGACATCTACACCTTGACTCTTGGCATAAGCAATCGCCTCATGGCCAGCCACCCCGTTATCGCACGTCAGGATCAACTGCACACCTTGCTTAATGTAGTAGGCATACACATCCTTATTTGGACCATAGCCATCATCAAAACGATTTGGCAGATAGAATTGGACATTAGCCCCCATAGACTCCAACGTTTCATAGAGGATGGTTGTTGAGCTAATCCCATCAGCATCATAATCACCATATATCAGAATATTTTCATAATCCTCAATGGCCCTTGATAACCGCTGAACTGCCTTCTCCATATCATGAAATAGGAAAGGATCATGAAAAATCGCTTCTTTTTGCAGAAAACTTTCCATCGCTTCACGCGTTTGATACCCTTTATCATAAACCACTCGAATAAGCATCTTAGGTAGCGACAAATCCTCAGAAACCGACTGAATCAAAACCTCAACCTGAGCATCATTCTCATCCCTATGATCAGGCGTAATCCATTCATAAACTGATTGCAACAAAATAAGTCCTCATTTCTAGTCAGAAAGTATCTTAATCTCTAAATTGACCCTTTTCATATGCCAAAT
The DNA here is from genome assembly GCF_003797145.1 of Aerococcus agrisoli. GTDB lineage: Bacteria > Bacillota > Bacilli > Lactobacillales > Aerococcaceae > Aerococcus > Aerococcus agrisoli. The sequence continues at coordinate 24,824 of NZ_RKMG01000004.1, read as the reverse complement.
GTATTAAACGGTATCCAAGCGTTGGCGCTAAACCAAGCACGCGGCTCATCAAACCATAATATCCCGGCACAACAACCTCTAACTGATCTTTTTCGATAGCTTTCGCCATTTTTTCTGCAACGATTTCCGGTGTTGTTGAGAAAGCTTTAACATTCTCAAAATATGCACCGTCTTTATCGGCTACATCAAAGAACGGTGTGTCTACAGGTCCTGGTAAAATACATGTCACAGTAATCTTGGTATTCCACAAATCTTGACGCAAACCATTGGCAAATGCATGCACACCAGCTTTGGTAGCCGCATATACTGCAGATTGCGGTGTTTGTATAAGACCAGCTACTGAAGCAATCAAGGTAATGTTTGTTTTCACAGTTGCTTGACCTAACATACCAGCAGCAAAGCGTTTGGATAAGAACATTGTTAACAATAAATTCGTATGCGTCAATTTTTGAATTTGCGCATAGCTTTGGTCTTGAATATAAGAAAAATCACCGAAGCCTAAACAATGCACAAAATGATCGATATCCCCTTGTTCAAAACAAAATTTCGCAAAGGCTTCTGCTTTATCACCATCAGCCAAATCAGCATTATACGCTAAAACTTGGTCTGCGCCTAGTGCTAAGGCTTGGTCTTTTACTGCTTGTAAACGTTCTTTGTTTCGTCCGTTGATTATCAATGCATGACCCTGACTAGCCATTTTGTAAGCAAAGGCTTGTCCGATACCACTTGATGCGCCTGTAATGACTGTATATGTTTGAGACATTTGAATCACTCCTATATGGTTGAATCCATTAATCAATTGCTATTGAATCAAAATCTTTCACGATTTGCGTATTAGCAAAAACTTTTTGTGCATCTAATTCTAATTGACTAGCAGCTTTTCCTACATAACGGGCAGAAATATGTGTAATCACTAATTTCTTAACCCCAGCAGATTTGGCTACTTTACCCGCTTGATTAGCTGTTGAATGGAAGTAGTTTCTAGCCATCTTCTCTTCACCGGCCGCAAAAGTGGCTTCATGTACAAGTACATCCGCATCTTTAGCAAGCGTAATTGCATGCTCATTATAACGGGTATCACCAAGAATGGTGACGATATGGCCTTTTTTATCCGGACCAATATAGTCTAAACCATTTAATTGACGACCGTCTTCAAGGGTAACAATTTGACCTTTTTTCAATTGTCCTAGAAGCGGACCATTTGGCACACCATCTTCACGCGCCTTATCAATCAATAATTCACCCGTTTGATCAGCTTCTACAATACGGAATCCATATGATTGGATTGCATGATCTAAGGTGTGATAAATGACTTGATATTGGTCTGTTTGAAAAGCAATACCTTCTTGGTCTAGCTCAACAATACGTAACTCATAGCCTAAGGTTGTCTTAGTAAGGCGTAAAAAGCTTTGAATATACTCTTTAATTCCCTTTGGTCCATAGACAGTTAATAGGCTATCCCCACCTTGATGGCTTCGACTAGACAAGAAACCTGGTAAACCAAAAATATGGTCCCCGTGTAAATGCGTAATAAAGACCTTGCTTACTTTACGCGGCTTCAAAGTTGTTTTTAAAATTTGATGTTGGGTTGCTTCACCACAGTCAAACATCCACATCTCGTTACTTTCATCTAATAATTTTAACATGATACTCGTGACGTTTCGATTTCTACTCGGTACACCGGCACCAGTTCCCAAAAAAGTTAATTCCACTTTTTCCGCTCATTTCTATATAAAGTTGGACATCAAAAACCAAGAGCGTACCCTTCCTCCAAAAGATATTGGTGAAATGTACGCTCGTGAATACACAGAAATTGTCTATTCTTGGAATTCAAATTCGTAATCTTCGATTCGGATAATATCGCCTTGTTGTGCACCACGCTCTAATAGAGCTTTGTCAACACCAAGATTTTTCAATTGGCGGGCAAAACGTAATGCAGATTCGTCGTAATCCAAATTGGCCATCTTGAACATTTTCTCAATTTTTTCACCATATAGGTAGAAGGTACCATCTGACTCACGACCAACATAGAATGGTGGTTCTTCGTCTTGAGGCATTTCATAAACAACTTGTTCATCAGTTGCTTTATTACCTTCTTCAGCAATACGTTCTTCTTCTTGACGAATCAGATCAGCTGTACGATCCATTAATGGATCTAAACCTTCTTTTGTATATGCTGAGATTGGGAAAATTTCTGGCACTTCTAATTCAGGGAAATTTTCAGCAAAGTAGGCTGCAATTTTTTCCTTGAATTCTTCGATGTATAATTCAGCTTCCGGAATATCCATCTTATTGGCAACAATAATGGTTGGACGTTCCATCAAATGATCATCGTAGTTCTTTAATTCTTTATTGATAGCTACATAGTCATCAAATGGGTCACGGTTTTCAAAACCACCCATATCAATAACATGTAGGATTACCTTTGTACGTTCAACGTGGCGTAAGAATTGGAAACCAAGTCCAATACCGTCCGCTGCACCTTCAATTAAACCTGGTAAATCCGCTAGTACAAATGATTCATTTGAACGGGTATTTACCACACCCAAGTTAGGGGTAATGGTTGTGAAGTGGTAATCAGCAATTTTTGGTGTTGCTGCGGTAACGACAGATAGAATAGTAGATTTACCAACTGAAGGGAAACCAACTAAGCCGGCATCGGCAATCAATTTCAATTCTAATTGTAAAGTTATTTCTTCTCCTGGTTCTCCGTTTTCAGCAACTTCTGGCGCCGGGTTGTTGTGCGTAGCAAACTTCATGTTTCCACGACCACCGCGACCACCATGGGCAACAACTAGTTCTTCCCCATTTTCGACAAGGTCTCCGATAATTTGGCCAGTGTCAAAGTTCTTGACAACTGTTCCAGGTGGTACAGATACATACATATCTTGTGCCCCTCTACCATACATACCTTTAGACATACCATTGTCTCCGGGCTTCGCTTTGAAGTGACGATTATAACGGAAATCCATTAAAGTTCTTAGACCTTCGTCCACTTTAAAGATGATGTCGCCTCCGCGACCACCATCTCCACCAGCGGGACCTCCATCAGGTCGATATTTTTCTCGTAAAAAGGCAACCATACCATCGCCACCCTTACCTGCTTTTACCCAGATTTTTGCATAATCAAAAAATGTAGACATGTGTTACCCCTCCTTTCGTTTTTAAATTTGTATTTATTTTGTATTAATGCGATTAGTGTCTGCAATTATTAAAATCGGTTGCGCAATTAAACTTAAAATGGCCAATCGATTGTTACGAACGTTTTCATCATCAGCGAAAATCATGTTGTTATCGAAGAATGCTGTGATGGCAGGGGTCAATGCTTCTAATTGATTATAATTGGATTGAAGGTCATTTGTCATCTCTAACCCTTTGGCAGCTTCATATAAAGTAGCTTCTGAATCAGTTTCGAAAATTGCTTCATCAATTGTAACGTCAGCTACATTTAATTCGCGTGCTTTTTCACCTAAGTTTAAGATACGGTTCCAAGCTTCAATTGTTGCTTTGAAGTTATCTTTGCTGCTAGCTGCTTGTAAGACTTGACTTGCTTGTACTTTGGTCAAGACATCGTAGCTGTTCGCATTTAAGACTGCATCTGCAATATCATAGCGGATACCATTGTCATTAAAAATAGGTTTCAAACGGTCATTTACGAATTGATTCAAAGCAGTTTGCAATTTGGCTAAGCTTTCTTGATCTTCAATACCGTAAACGGACTGCAAGATATTAATGATATCAGTTTTCCAGTCTAATGTTAATTCATTTTCGATTAGAATTCTCACAATTCCGGAAGTTTGACGACGTAAAGCGAATGGATCGTTAGAACCAGAAGGGATTCGGTCAATATTAAAGAATGAGATTACTGCATCTAATTTGTCTGCAATCGCGAATAATTTCCCTAATGGGCTTGTTGGTAAGTCACCATCTGCTGAAATTGGCATATAGTGTTCACGAATAGCTGTAGCTACTGCTGGTGTTTCACCAGCTTCAAGGGCATATTTTTCACCCATGATACCTTGCAATTCTGAGAACTCGTCAACGATACCTGTCATTAAGTCGAATTTGTAAATTGCGGCAGTGCGGTCGATGTCGGCGTGGTCGATGCCAGCTAATTGGCCTGACCATTTATTTTCTAAGTAAGCCGCGATTTGACCTGTACGTGTCATTTTTTCAGCTAATGAACCGATTTCGGCATGGAAAGTAACTTTCGCTAAACGGGCTGTGAAGTCTTCGATAGATTTTGTTTTGTCTTCGTTAACAAAGAAGAAACCATCTTCTAGACGCGCTGTAAGAACTTTTTGGTTCCCTTTACGCACGTTATCTAGGTGTTCACCGTTACCGTTACGTACAGACAAGAATAGCGGCAATAATTTACCTTCTTGGTCTTTGATGTAGAAGTAACGTTGGTGGTTTTTCATTGATGTAATTAATACTTCGTCTGGTAAGGCCAAGTATTTTTCATCAAAGTCACCGATGAAGGCTGTTGGATATTCAACGATTTGGGTTACTTCTTCAAGTAAATCTTCGTCGATATCGATTTGGTAGTTGTGCTCAGCTGCTAATGCTGCAATTTGGTCCTTGATCATGTTTTTACGTGTATCTTGGTTCACCACAACGAATTCTTTTGCTAAATCATCTTCATAAGATGTTGCTGAAGCAATCGTTACGGCTTGTGAACCTAAGTAGCGGTGACCACGAGAAATGCGGTCTGATTGGATGTTTAAGAATGATACAGGTACAACTGTTTCATCTAATAAAGCAACTAACCAGTGAATTGGACGGATGTATTTGACATCATTTGCACCCCAATGCATAGATACTGGGAATGACATTTGTTCAATGACACATGCAATTTCAGGTAGGACTTCTAGAGCTGTTTTACCCGGGTTAGAGATATTAATGAAGACATATTCTTCACCTTTCACTTCTTCAAAGTAGATATCTTCAACAGATGCCCCTTTACCACGCGCAAAACCTTGTGCAGCTTTTGTCCAGTTACCTTCTTGGTCTTGTGCAATACGTTTTGCAGGACCTTTGGCTACTTCAGAAAAATCTTCTTGTTTTTCAGCTAAACCATTTACACGTACAGTTAAACGACGAGGTGTCGCAAATGTTTCAATGGTGTCAAATGCTAATCGATTGTCTTTCAAGAATGCTGAAACTAGGCTATCTAATTGGTTTACAGCGTCACGTACATATTGAGCAGGTACTTCTTCTAAACCAATTTCAAATAAAAATGTATGTTGGCTCATTATTTTTCCTCCTTCAATAATGCTTCTGCTGTTTCACGGTCTAACAATGGGTAACCAAGGTCAGCACGTTTTTTCACAAACATTTTGGCAACACGGCGTGCCATGTTACGAATACGTGCTAAGTAGGCTGCACGGTCTGTTACGGATACGACACCACGTGCATCTAACAAGTTAAATGTATGTGAACATTTTAAAATGTAGTCATATGCAGGGTGCACTAATTCGTTGTCAATTTGTTTTAGTGCTTCAGCTTCATATTGGTTGAAGGCTTCAAATAACATATCAACATTTGATTTTTCAAAAGAGTATACTGAATGTTCATATTCAGGTTGGCCGAAGATTTCACCATATTTAACACCTTCAGTCCATTCAATATCGTAAACTGAGTCTACTTCTTGAATGTATGATGCTAAACGTTCTAGACCATATGTTAATTCAGATGTTACAGGTTTACATTCCAAACCACCTACTTGTTGGAAATAAGTGAACTGGGTAACTTCCATACCATCTAACCAAACTTCCCAACCTAAACCGGCACAACCTAATGATGGGTTTTCCCAGTTATCTTCAACGAAACGAATATCATGTTTCAATGGATCAATACCCAATTGTTTTAAACTTTCGATATACAATTCTTGAATGTTGTCAGGGTTTGGTTTCATCACTACTTGGAATTGGTGATGTTGGTACAAACGGTTAGGGTTTTCACCGTAACGACCATCTGCTGGACGGCGAGATGGTTCTACATAACATGCGTTCCATGGTTCTGGACCAATGGCACGTAAGAAAGTATATGGTGACATCGTACCGGCACCTTTTTCAGTGTCGTAGGCGTTTAAAACTAAACAACCTTGTTCTGCCCAATAGTTTTGAAGTGTTAAGATAATCTCTTGAAATGTTTTGTGCGTAGTTGCCAAAATATTCACATCCTTATTCTCTATAAAATTTTGCTCAAATACACAAATAGGCATGAAAAAGCCCCTATGTATTTGAAAAAGACCAAACACATAGGGACGATAATATCGCGGTTCCACCCTACTTCTAGCAGCTCTTGCTACTAGCGCTTTATTGTTAAGTGCTCCAATATGCCTTCAAAATGCTAGACCACAGTCGCTTACACCATTCGACCTCGCTTGAGTGGGTTCACACATCTACTTGTTATCTTCATTGCACTTCTTTTATTCAGCTATTATCATACGTTTTTTCTTGTTTATCGTCAAGCGGATTGATAAAACTTTCCATTTGACTGATAAAATGGTGACTCTTCAAATGAATCCCCACGTACTCTTCATATAGCATGTCTAATGCCTTGCGTAATTCACTTTTTGTTTGTTGGCCTAGTGAAACTGTGCCTAATTTTGCATAAGGAATTTGACTGAACATCCGGATAAAATAACTTGCACGACGTGACCAATGTAAACGACGTTCATCCATATGGAAATGTCGTTCACAAAGTACACCGGCATATTTCATCGAATAATCAAAGTTACCCTGAGTTTCACCACAAATCGCACATGACACAAAGTTTGGCGTAACCCCAAATTTCGGCAAAATTTGAATTTCAAATATATTGGCGACAACAGTTGGATCGACGCCGCCCTCTATTTTTTCCAAGCCCTGCCATAACAAGTCAAACAAGGTGTCTTCTGGAATAAAATCCTCAAATGCCGCATCCGTCAAACCGACCATGTAAGCTGCATAGGCATTGGCCTCGATATTTTGAATGGTTGTTTTGGGAAAATGACGCTCCCCCACATCACTTAGGAAGGAAAAACCTTTATCATTAATTCGTCCGACAAAATTTGCGCGCAAATAGGGAAATGCAATTTCACGTAGACCATTATTTGCCCGTTGCACATTGCGGATAAAAAACATCCGTTTACCAAATTCTTTGGTGAATATCTTAATCAACAGGTCATTTTCTCTGTATTTACGCGTAAAAAGGACAATCCCATCGAAACGAGCGTAATAATCCTTTCGCATGGCCTTGCCCCCTTCTATTATGATTGATTAATTTTTGTAATCTTTGCTGTTATAGCCTAAATTACCTAAATCAGCTTTATTATTTCGCCAGTTTTTGATAATTTTTACCCATAATTCTAGATAAATACCTGAACCTAGTAAAGCTTCAATTTCTTTCCGTGCTTCCACACCAATTTTCTTGATCATCTTACCACCTTTACCGATGATAATACCTTTTTGGCTCTTTTGATCAACGATAATGGTTGCATATACATGGACTTTGTCCAATTCATCTTTTTGCATTGAATCCACTTGAACCGCCACAGAGTGAGGGATTTCATCAAATGTGTTTTTCAAAATTTGTTCACGAATTAATTCTGAAACAACAAAGTACTCAGGATGATCTGTTAAGAAGTCACTTGGGTAATATTGTGGTCCTTCAGGCAATAGGTCAACCAATGTATCCACTAGTTTTTCAACATTATTACCATTTAAAGCAGATAAAGGAATGATGCCATCAAATACTTCTTGGTTTGGAATAGATTGCATAAATTCCGCTAGATTTTCTGGCGATACTTTATCAATTTTATTCACGCCCAAGAACTTGCGCGTCTTTTTCCCTTTAATTTTTTCAATGACAAATTTGTCACCAGGGCCAATTGGTTCTTCTGCGTTCACCAACATTAAAATAGCATCTACTTCATCTAAAGATTGATAAGCAGATGTATTCATAAATTCCCCAAGTTCGTTATGTGGTTTATGGATACCTGGTGTATCAATAAATACGATTTGGGCTTCGTCAGAAGTATACACAGCTTGGATCTTGTTACGTGTTGTTTGTGCCTTATCAGACATAATGGCCACTTTTTGACCGACAACACGGTTTAAGAATGTTGACTTCCCAACGTTTGGTCGTCCAACGATGGCTACGAAACCAGACTTAAAGCCTTGGAAACCATCTTCTTCTGTTTCTTCTTCGTCACCTTCAAGCAGTTTTTCTAAGTCCTCGATATTATCAAAATCATTGATATTAAAATCTTCTATATTCAAATTTGTCTCCCTTATTTTGCGCTTTAGAATAAAGCAAGTATTTCTGGTAAAAATATCATTACACCGACAATAATGGCTACCATTGATGAAATCAATACGCCACCTGCGGCTACATCTTTCACATTCTTAGCAATTGGGTGGTAATGATGATTGGTAATCAAATCAATCGTCCATTCCGCAATGGTGTTGGTAATTTCCATACACACCACAATCGCACTCGTTAAAATCAAAATTAACCATTTTTCCATTGGTAGTTGAAAGAACCAGGCTGCAAGCATCACCAATACGAATCCCATCGTTTGATAGCGGATATTGCGTTCGTTCACAAGTGTGAAACGAATACCGCTCAAGGCATAGCCTAGAGATTCCATAAATGAATGATTCTTATCTACCTTGTGTACGGTAACTGGTTCTTTAGTCTCTTTTAAGGCCATAAGCATCTAAAATCTCTTTCTGTAAGCCAAACATTTCTTTTTCATCAGCTTCTTCCATATGATCATAACCATTTAAATGCAAGAATCCATGTAAAGCTAAGAAGCCTAACTCACGTTCAAAAGAATGACCGTAATCAACAGCTTGTTCTCTCACTTTATCAATTGAAATGAATAAATCACCTAATTCACGTGGCAAATCATCCGGCAAGCCCAAGATTTCCATCTCATCTTCACCTTGATCTTCAATTGCAAACGAAATTACATCTGTTGGGCGATCAATATTACGGTACTCTTTATTAATAGCATGAATTTCTTTATCATCAACGATTGTTAATGATAATTCGATTTCGCCCTCTAATTTCATATAATTTGCTGCATACGTCAACAAATCTTGTAACATCTTTTCATTTTCGGCAGTTAATTCGCCGGTTTTGTCTTCGAAAAGTAAGTCTAACACCTTACCACCCTTTTCTATATATAATGTATCCTAGTCTTCATTTGCATAGGCTTTGATAATAGCAGAAACAACTGGATGACGTACAACATCAGCCGCGTTAAAGTTAACAAAAGCAATATCTTTAATACCTTGCAATTGTCTTTCTGCATCGATTAAACCTGATTTGGCCCCACGAGGTAAATCTATTTGTGTTTTATCACCATTTACAATCATTTTTGAACCAAAACCTAAACGTGTTAAAAACATCTTCATTTGTGCAACTGTGGTATTTTGTGCCTCATCTAAGATGACAAATGCATCTTCCAAGGTACGACCACGCATATATGCCAATGGCGCAACCTCTATTATACCACGTTCAAGTAGTCTTTCAGTATGTTCACGCCCATAAATCGTATATAAAGCGTCATAAATCGGTCTTAAATACGGATCAACTTTTTCCTTCAAATCACCAGGCAAGAAACCTAGGCTTTCACCAGCTTCAACGGCTGGACGTGTTAAAACGATGCGTTTCACACGACCTTGTTTTAAAGCTTGGACAGCCATCACAACTGCTAGAAAAGTTTTCCCGGTACCTGCTGGACCAATACCAAAAGTAATCGCATTATCCTTTACTGCATGTAAATATTGGCGTTGACCGACTGTTTTTGTTCGAATCGCTTTCCCTTCAGCAGTTCGGCCAATTTCTTCTTCATACAAGCTAGCAAAATGACTTAACGTACCATTCTTCGACATCTTAATTGCAGTAACTACATCACGTTCACCAATCACAATACCTGATTGCATTACGATCTGTAGTTCTTTTAACAAGGCAATCGATTGTCCGACAGCTTCTTCCTCACCGGTCACTTCAATTTGTTCATCTTTCGCAAAGATTTGCACCTCATAGGCTTGTTCAATTAGGGCTAAATGCTTATCTTCCGTGCCAAATAGTTGGACCGCTAATGCAGGGTTCATCAAGGCTATACTTTTACTGATTGCAGATTCTGTCAAATGAAAACTTCCCCCTTTAATTATTAAATAAATTATAGCAAAAATATGTAACAATTACGAATATACCGGCAGTTGCTTTATGAGAAAGTACTCATTTTCGCATGAAAACTTCAAGAATGATACAATAGAGAAAATGTTTTTAGGAGGGTTACTATGTCCAAATTATTAGCAATTGCAACCACCATTAAGGACTGGCAAGTGGCAGAAATCTCAGCATTAGCAGAGGAATACACTGTACGCCTAGCTAGCGACCTTACAGATGAAGATTTTCCAAATATTGAAATCTTGTATGGTTGGAAAAATGAATTTGCAGACCAATTTTTAACACAAGGATATGATAGCCTTCGATGGATTCAAGTACAATTTGCAGGCGTGAATCAATTGCCTAGTGAAATTTTATCCGATGACAATATCCGTATCACCAATATGAGTGGTATTCATGCGATACCAATTACTGAAACTGTATTTGGCTATATCCTAAACCAGTATCGCCATTTACTTTTATATAAAACCCGTCAAGCATCTAGTACCTGGCAAGCAGAAGCAAATCATCGTTCACTAACTGATAAAAAAATCATTGTATTCGGTGCTGGTAATATTGGTCGTGAAATTGCACGTCTTGCAAAAGCCTTCGGAATGGTGACCATCGGGGTGAATACCTCTGGTCGTGCCGTCGAATATTTCGATACTACAGTCGATACAGATACCGCCTTAGCTGAAAGTACTGACGCAGATATTATTGTCAACGTATTACCAGCTACTGATGCAACCAATAATATTTTCAGCCTAGATTTCTTCTCACGCCAAACTGCCCAACCCATCTTTATCAATGTAGGACGTGGTAATGCTGTGGTAGATGAGGATTTAATTGCTGCCCTTGATCAAGAATTCTTATCATATGCAGCATTAGATGTCTTTGATGTTGAACCTCTAGCAAGTGACCATCCATTCTGGCAACATGAAAAAATCGATGTTACCCCTCACATGACGGGACAAGTAGAACACTTTGCTGATGAAACTTACAAAATTTTCCATGCCAACATTACGGATTATCTAGCAAAAAATGAACTACCTGTAAACCTAGTATCCAAAGAAAAGGGCTATTAAAAAACCGTTATATGACAACAAACAAAAAAATGACTGGGACAAAATACAATATAAAAGACGAGAACAAATCATAAAAGAAATGTTCTCGTCTTTTGCTATGTTCAAAATATTTATTCATACACGATATGAGGACTGTAAGTGTAGTTCCTATGCCGTGAACGAAGATTTTATCCTTTTGTCCCTGTTTCTTTTTTTATGCATTTACTTGTAATGATACACTTGGTAAACCCTCAAACTGGCCTACATATTGCCCTGGTGTAATTACTTTGGGCATATTTACAGCACCCGAAGATACAAACATACCCGCTTGAATTTCCTTACCACGTTCATCTAATATTTCAGCTAACCATTGTACCGCATTTACGGGATGGCCCATAATTTCAATAGATGATCCCTCAGCGTAGGCCTCACCATTGTGTGTTACCTGACCAAAAAGATTATCGATATCATCGTAACTACATGAACGCCCTTCGCCATAAACAAGGGCCGCATTTGCAGCGCCATCGGCTTCCAATTCAAACTTAGAAATATTCCCATACCAATCAGCAAAGCGGCTATCTGGAATTTCAAAACCAGCCGCAATACGACATTTGCGCATGATTGTCTCGGCACTATCTGTTACATGAATCGTTTCATCTACCAGAAAGACAAGTTCAAATTCCAACAAGGGTTCGATATAATCCTGTAATGAAATTTCACCTTTTACTACACTAGCATCCGTCATTTCACCATACAGCGGTGTATCTGTGTTAAAAAATGCACGCTGTAATTTACCAGACAAACTAATTTTATAACCGGCTACTTTTTCACCGTGACGAAACTTTAGATAATTCACTGCATCTTGCACATCATAGCCATCTTGCTCCGTAATAATTGGCAACCTACCATAAGCAATTGGTTTACTTTCCTTATAGGCATCAAATAACATCTCTGCCGATTTCCTTATTTCTACATCAAACATAACCAACCCTTTCCTTTCATAGTATATTTAAAAGATTTTCCATCTACATTGCATCAGAGGCCCCACCATCGATATTTACAGCCGTACCAGAAACATAAGAAGCTGCATCTGAAGCAAGGAAAGTAATCACACGCGCTGCTTCATCCGTTTCCCCCACACGTCCCATTGGTGTATGTGTCGCTTCAGCTTTTTGTTTTGAAAATTCTTCCCAAGTTGGTTTGGCTGGATCATTTTGCCACATTTTTTCAACTTGTTCACTGCGAATATAACCAATACATACCGCATTGGCACGTATATTAAATTCTCCATATTCTTTACTTAATTCCTTAATTACAGCTAAACCTGCAGCACGAGCCGGAGATGTAGGAATAGATTTGGGTCCTGGTGTCTTACCTGAATTAGATACTACACTGACAATCGACCCTGAACGTTGATTACGCATGTGCGGTAAAACCGCACGAGTAAAGTTCGCCACACCGATTAATTTAATCTCTAAGTCAAAACGCCAAGCATCATTGTCCACATCTTCAAAAGAACCTGCACGGTGACCACCAGCATTATTGACCAAGATATCCACGGTACCGTATTTTTCCACTGTTTTTGCAACAGCTTGCTCAGCGGCTGGTAAATCCGTAACATCCGCTACGGCATAATCTACTTTTTTTCCTGTTGCAGCTTCAATAGCCGCCTGCGCTTCCTTCAAACGATCTTCTCGACGAGCGGTAATCACTACGTGAGCACCCTCGCTTGCAAGTGTTTTGGCTGTTTCAAAACCAATACCACGACTTGCACCTGTGACAATTGCTACTTTACCATTTAGTCCTAATTCCATTTAAAATCCTTCTTTCATATAAGTGCTTCCATTTCATTAACGATTAAAATCATTAGTTTACTTCAGTAACTTCACCTTCAGGAGAAATCATGATTGCTGTCTCAGTTGGTTCACCATTTTGTAATTCTTGGATAAAGGCTGGTGCATCAACGGTATGATCAGCATTCATTGTGTAGTCATAGCAGATACCATCAAAATCAGTTGTTTCAGCAATTGCTGCACGGATAGCGTCTGGATCATTTGAATCGGCGCGATCAATTGCATCCATTACTAGATTTGCTGCATCATATGCTAATGCTGAGAATTGGTCTGGCTCTGTACCATACGCTTCACGATAAGACTCAACGAAATCTTTCACATCTTGGTCAGCATCTTCTGAATATACATACATGGCAGAATAGTACACATCTGTTACGTTTTCAGCACCCGCCAAATCAACTAGTGCTTGGTTACCAATACCTGTACCACCAATGATTGGTGCATCGATGCCCATTTCACGTGCTTGTTTAATAATTGGACCAGCTTCTTGATAGTAACCAGCAATGAAAATGGCATCCGGGTCTTCCGCTTGTACATTGGCTAGAATTGATTTGAAGTCAGTATCACCAGATACATAATCTTCATCAATCACAATATCCGCTTGAACATTTTCACTGAAGACTTGGCTTAAGTTTTGACCATGGTCTGTTGAGTTATCTGTTAAAAGAGCTACCGTTTCATAACCTTGGTCATCTGTGAATTGTGCTAACGAGGTCCCTTGATCCGTAACTGCATAACAAGTTTTGAAGAACCATTCCCATACTTCACCAGTAGCATCATTAATTTCTGCGCCATCAGTTGTGATTGATGGTGAAACCATAGGGACTTTCATATTTTCCGCTTGGGGTTGCGCAGCAAAGGTTTCAGCTGCCGTTGCTGGTCCGATAATAACAGAAGCGCCATTCTCAGCTAAATACGTCGTACCGGCTGCTGACTCCTCTCCCGTACCTTTGTCGTCATAATTCGTATAGGTAACTTCCTTGCCATCAATACCACCAGCTGCATTACGTTGGTCAATAGCTAATTTCACGGCATTGTCTTGGACCACACCATACGATGCTGTTGACCCAGATAAAGCCCATAGTCCACCGATATTTACTGTCTCAGCATCGTCACTTGTAGCAGCATTAGTTGCAGTTGTTGCGCTTGCACAAGCACCTAATGTTAATGCTGATGTTAATACAAGTCCCATACGTTTCATTACACGTTTCATAGATTATCCCCTTTTTTCAAACCCCAGTAACAAACAACAAACCATTTATTAAAATAAAAAAAGCGACAACCCATCAACAAGGCTGTCGCTTATTAGCTAGAGCCCGTTACACGAGGAAAAGGACTCTCCAGATTGGAAGAATCCTATTAGCTAATAATAATTAATAATAATTGGTCGTGAGGAGCTACAATGATCAAAGAGCTATCCATCATTTGCATGTCTTTATGGTTTTCTTTCATCATCAGTATCTCCTCCTTTTCTAATCTATTTATAATTTAACAAAGTTAGTTTAAAATAGCAAGGATAATTTTAATGTTTTTATCATTATTTTCTAATTTTAATAAACAACAAAAAAAGAAGCCCATTTGGACTTCTTTTCTTTACTTAATTAGCTCAAGTATTTTTTAGCTACTGTTTGTATTGCATTACCATCAGCTTGGCCTTTAAATTTGGCTACAGCTGTTTGCATTACTTTACCAAAATCTTTCATAGATGTAGCGCCAACTTCGTCAATAACTTGTTTAACACCCGCATCTAATTCTTCTTCTGATAATTGTTCAGGCAAATATTCAGTAATGATTGCAATTTCAGCAAGCGCGTCATCTGCTAAATCACTATGGTCTGCTTGACGGAATTCTGCTTCCGACTCTTTTCGTTGCTTCAACTCACGAGCCAAAAGTTCAATTTCTTCTTCTTCAGACAAAGAGCTACCCTTGCTTATTTCAGCGTTTTGAACAGCTGATTTTAGCATGCGGATCACAGATAACTTAAATTTATCTTTAGCTTTCATGGCTACCTTCATATCGGTATTTAGTTGATCTAATAAAGCCATGATTCGCCTCCTTTATAGCAACACTTAACGATTAGAATTTACGTTTACGAGCAGCTTCAGATTTTTTCTTACGTTTTACTGAAGGTTTTTCGTAGAATTCACGTTTACGTGCTTCTTGTATTGTGCCAGATTTTGAAACTGAACGTTTGAAGCGACGAAGAGCGTCGTCAAGTGATTCGTTTTTACGAACTACAGTTTTTGACATGACATTTCCCTCCCCTCGTTACTACAAATCGTTCTTTCATACTTGAAAAAACGTTCTAATGAATTATACGTCATCATTGACTAAAAGTCAAACAAATCCAATAGCTATTTTCACAATCAAGCAAGAAAATGCAGGTCTATTTTTGATAGACTTGCCCGTAAATGCCACCTACTACAAATGCGCCACCAATGATGTTACCAAGCCCTACAAGAACAAGGTTTATCACTAGTTCACTTATGCTATTCACACCTGCAAATAAACCTGCTGATAATAGGAACATGTTGGCTACACTATGTTGCAAACCTAAATAAACGAAAATAGTTACGGGCATCCATAATAACAACATTTTGTGGCCATTCGATTTACTAGAATTGGCCAACCACACGCCTAAACAAACGAGGATATTACAGAAAATACCAGAAATGATCATTTGTAATGGTGTTGCAGAAATTTTGCCATTGATGATTGTTTCAAGTTCACCACTTGCTAGTAATGATTGAGTAAAGCCTAAGCCTTCGCCATAAATAAATGCTAACAAAAATGAACCGACAAAATTACCAAAAAAGACAAGTGCCCAGTTTTTTATTAAGGCTTTTAAAGAAATTTGTTTCGAAATATATGCCATAAATACGTCCATACAATTACCCGTAAATAATTGAGCACCCGCAACGATCACTAAAGTTAGCCCTAAAGGAAATAAACTAGCACCAATTAATGACGTATAAGGTCCATCTACAGAAGACACAACTTTTAAATAAGCAATATATCCCAAACCAATGTATATACCCGCGAGACAACTTAATAAAAAAGTGTGCCATAAACTTGTCTGTGTTTTCTTTAACCCTTTGTCGGCAGTTAATGCGAATAGATCTCCAGCTAATATATCCATGCTTTCTCTCCTTACTTTTGTACATCGTTCGTAAACCAACAAATTAAGTATAGTACAACAAAGAACTTTTGAACATAATAAAATCAATTTATTAACAAATATCGTAATTTAGTATTTATTGTTCGTTTATTTTAAGTTGAAGCATATAAAAAAGGACCTAAACATTCATTTAGGTCCTTACGCTATCTTATGAAGCTTTATTTTGACAATCTGCACACAAACCTTGTAGTTCAATTGTGTGATTCATGATTTGGCAACCAGGTAGTTGCTCTTGGAAAAATGATACAGGACATGATTGAATCGCTTGTGTTTTACCACAATTGATGCAAATAAAATGATGGTGGTGTCCCATATTTGGATTACAGTGTTTTCGGAAAACCATTTCTCCACTGATTTCTGACGTTTCCAAGAAATGATACTCTTCAAATAATTTTAAATTACGGTAAATCGTATCGAACGAGATACCTGGATATTGTGTTTCTAAACGTTGTTGAATTTCTTTTGCATTTAAAAAGTAGTCGCCTTCTTGATCAAATACATTCAACATGTCTGCCCTTTTTTTCGTATATTTATAACCGGCTTCATGTAGGACTTGCATGGATTTATCTACAAAACTCATAGTGATCACTCCAATTCCACCCTATTCTAACACGGATTGATTACGATTTAAAGCCATAATCATTTGGTTGTGTTGTATCAAACATTTTAATTTGTGATTCGATACTTGCACGTTGGTCTTCTAAGAATGGTGGTAATGATAATGATTCACCTAATGTTTCGTATGGTTCATCACCCATAAAACCAGGACCATCTGTAGATAATTCAATAAGAATGTCACCAATACGTGCGTATAAGGCTTCAAAGAAGAAACGGTCAACAAGACCTGAGTTTGGAATGCCAATTTCGCTATATTTATCAAACCATGCTGCAATAGCTTCATGATCAGCGACACGGAATGATACATGGTGAACTTCACCAAAACCTTGTAAGCCACGTCCAGAAACAATATCTTTACGTAAAATCACTTGGCCACCGTTTCCACCTTCACCAACTTCAAACAATGCTTCTTGTCCATCATCAGATACTTTTTCCATACCGTAAACTTGTTCAAGAATTTGTGCAAAATCATCGTAATATGAAACTGTAATTTCAATTGGACCTAATCCATAGATAGCTTTATCTTCTGGAACTGGACCATTTTTCCATGCCTTACCTGGTGCTACACCTTTGTTATTTTCATCTGAGAAAATTTGTAATCGTTGACCATCAAAGTCTTCAAAACGAAGTACTTTTTTACCATAAATTTCACGAATAGCTTCAGTTTTAACACCAAAGTCGTTTAAACGTGCTTCATAATATTCAAGTGCTGCATCATTTGGTACACGTAAACCAATACGAGAGATTGAGTTTGTACCATAGTAACCACTTGGGACACCTGGGAAATCGAAGAAAGTTAAATCTGTACCTGCATTCCCTTCATCATCCGCGAAGAAAGTATGGTATGTGTGAATATCATCTTGGTTAACTGTTTTTTTAACTAAGCGCATCCCTAGAACACCTGCATAAAATTGATAATTTTTTTCTGCGTTAGAGGTAATTGCTGTTACGTGGTGAATACCTAATAAATCCATTGACATAATAATCGCTCCTTTTGATTTGTTTGTATATGATTTTTATATTTATTTTTTATATTTCGAATTCGTAATATCAGTATAGCACAATATTATTACGAATCCAAACTAATTTGATCAAATAGTGTATTTTTTTCTGTTTATGGTAAAATATTCAGTAAATACTGGACCTAAGTGCCATTTGGAGGTAGTCTTTTTGACTGGAGAAAAGAATCAAAAACCTAAATATTATCTAATATCTGATGCCGTGGGCTCATTGGTAAACGACATTTTTCAAAGTGTTTCAGTGCAATTCCCTAGTGTTGATTTTTCTGTGACAAATTTTCCTTTCGTGCAACATGATGATATGTTGTTACCGATATTAAAACAGGCGCGCTTGGAGAATGCGAGTATCATCGCCTCATTTATTGATAAGGATTTAAATCGTTTAGCTTTAGAATATTGCGAAACTGCCGGCATTTTTTATGTCAATGTGCTTGATCGCATTATGTCTCATATTGTCGACCAAACAGGTGTGCAACCTTCTGGTAAACCAGGTATTCGTCATCAATTAGATGATGTGTATTACAAGCGTATTGAAGCCTTAGAATTTGCGGTTCAAAATGATGATGGTCAACATCCAAAACGTTTTGTCGATGCTGATATTGTGCTTCTGGGCATTTCTCGTACCTCTAAAACACCTCTATCGATGTACTTAGCGAATATGGGATATAAAGTGGCGAACTTACCATTAGTCCCTGAATCACGTGTACCAGATATTATTTTTGAAATCGACCGTTCAAAAATTATTGGTCTAACTAATGATGTAAACGTCTTAAACAAATTTAGACGTGAACGCATGCGTTCATATGGCATTGAAAATGCATCAACATATACTGATGATGCTCGTATTGAAAAAGAATTGGCATACGCAAATGACTTATATGAAAAATTAAACTGCCCCGTTATTAACGTTGCTGACCGTTCAATTGAAGAAACAGCCACACTAATCATGATGTTCTTTAATTCTAAACAAACTAACGCGTAAAGCTTCATACAAAGAAAAAAAGGGTTGTTTCCAAATCATACTTGGAAACAGCCCTTTTTGTTTATCTCATTAACCACGAATTTCTGCTTTCATTTCAGCAATTAAGTCTTCGATTGATATCATATTCAACTCATCCATGCGTACTGGTAAAGCTTCAATGACTTCTTTACATACCATAGGATTTGCATAGTTTGCAGATCCAATTTGAACAGCAGTTGCACCAGCAATCATCATTTCTAATACATCATCTACTGTTTCAATCCCACCAACGCCAATGACTGGAATTTCAACGGCGCTCGCAACTTGGCGAACCATGCGAAGGGCTACAAATTTCACTGAGGCTCCTGATAAACCACCTGTTACACCACCTAAAACTGGTTTACGTGTTTCAAGGTCGAATGTTTGCCCAGTGATGGTATTGATCAATACCAATGCATCGGCACCAGCAGCTTCAACTGCTTTAGCAACCGCCACGATATCCGTTACGTTTGGTGTCAATTTCACGTAAAGCGGTAAATCAGTTACAGCTTTACAACGACGCGTTAAGTCAGCGGCAATTTCAGGATCTGTCCCAAATTGTAGCCCACCTTGTTTCACATTTGGACACGAAATATTTAGTTCAATAGCTTTTACATTCTCTGCTTTGGACAAAGCAGCCACGGCTGCTTCGTAGTCTTCCACTGTTGACCCTGCAACACTTTGAATAATCGGTACATCAAATTGGGCCAAATATGGTAATTTTTCCGCTAAAACCGCTTCAACACCTGGATTTTTCAAACCTACAGAGTTTAAAATGCGTTCTCCTGAGTGGAAGTATCTTGGAGATGGATTACCAACACGAGGCTCTAAGGTAGTTGATTTATCTACTAACGCACCTAAAATGCTCAAATCATATTTATCTGCAAATTCTTCCCCAAAACCAAAGCAACCTGATGCAGGCATGATTGGGTTTTTTAGTAATAATCCTGGTAATTGTACGCTTAATCGTGACATAATTTCCTCCTTGAAAACGGGCCGTTTGCTATAATGCTACCTTGCTTGAATTAGGCTTGGTATACTACTTGTCCTTGGTAAATGGTTAAAGCACACATACCATAAACTGTTTCTCCATTAAATGGTGTATTCGTTGACTTAGATAAGTAATCTTTTGGATCAATTGTATAGGCAGTATCTAGGTCAAAAACAGCGATATTCGCGTCTGCGCCGACTGCTAGTGTTGGTGTGTCGAAACCAAATACGCTTGTTGGGGTAATCGCCATTTTTTCAATTAGTGTTTCTAAGGTCAAAATACCTGTTTTCACAAAATGGGTATACATTAAAGCGAAGGCTGTTTCAATCCCTACGATACCGAATGGTGAATGAAGGAAACCTTTGGATTTTTCTTCAGCCGTATGCGGTGCGTGGTCAGTTGCAATCATATCGATTGTCCCGTCCAACAGACCTTCTAACAATGCTGCTTGATCTTTTTCACCACGTAGCGGTGGGTTCATTTTAAATTTGGCATCATCATTGGTAATGTCTAGTTCATTTAATATCAAATGATGTGGTGCTACTTCGGCAGTAACATGGATACCACGCGCTTTCCCGTCACGAATCGCTGCAACAGACGCTTCAGTGGATACATGACAGATGTGGTAGTGGACACCAGTTGCTTCAGCTAAGTGGATATCACGCGCAATTTGACTACTCTCTGTAACACTCAAAATACCTGGCAAACCTAATTCTTTGTTTTTAATGCCTTCGTGCATCACACCGCCAAATAGTAAACTTTCATCTTCCGTGTGGGCAACGATTGGTTTACCTACGCGTGCTGCTTCTTGCATAGCTAAGTACATGGTACCCGCTGTTTGCACGCCAAACCCATCGTTGGTAAATGCAAATGCATCGATATGTGCCATATCAACTAATTCGTCTGATTTTAATTCAGATGTGATTGGGGCATATTGCAGTACTTCAATCACAGCATCTTGGTCAATGATGTCTTGTACAGCTTGGAATTTTTCGGGTGTATCTGGTGCTGGATTCAAGTTTGGCATCGCAGCGACACGCGTATAGCCACCACGAGCAGCTGCTTTACTTCCTGTTAAAATCGTTTCTTTCCCCTCAAAACCAGGTTCTCTAAAATGAACATGGACATCTGTTAAAGATGGGCTAACCAATTTCCCAGCTAAATCAATTACTTGGTCGCCATCAGCAACTTCAATATCATCTTGATCGCTCACTGCGACAATTTTACCGTCTTCAATTTTTAGATTAATTGCTTTCAGTTGATTGCCTTCTACTACCGTTTTACCATTTTTGACTACTAAGCTCATCATATCTTCCTTTCAAAACCCATTCCAAAATTGCAATACGTGCATAAACCCCATTGGACATTTGCTGTACAATACGACTCTTTTCACTTTCAACTAATTCATCCGCAATTTCAACGTCACGGTTTACTGGTGCCGGATGCATAATAATAGCCGTGTCTTTCATCGTTAAATAGCGTTCGCGCGTTAAACCATATAGACGATGATATTCATCTTTTTCAAATGGTTTGTCGCCATTGGGGTGACGTTCTAATTGAACCCGTAGCATCATGACAACGTCCGCTGTTTTCACAGCATCATCTACTGACATCCACTCGCCGTATTTCTCGTCACGTTTATCAAAATATTGATCTGGTCCGGCGAAAATAACTTCTGCCCCTAATTGATTCAGCATCATCATATTGGAAACAGCCACACGTGAATATAAGATATCCCCGATAATCGCTACTTTTAGACCACGAAAATCCCCAAACTCTTCATAAATCGTCATAATATCTAGTAAAGATTGGGAAGGATGTTGACCCGTACCAGAACCGGCGTTGACAACTTGCACATCTAAGTTTACCAATTGATCAGGATAATTGGCATCCGGATGTCGAATCACCACGACATCTGCGCCGATTGCCTGCATGGTTAAAACTGAATCGTACAATGATTCTCCTTTATTAACTGAAGATGTGGTCACATCAAAATTCATTTGATGCATGCCAATTTTATGCTCAGCCATTTCAAAACTCATTTTTGTGCGTGTTGAATTTTCGAAGAACATATTCACCACGGTACGATCACTTCTAAACGTATCGCGACCATGTTTGAAATCCGATGCTCGTTTCACAAGCATCATAAACTCTTCATTAGTAAATTGTTCCACTGTCAAAAAATGTCGCATGTATTCCCCTACTTTCATCAAAAAAAGTGCATGTATGTCCGAGGACCTACATGCACTTCTCCCATATGGTTATCATCTATGCCTACTTTAAATAGGCTTAGAAAATAGGAAAATCACTTGCAGTCTCTCGGACCAACTTAAAGTAATCGTCTACTATTATTTTATTAATACTTCGTCTGCGCCATCAATTTCGTTCAATGACACTTTAACTTCTTCTTCTTTGGCAGTTGGAATATTTTTACCAACAAAATCAGCCTTAATCGGAAACTCTCTATGACCTCGGTCTACTAAAACTGCTAACGCAATTTCAGCTGGGCGACCCAAATCAACACATGCGTCAAGTGCAGCACGTGTTGTACGACCTGTATAAAGTACATCATCTACAAGAATGACTTTTTTGCCTGTTAAATCCACATCACTTTTCGCAACGGGCGCAGCTGTTCCTTCTGCGTCATCACGGTATGCTTCAATGTTAATTGCTTCAACAGGAATAACACCTTCGATTTCACCAATTTTGGCACCTAAGCGATTTGCTAATGGTACACCACGTGTTTCAATACCAACTAGTACTAAGTTTTCAATACCTTTATAACGTTCAATAATTTCGTGGGCTAAACGTGTTAATGCGCGGCTAATTTCTTTTTCATTCATAATCACTTTTACCATGGGGATACCTCCATAAATTTTCTCTGCAACAAACAAAAAAGGACTGTCCCTATCTTGCGCGCGCAAAAAAGAAACAGTCCTAGCCACAGTATTCGTGACCAAAAACGTATTGTGCCTTTTTCGCCTCTCTGGACGCAAGTTAAAGGTTTTCATTAAAATCATTATAATACTCTTCAAGAAAAAAGCAAGGCAGAATATATTCATCCTACCTTGCTCCTTTATAAAACATTGATTAAATCACGTTTTCTTCGTATAACATTGCAAACTGATTTAATGAAATTACATTTGTATCTGTAAAATAATCCATGAAGTTTTGACGTTTACTAGAAAATACAACCATCAAACCAAGGAATGGTAATGTTGCTAAAATTACTTTCCCTAACCCTTCACGTACAAAACATGTCATAAATGATAATTTATATTGGTTATCTTTCACTAATTGTAAGCCTAGCAAACCTTTACCAATCGTTTGTCCATTTGTGAAATAGCTAGCTAGCGTGAAGTGTAAAATAAGCACCACTTGTTTGACCAAATATAAAATGCCAGCATCTAACAAGGCATATTGCCCTTGCGTTAGGACATTTAAAAGGCCTGCTACTAAGGATTGCAACGCATATACCATAATCATGTCGATGATGAAAGCAAACAAGCGCATCCAAAAACCGGCATATAAATTACGCGCATAGCCATCTGTAATGTCCATTTTTAAATTACGACGATAGTTCGCAAAAATTTCTTGTGGTGATGCTTGCAAACTTTTCATTTTGCGTTGGGTACGCTCCGCCGCAAAGGCATTTTCAATTGAACCTTCATAGACCTGACTATTCAATTTTGGCAGTTCAACTGATTCTGGTGCTTCTTTCTTTTTACGACCAAACATATTATTCACCTCCGTACATGTAATAGAATTGAGGTGTTGACGTAGATTCAAGTACGTCTAAAATTTGTGTCATTTCATCAGCGATATTTGTGTCTTCACTACCAGTAAATAAGTTATTTTTTGATAACATACCGACAAAATCATTCACCCAGCTTGTTGCTGAAGATGGTGTGTAGTCTACAACACTTGCACCTTCCAAGTTATTGTCTGATTTTAAAGCAGCTAAAGCATCATCTTCGTATCCAATTGCATCGACAAGCCCATTATCAACGGCTTGTTGACCCGTATAAATACGACCATCCGCTAATTTTTTCACTTCATCCGTTGAAAGACCACGACCTTGGGCCACAATTTCAACAAAGCGATTATATTTTTCAGTAATTAAATCATTTAATACATCTTTTTCTTCATCAGATGCTTCACGGTAAGAAGATCCAATATCTTTTAAGGCACCAGATTTATATGTATCCATTGACAATCCATGTTCTTCCATAAAGCCGGAAAAGTTAGGGATTTGCATGATGACACCGATAGAGCCCGTTGTGGTTTCAACGTCTGCATAGATTTGGTCAGCAACCATTGAAATCATATACCCACCACTTGCAGCTGTTTGACCCATTGATACATAAATAGGAATTTCACGTGTTTCTTTTAGGTCAGCTAATGCGTTATACAATTCCACACTTTCATATACCCCACCACCTGGTGAATCTACATTTAGCATCAATGCTTTTACTGTGTCATCAGCTTTGATTGTTTCAATTGCATCCAAAATACCTTGATAATCCATACCTTCGCTAAAAGATCCAGATCCGCTATTGTCCATAATCGTACCATCAACATTCAACACAGCAATTTGACGGTTTACATCGCCCGTTTCAATCGTGTTTTGTACTGTTGTTAAAGGATTACTACCACTTGTCATTAAAGCGTTCAAACTGGATTGTTGGCTTAAATTGGTACCCAATACACCAAGTACCAGGATAATCACTGCAACAATGGCAATGATCCATGATTTTTTATTCATTATTCATCCTCCATCAAAAAAATAGTAAATACATATATGTGTATATTTTACCATACCAATATGTATTTACTATTTATAAAAGATAGCAACATGAAGTGTTGCTAATTATTTAATTGAAAAAGAATTAGTCGAAATCAATTGTTGTCCTGAATAATTCATACCTCTA
>NZ_RKMG01000039.1 GCF_003797145.1 Aerococcus agrisoli | reverse complement strand
TCTACTTGACGGGGAGTGGTTCATGCGCTAGTCGCTCTTTTTTAAATATAGTCCGGAATGTTAACGGGATGGTTGTTTGCTTAAATTTTTGATGTCAGTAATAACTGATCGTAGGTATCTTGAATCAACTTCGCAACCGTGTGGCGATCACTTTCAGAATCGATGATGTCGTATTGACTAACATCAATCGACATTTTTGCGCTCTTATCGTAGCTTTCGTACCATTCACCATACATGGTATATAGTTGTTGGTAGTAAGCTAACAAATCTGGTCGACCGTCTACTTGCTCGTATGAACGACCGCGGCGTTTGATTTTTTCTAAAATCATGTCAAAAGGCCCTGTTAGGTATACTAATAATTCAGGTTGTTGGTTGGTATTTTCAGAGATGATGCGAATGTCGTCCATCATATTGGCCAATAAATCTTGGTATAAGTTCCATTCAACATCTGAAATATTCCCGTTCATGTTATTCACTTGCGTAAATAGGGCATCTTCGTAAATTGAGCGGTCTAGGATAGCGCGATCTAGACGCATACCACGTTTGATACTCTTGATACGTTGATTTAAAAAGTAAATTTGTAATGAGAAGGCATATTTTGTTGGTTCGCTATAGTAAGCATCCAAAATTGGATTTTCTGAAACTTCTTCGAATAGGGGTTCTGCGTTAAACATTTCTGCCATATAGTTGGTGTAGGTGGTTTTTCCGACACCAATCATTCCTGCCATTGTTATCATGAGGTGATGCTCCTTCGTCTGTGTAGTCGGGTGCAATTATAGCACAAATTTTTACTTTGGTGGATGAGAAGCCCATGTAAAAAGAAAATCAATTTCTATACAAGATGCACCTTCATTGAGGGCGAGCATATGTTACAATAGCCGTGATTACGCGAAAGGATGGGGTTTAATGGCAGATGTAAATAAAAAAATTATGGAGACGGCCTTGTTAGCGGGCAAAATTATGACGGAGAGTAATGCTGAATCATATCGTGTGGAAGATACAATGAACCGTATTTTAACTACATCAAATGCAGCCTATGCCGTTGCAATTTCCCTATCAACAGGACTCTATATCACCTTAGATGACCCATCATTTGAAGGTTCTGGATTTACGGGTATTACACGGATTACCCGTCGCTCAAACAACTTAAACAAAATCACCTTGGTTAACTATATTTCTCGTGATTTAACAGCTGGTAAAATCAGTATCGACCAAGCTTATGAACGATTACAAGAGGTACGTTCAAAAGGACCGCAGTATTCCAAGTTACAGGTATCGATAGGAATTGTTGGTTTAGCGTCAGCCTTTTCCTTCTTATTTGGTGGTGGTGCGGATGAATTCATCGTTGCTACGATAAATGGTTTAATTTTGGCCTTAATGTATCGTGTTGTAGATCGGTATTATATTAGTGAAGGTTTCTCCAATATCGTGCAAGCGCTAGTGGTAACTGTTGCGGCCTATCTAATGAAAGAATGGCTACAATGGGATGTGGATACGAATATTGTTATTGTATCGACCTTGATGCCCATGGTTCCTGGGACGGCGATTACCAATTCTTTACGCGACATTTTCCATGAGGACTATTTAGCCGGGGCCTCTCGTGCTGTGGAAGCATTTCTGAATGCTTTGATGATAGCCATTGGTGCAGCGCTTGGTTTAGTGATTATTGGAGGTTTGATGTAGTGGAAATAATCTTACAATTATTTGGTGCATATTGGGTGGGGGTATTTGCCTCATTAACGTTAGAAGCACCTCGAAAAGTACTTTATTGGACCCCTATTATTAATATCGCAGGTTGGGGTGCCTATATGCTAGGCATGGAATTCTTAGGTTTATCTATGCTGTTAACTACTTATTTTGGTTCATTAGTTATTGCAATTTTGTCGCACATCTTCGCGCGTATTTTTAAAGAACCGGTCACCATCTTCTTTATTCCAGCATTCTTTTTATTTGTTCCTGGAGGTGGGATGTACCGAACGGCTTTGGCCTTTATACAAGGTGATTCAGCGAAAGGGATGAATGAACTAGGACTAACCCTTTTTACGGCCTTAGCAATTGCCCTTGCTGTATATACAGCGGATACGGTCATTCATATTTGGAACCGACAAAAGTTCCCTAAATTTGTCCGTAAAAATTACCGCGTCTTACCAACGACGAATAAACGAAAACCTAAGAAATAAACGAAACTTCGAACTGAAATGAAGGAGGTCCACATTGAAATGCGCCTAAAACAAGGAATGTATCTATTTGGAACGGCCCTTGCTTTACTGGCAGGGTGTGGTCAAGCTACCACTGCTAACCAGAAAACAGAACAGGCGAATAGTGTTAATTCACCGACTAGTTCAGCGAGTTCAACTGCCCAAGTAGCTTCGACAACAACAACACTACAATCGCAAACACAGACAATTTTAGCGGCAGATGATCCTGCCTTAGCTACTTTTCAAGCAAAAACCAGTGACCTACCTAGCGTGACAACCATTGATAAGGGTGCAAGTGGCATTCAAGAAAGCCATTTATTACGATTAAATGATGTGGCGCAGTATGTTTATGAAGTTGGTCAGGGGGAAGATTTGCCAGTGGCCATTTTTTTACATGGCGGGCCAGGTTTTTCTTATACGAATTCGGCGGATAATATGGCGGGGTTGGTAGGAGATGCCAATATCCTCTTCTGGGATCAAATTGGGGCGGGACACACCTTTAGTGAAAATCCAACACTAGAGCCTAGTATGGATAATCTCATTACCTCTCTAGAAGACTTGGTGACCTACGCTAAGACACGTTATGGCGTAGATAAGGTGGCCATCATCGGGCACTCATGGGGTTCTGCCCTGGGCGCTACCTATGCTAGAACGCATCCGGATGATGTATCCGTATATATAGGTGTGGGTCAGGTTGTGACATCAGCAGAGGATGAGCAAGTGGCGCTTGCTGAAACCAAAACACGCGCTGAAGCTGCAGGTAGGAGCGATTTAGTCGATCAATTGAGTGAAATCGATGCGGCTTATCCTAATCAAGAGAATTTTATAGAGGTTGCCTATGATGCAGCCCTCTTACGCAGTGTGCAAACTGAATTAGGCTATAATGCAGCTGATTTTGTCCAATACCTTCCCTTACTGTTTTCGGGTCAGGCAACTAATTTAAGTGCGTCTGATCAGGCCACATTAGACCGCTTGTTATTGAACCAACGCTTGTACCGCCAACTCTTAAAAAGTGATTTCTATGCAGAAGGTACAAGTTTTGAAATGCCATTCTATTTAATAAGTGGGGCAAACGATATCCAGGTACCAGCAAGCCAGGCGCGTCAGTTAATAGAAGACATTGATGCACCGGATAAAGCCTATTATGAAATACCAGATGCTGGGCATACGCCAATGGACGACCAAGCAACGCAATTCAATCAGTTAATTCGTACAATTTTAAAAAACAATTTGTAACATTATTTCGTTAAAATTATGCTAAAGTAGTATATACATTATATATTTAATAATTTTTAGAGGAAAATGAACAACCGGAGGACAAATATGACCAAGGAATTGATTTCAAACGGCGGTAATTGTTTAGCTTCAGCGGCACTTTTAGAAGGTAAACAACCTTTGTTGTGGGCATTTCGAGAAAAAAGTTTAATGCCAAGTGACAGTGGTTGGCGTTTCTTTGCTGCGACTGACACGCAAACGGAGATTATGGACGGGAAGAGCATTTTATTAGTTGATATTAATAAAATTGCTGAATTAGAACCAATTGTTGCGAGTATTTATTGGTATCCTGAAGGCGCAGATTTTCAGCTAGCGAGTAAAGATGGCAACAAATATTTTGTTTACAACGATACTTTTGAAAGGGTATTGCCTGCAGTAAACGCCAAGGATTTACCCTTCGAAACAAAGGCTTTTCAAAATCATTTTGAGCTCCTTGCCGTTCAAGAAGAGGCAAAAGGTTTTGAGCACGAAGTTTTACAAATGAGTGCGGAGCAAGTCGACATGTTAAAGCTATTGGACTTAATGCATGTGCAAGACACAGATCAGTTATCTACTACAGAGATATTTATGAATGCGGGCCTTTTATTGGGATTTGTTGGTGCTCGCAATCAAGCATTTCATATCGATTTGAACCAAAACCAAGTGCAAGATATCGCACGCACCATGATGGATTACTTTAATCTTGATGTGGAGACGGCCACAGCCTATGTACACCATTATTTAACAATCAAACATGACGGGCGTGCAATTGCGGAACAACAATTATTGATGTACGGCAATAAAATGTACGAGTGGGTATTGGAAGATAATTTTCTAGCCATCAAGAATGAATATGCGAATTTATTGATGCATCATCGCAAGGCTAATATGTTGTAATATTAGCCCGGTCATAGGGAATGGAGAGAGAATTTTGAAATATTTGAAACAAGCGTTTGTCATTTTGACCATTACATTGATTGCTGAAATATTAGCAAACGTACTACCCTTATCACTACCAGCGTCCATCTACGGCATGCTCATCTTGTTTTTCGGCTTGTTATTTGGGGTGATTCAATTAGAGGACGTTGAAGATGCAGGTGAATGGTTGATGATCATCATGCCAATGATGTTCGTTGTGCCAAGTGCTGGTTTTATCACATCATGGCCTAGCTTACAACCGAATTTAATTCCGTGGATCGTCATCATCCTTGTACCAACTGTTCTTGTCATGGGTGTTGGTGGTTTGGTTGCGCAATTCTTACAAAATCGAAAAGATGGCAATAAAGAAGGAGGCCGTGACAATGACTAGTTTATTTGCTTTATATCCTTCATTTGGTTTAGTGCTCACTTTATTGGTGTATATGGTTGCATTATGGGTAAATAAGAAGTTGAACTCTTCGCTTGCAAACCCCTTATTGATTGCGGTTATTCTAATGATTGCCCTATTAGTGTTCACAAAAACGGATGTGCCTACTTATCAAGAAAGTGCGAAATTCATTGGCTATTTACTAACACCAGCGACAATTTCCCTGGCTATTCCAATTTATAAACAACGACGTATTTTGAAAGAAAACTTTTCAACCATTTTTACTACGGTTGTCGTGGCAATGGTTGTTGGACTTGCAAGTATCATATTCATCGCTAAAATCTTTAACATGGATGAAGTCGTGCTACGCTCAGTATTAGCGAAATCCGTTACCACTGCCATCGCTATTGACGTAACTGAAATTATTGGTGGGTTGACGCCTATCATGGTTGGTTCTGTTGTATTAACAGGTATCTTTGGTGTTGTCATCAACGAATGGGTATTCAAATTATTGAAGATTGATTCCTATTTTGCCCGTGGATTAGGACTAGGTTCATCTAGTCATGCTATGGGTACGGGTGAATCGATGAAGAAAAATGAATTACAAGGTGCTGCATCAAGTATTGCCATGGTTATATCGGGTATTATTGTTGCCGTCATCGTGCCAATCATCGCGAATTGGCTATAAGAAAAATGTGAATAGATTGCATAACCGTATTTGTCTATGTTGGCAATGCGGTTATTTTTGATTAAAATTAGAATAATTCTCATTTTATTTGAAAAATGATGCAAATTTCTCATAAAGAGTGGTAAAATGATTGTCAAACCGATGAATTACATAACGGCAATTTTGTTGAATGATCGAAATGTGGCCTAAGCCGTTAATGATTTCATTTTTATTATAAAATTTGATTTATTATAGAGAGGAAGTTTTAACATGGCAGTAGATATCAATTGGGAAGAATTAGGTTTCAGCTATATGAATTTACCATACCGTTGGCGCGCTTATTGGAAAGATGGCGAATGGTATAAAGAAGGCTTAGAAACTGAAAATACTATCCAAATTGCGGAAGGTGCACCTATTTTACATTACGGACAAGGGGCTTTTGAAGGCTTGAAAGCCTACCGTGCAAAAGATGGTACAATTCAAATTTTCCGTCCAGATCAAAATGCCAAACGTTTAATTGCTTCTGCGGAACGTTTATTGATGCCGGAAATTCCTGTAGATGACTTTATCCATGCAGTGAAAGAAGTTGTCAAAGCCAATGCGGACTATGTACCTCCATATGGCACTGGTGCAACTTTATACCTACGTCCAACCTTAATCGGTGTGGGTGATAATATTGGTGTACATGCCGCATCTGAGTATATCTTCACGATTTTTGCAATGCCGGTTGGCCCTTACTTTAAAGGTGGCATGGCACCGACAGCCTTCACAACTTCAAAATATGATCGAGCAGCGCCACAAGGTACAGGTGCCGCTAAAGTTGGTGGGAACTATGCTGGTTCATTGAAACCAGGCGAAGAGGCTAAAGAAGCTGGATATTCAGACGTAGTATATCTTGACCCTGCAACGCATACAAAAATTGAAGAGGTGGGTGCAGCAAACTTCTTTGGTATCGAGAAAGAAACCAATAAATTTGTGACACCAAAATCACCATCAATCCTGCCATCAATCACAAAATATTCATTATTATGGTTGGCAGAACACCGCTTAGGTTTAGAAGTAGAAGAGGGCGACGTATATATCGACGATTTAGACCGCTTCAGCGAAGCAGGGGCATGTGGTACGGCAGCTGTCATCTCTCCAGTAGGTTCAATTACCCATAACGGTAACAAACACGTATTCTACTCTGAAACAGAGGTTGGTCCTGTAACCAAACGTTTATATGATGAATTAGTGGGTATCCAATATGGTGACGTAGAGGCACCAGAAGGTTGGATCGTTAAACTAGAAGATTAGGCGAATAAGATATGAGCAAAAAGGACAAGCCAACGCGAATTTGAGCGAGCTTGTCCTTTTCATATGCTTCATCAAAGAAAAACCAGGTCCACCTCATCAACTACTGGGTGAACCTGGTTTATTTAGCATGAATTAGAATACTTTGATTGGTGGCACTGGATTTGTTGGGAAATGGTTGAAGTCGTAAGTTGCTAATTCTTGGATGTCTGTCATAAAGTATGTACCACCTTGTGCAATCATCAAGTTTAACTCAACATCGTCAAAGCCATTTTCACTTAATAATACAACGATAGCAGGTTTATGCATTGCACGCATGAAACCAACTTCAAATGCAGTACCGTCATCAACGTTTTCTAAGTCGTATAAGAAAACACCGGCATCAGCAGTGTTCATTGCTGATAGGTCATTTTGGTAAGTTGCGATTTGCCATTCAAATGAGCCAAAGACACCTTTTGGATCGCTTTCAAAAGAAGCATCTTTATATTGGAAATCAAATGGGAAGTGAACAACACCAACTGTTGGGTTGCTATTTAAGGCTTTTGTAGCCTCTTCTACACGTCGTTTTTGGTCAGGGTTGAAGAAAGGTGTAGCTAAATATAATTTTGTGTTTGCAACTGCATCTTTACGTTTATCCAATGATATAACCTCTTTCTCAAATTCAAAAATATGTATCTAAATACATTCTACTATACTTTTGATTGGGTTGGGGACTAAATTTCGCCTTGCCATTCCGCCATAAATTCGGCTAAGAATTGACGCATAAATTCAGTACGTTCATGGGCAATCTTGGTACCAGCTTCGGTATTCATGGTCAATTCAAGTTTTAATAATTTCTCGTGAAAATGATTAATCGCGGTTGTTGGATGGTTGCGGTAATCTTCTTTACTCTTTAAATCAATAACAGGAATATTAGGATTGTAGATTTCATTGTTGGCATGTCCACCATAGGCAAAGGTTCTAGCAATGCCGATAGCACCAAGTGCATCGATACGATCTGCATCTTGGACATATTTTCCCTCAATTGAAAGGTCATATTGGTTGGTCAAATTCTTAGAATAGGACATGTGTTGGATGGTAAACATGATATTTTCACGGGCTTCCGTTGAAAATTCAAGCTCTTCTAGTAATTTTTCTACTTCCATTTGGCTAAAGATAATATCAGATACCAACTTATCGTCGATTGTGTCATGTAGATAAGCAGCAGCTTCGATTATCATTAGGGCGTCTACATTGTCATTACCGAAATCCGCAATATAGAGTTTTTGTGCTAATTGAGAGACACGATTTGCATGCCAAAAGTCATGGCCTGTCGGGTCAAAATCCATACGTGCTTTTGCAAATTCTTGTATACGTTGTCGTTTTGTTTCTAGGTCCATGAGGCAAGTCTCCTTAGCAAGTTGGCATATGATTGGGTATTAAACAGTTTGTTTTAAAGCGTCAACGTCCACGATTTCATTGGTAACTAGGTAGTCTCTTAATAAAGTAACGATTTCTGCTTTGTGCTCAGGGTATTTGACTAAGTCATATTTATCCATGTCGATGTATAAGACATTTGATTGGGTATATTGATTTTTCACCCAGTTGTCATATCCAGCCCAAAGACGGTGGTAGTAAGCTGTTAGTTCATCACCCTGTTCAAAATCACGGCCACGACTTTCAATACGTGTCATTACAGTGTCAAATGAACCATGTAAGTAGATCATCAAGTCAGGATGTTTTCTTGGCAATTCAGCCAATTCTTCCATCATATTTTTTGAAAGGTTTTCGTAGATTGAAAATTCTTCTTCGCTAATGCGACCGATATCAGTGTTAACACGGGCAAAATACCAGTCTTCAAAAATTGAACGGTCAAGAACAGTCATTGGTTGACGTGATGCTTGTTTGATTGTTTTGAAACGGCTATTTAAGAAATCTAATTGTGTTAAGAATGGATAACGTTTCAATTGTTGTTCTTCAGGCGTTGCCTTATAAAAATAGGGCAACATAATATTGTCATCTACTGATTCATAAAATGGGGTGAAACCCAGTTCATCTCTAATGATATTGGTAATGGTGGTTTTACCTAATCCAATCATTCCACCAACAGTTAGCATTACCATGTTTAAAAGCTCCTTTTGTCATTATATTCATATGAAACACTATATATTGTGTTCTGGGTTTTTCTTAGCCTATATATGGTATCACGTGACCTCATTCTTAGCAAGGAGATTCGGCTGTTATTTTCAGGAAAATTGGCTATCATACTTGCATTTCATCATAGTGAAATGTATACTAAGCATGTAATAAGTTTACAAACGTAAACAAAATTCGTTTTATAAAGGGAAATTTATCTGGGGAGGATATTATCATGACAAAAGATACGAAATCTACCGCACATGACCATGCTAACCACGCCGGCATGGATCATAGTCATCACGATCACTCAGCACATGAACATATGAATCACGAGGAAATGGACCACAGTCATCACGATCATTCAGCGCATGAAGAAATGAATCATGAAGGACATGACCATTCAGCACACGATCATCATGACCATAGCAGTCACGGTGGCCACGGTGGCCATGGCGGTCATGGTGCTCATATGATGGAAGATTTTAAGAAACGTTTTTGGGTGGTACTCGTTCTCACCATTCCATTAACCATTATTTCGCCAATGATCATGCATTTATTTGGCTATCATATTGACTTCCCAGGTATTCAAATGCTTGAGTTTGTGCTTGGTACAATCGTCTTCTTCTACGGTGGTAAACCTTTCTTGGAACATGCATGGCATGAACTAAAATCAGGTGTTCCGGGTATGATGATGTTAATTTCCTTAGCAATCGTGGCATCTTATGGCTATAGTATTCTAACTACTTTCTTTATTGAAGGGATGAACTACTACTTCGAGTTAGCCACATTAATTTTGATTATGTTGGCTGGACACTACATTGAAATGAAGGCTGAAATGTCTGCCGGGAACGCAGTAGAATCTTTAGCAAAATTATTACCTTCTGATGCGGAAATGATTCACGCTGATGGCTCAACCATGACCATTAAAGTAGACCAATTAAGCAAAGGGGATAACATTTTAATCCGCCCCGGTGATAAAGTACCTATCGATGCAGTAGTATATGAAGGTTATTCTGAAGTAAATGAATCGATGTTAACCGGTGAATCTGTTCCAATCGTGAAGACTGACGGTGACAATATTGTTGGTGGTTCAATCAATGGTGACGGTGTCTTAAAAGCAACGGTTAGCAAGACGGGTTCTGAAACATACTTATCACAAATCATTCGTTTGGTTTCTGATGCCCAAGCCCAAAAATCAAAAGCGCAATCTATCGCTGATGTCTGGGCAAAATACCTATTCTACATCGCTTTGGCAGTTGGTTTAATCGCCTTCTTCATATGGAACTCACTTGATGGTTACCTTGTCGGCTTGCAATTCATGGTGGCAACCTTCGTTATCGCTTGTCCGCATGCGCTTGGTTTGGCGGTACCATTAGTAAACGCTGAATCAACTTCATTAGCGGCTGAATCTGGATTATTCATCCAAAACCGTATCGCTTTTGAAGATGCATATAAAATTAATAAAATTGTATTTGATAAGACAGGTACCCTTACAAAAGGCGCCTTCGGTGTTGATGAAGTAAGTATTTTCAATAATCAATTCACTGAGGATCAAGTGCTACAAATTGCCTATGCAATCGAGCGTCAATCGGAACATCCTATTGCGCAAGGGATTGTCAAAGAAGCGGAAAGTCGCCAATTACCTGTCCTTGATGTTGCGGATTACCACAACTTGACAGGTAAAGGACTTGAAGGGAAAGTAGACGGCAAGGATATTCAAATTTTAAGTCCACAAGCGACACGCGATGCTGGTTATACCTTTGATGAAGCAGCATACGATACAAGTGCAGCTAAGGGTAGAACCGTAGTGTTTGTCATCTATGACAAGCAACTAATCGGGTCGATTGCAGTGTCAGATATGGTCCGCGACGAAGCCAAGGATGTCGTAGCTAAATTACAAGCTAAAGGTATCAAAGTTATCATGATCACTGGTGATAATAAACACGTTGCGCAAACAGTTGGTGACGCCTTGAAGCTAGATGGTATATATGCAGAAGTCTTATCTGAAGAAAAAGCGTCTTTAATTAAAGAATTGCAAGCAGATGGCGCAAAAGTAGCCATGGTCGGAGATGGTGTGAATGATGCACCAGCCTTGGCACAAGCTGATTTAGGGATCGCTATTGGTGCAGGTACAGATGTTGCCCGTGAAACAGGGGATGTCATTTTGGTCGATTCAAATATCCATGATGTATTGAATATCTTGAATCTATCTCGCGCAACCAAACGTAAAATTAACCAAAACCTTATGTGGGGTGCTGGTTATAACGTAATCGCTATTCCGTTGGCCGCAGGTGCTCTTGCTGGTATCGGTATTGTTCTTGGCCCAGCCTTGTCTGCTGTTATCATGTCATTCTCAACTGTAATCTGTGCCATCAACGCACGTTTATTGAGAAGCGATTTTAATAAAATCAAAGAATAAGCATAGCGCATGAATAATGCGATATAGCCATTTCAAATTGAAGGGGTTGGGACAAATGGTTCCAACC
>NZ_RKMG01000038.1 GCF_003797145.1 Aerococcus agrisoli | reverse complement strand
TCTAACTTTTGGGGGTCGGTACCCTTTCAGGGGTTTTTGCATTATTTATAAATATACTTCTTCAGCTTGTAATACGGGTTCTAAGTGACCTAAAGGAATAGTCGACATGCTTGGACGCATGGTGCCTTTATTTTCATCACGACCTTGCAAGACGATTTTGGCATTGTCTTGACGGTAAGAGTTAATGGCCTTCAAGACTAATTGTTGGGTATTGTCTGCTGAATAGCGGTTGAACAAGACTGACAATTTTACAAAAGGTAATTGGGTCATCATTGGGTAATCGCCCATAGAGTCACCAAATGTCATTAATGGTTCACTTCCATGGCGTGTTTCTAAGAAGTGCTTGATGACTTCTACTTTACCAAGTCCTTTAGTAATAAAAGTTCCAGCTTCTAAACGGCTGTCAATCACACCATTTGCGTCCACATCGTAGCACATACCAAAAATGTTTTCAGTCGGCACATTGAATGGGGCATTTGAGGCAATCGTACGCACTAAATCAATTGGACTCGCACTGACCACATAAATCTCAATGTTGTTGGCGCGTAATACATCCCATAATTGTAAGATTTCGTCGGCAACGCGAATCCCTTGTTCAACAGTTGATTCGACCTTGCCCACTTTACTCTTGATATGCGGGCTTGAAAATAGGCGACGCAAAGTCAAAGGTTTGGCGATGGCATCTTGGAATACCTTGTGTGATAGGGCAGATAGTTCATCGGTCGTGTAACCCTTGAACCAGTAAATTGGAGAGTTCTCACCAGGAGTTCGTGAGAATTCATGGCCGGCTAATTGGTAGTACAAGCGTAGTTTAGCCGCAAATTCAGTATACTGGGTAAACTCTTTTACCTGATCCAAAGGAATACGTTCGTCTTTGGCTACGTCAATATAGTCGGTATATAGGACTTGGTATTGGGTCACGATGTCGTCGGCTAAGTCAATGAAAGTGGCCATATTCGGAGAGTTAGGGAAGATGGGTTGATGGAAATTCATTGGGCCGTTTGTTAGGACTTGGTAGAATTCTTCAGGTGTCATTTTGTAGGCTAGATTGTCTAGCATGTACATCATCAGATGATCTTCGATGTCGTGTAGGATGGTTGTGTTGTCAAAATCGAATACAACATAGTTGCGTTCAGCAGCTGATGCATCGGCAGGTGCAGCACCTTCGCGGATAGTTTCATTTAAACGTTGGAAAACAAAAGGATCCCATTTTTGTTGAGTAATTTGAGCTTGCATGTATGTAACTCCTCGTCTGTTGTTGCCTAAATAGTCTCATTTAATTATCTTATTATAAGATAATAGTAATAAATTCTTGTAAATTATCGGTCATAATTTAGTAAATTAATCAAGATTTTGTAAAAATAATGGCCTTAGCGTAGGAAACAATCTTTTTCATGATGATTGTATACGCCAATTGCTTCAAGATAGGCCTCAACAATTGTTGGGCCGACAAATTTAAAACCTTCTTTTTTCAAGCGCTTAGCCATAGCCTGATTGATTTCAGCTTCTTGGCCGTTAAAAGTCTCAGAAAAATCCTCAGCCATTTGATAGATGTAATCGCGAAAATTTGTTTGATTCGGATCGTTTTCAATCGCTAAAGCAGTCTGTGCGTTACTAATCATGGCTTTAATTTTTAGACGATGGCGGATAATTCTTTCATCTTTCATCAAGCGTTCCACATCATCTTCATCAAATTGTGCCAGAGTTTCCATATCAAAATCAGCAAAAGCACGACGTAAGGCGGGGCGTTTATTTAAAATAATTGCCCAGGACAAACCTGCTTGCATGGCTTCTAAGGACAAGCTTTCAAAGATTTCTTGGCTGGTATCCTTGATACGACCCCATTCTTCATCATGATAAGCAATCATTTGTGGGGTATTGGCAAAGCGGCATCTTGTAACCATCATATGACCTCTTTCTAAATGATTTCATTTTTGTATTGATTAAGGACAAATTATACCAAATTTCATCTTATTTTAATAGAATAAAACGATTACAGCTGATACTTTAACGATACTTTCTATCTAGCATGTAAGCGTCTATGATGTAAGTATAGACATTGTAAACTATTTCACTAAGTGGAGGGGAAAATATGAAACATTTATTAAAGTTAGCAGTATTGGGTATTGGGGCAAGTGTACTAGCGGCTTGTGGGGCAAGTGAGAGTGAATCAACTGTCATTCGAGTGGCGACATCTCCAGGGCCATATAGTGAATTATTTTTAGAAGAAGTTGCACCAATTCTTGAAGAAGAAGGCTATGCCATTGAACAAATTGAATTTACCGATTTACGTTCAGCGGATGTTGCCTTACAAGAGGGTTCAGCTGATTTGAATGTTGATCAACATAGTCTATATTTGGCCAATTTCAATGAAGAAGCAGGCGCTGAATTAACAGCTGTCACCGCAATCCCAACTGTTCCAGCAGGCCTGTTCCCTGGTACCAAAGATGATTTAGGAGCAGTAGCGGAAGGCGACCGTGTCGGTATTCCGGACGATCCATCGAATTACACACGTGCCTTATTAATTTTACAAAAAGCTGGCTGGATTACTTTAGCGGAAGATGCAGACACTTCTAGCTTAACGGAAGAAGATATTGCTGAAAATAATGCAGGTATTGAAATAGTTGCAATGCA
Source organism: Aerococcus agrisoli (assembly GCF_003797145.1). Taxonomy (GTDB): domain Bacteria; phylum Bacillota; class Bacilli; order Lactobacillales; family Aerococcaceae; genus Aerococcus; species Aerococcus agrisoli. The sequence goes on along the minus strand of NZ_RKMG01000038.1, from coordinate 8,898 downwards.
ATCTGCTACCATTCCAAGAACCCTAAGTGATTTAGCTTATGCCGTCATCCCAGGTTCAATTGCTTATGATGCTGATGTCGATTTTTCTACGATTCTATTAGAGGAAGACGTTTTACCAGATTTATTCCTACAAGCAGTTGTAGCCAATCCAGATCTAGCCGAAGAAGCTTGGGTGGAAGACTTGGTGACTATTTATCAATCAGATGACTTAAAAGCCAAAATTGAAGAAACTAATGCAGAATCAAATGAAACTTACTGGGTTTTACCAGAATAATTGCGTATTTTGACATAAAAAAGGCAAAGTGAAATCGTTTCCAAAATCATGCCGTTTATTATATGATAGAAGCATTAATAAATAGGAGTGATGTACATGGTTGAGTGTTATACAAACTATTGGGAAAATAGACGTGATGGTGTACGCAAGCAACATGGTTCTTATGCAACTGAAGAAGAAGCATTTGAAGGCATTCAAAGTTGGTGGGATTTGCATCAGGAAAAATATACCAATATTCAAAAACGACGCACCAATTCTGGCGCACTTGAAATCACCTATGGAGACGACAATTACTACTACCGTATTGAAAAACGCACCATTGATAAATTACCTTCTAAAAAAGTGAAATTACGCTCTGCAGGAGAAATTGCAGCCAAACGTAAGATGGAAAATTTGGATGAAGAATTTTATCTATTCGACGAACTAGCTGAACCTTATCGTGATCAATTAGTTATTGCGATGGGCAGTGGTCAACGCGTATTAGATTTTATCTATGATGAAAAAGGCCGTCCAGTTCGCGAATTAGAGAAGAAATAGCGTTAGCAATTTAGATAATCAGTAGGAACAGTTCTTATGGTTGTCATTTCCCCAAAGAAATCGATGACGATAAGGACTGTTTTGCCGTTCCATTTATAATCAAAATACACAATGAAAGAGTTGAAACCATGAATATTTATGAAAGAATCGAAACGAGTTTGGCCAAACAACAATTTTCTACCTTACTAGGAATCCAATTGGAAGCAGTAGAGGAAGGATTTGTCTCTTTATCTTGTAAAAAAAGAGATGATCTGACCCAACAACATGGCTTCTTGCATGCAGGCGTCACCACCACTTTAGCGGACTCTGCTTGTGGCTACGCAGCACTGACTACCATGGAAGAGGGGGATGAAGTTTTGAGTGTCGAATTCAAAATTAATCTCTTACGACCTGCCGTTGGAGACGAAATTCGGGCCGATGCCAAAGTTATTAAAGCTGGTAAAACCTTAACCATCACCGAAGCGACAGTCTATGACATCAAAACCAACAAAGAGATTGCCAAGATGCAAGCCACTATGGTCCGGGTTGTTGGCTAGCCATTGGTAGCTTAGGTTTTTAAAACGCCAATTCTTACCGAAAACAAATCCATTAAAAAAGATAAAATAGTCTTGACCGTCATTTAAAATGATGGTACAATGATTGAGTTGAGAAAAGAAGCAGAAACACCCGTTTCTCACCTGAGTCGACAAGTTACGTCCTCGGGTAGATAGATATTCAGTTCACACAAACTCGATTTGTGTGCTTAATACGGCGGGTAGAAGACTTTCTTCTATCCGTCGTTTTTTCTATGTGAAATTTCTCTTTCATACAGATTTAATGTAACAAATATGATTTATTGTACACAGCATCAATGGAGGTGTATTACTATCGCAAAAGATATGTTCGTAAACGAAAATATCCGTGCACGTGAAATTCGTGTAATTGATTCCGAAGGTGAACAATTAGGTGTCCTAAGTAAAGACGAAGCTTTAGCTAAAGCAGAAGACGCAAACTTAGATTTAGTATTGGTTTCGCCAAACGCTAAACCACCAGTTGCCCGAATCATGGACTACGGTAAATACCGTTATGAGCAACAACGTAAAGAACGTGAACAACGTCAAAATTCAAAACAAATTAGCTTGAAGGAAGTACGTTTATCTCCTACAATCGAAAAAAATGATTTTGATACAAAATTACGTCAAGCTCGTAAGTTCCTTGAAAAAGGAGACAAAGTAAAAGCAAGTATTCGCTTCCGCGGACGTGCGATTACTCATAAAGAAATCGGACGCGAAGTGTTAGAACGCTTTGCAGAAGAGCTTAAAGACATTGCAGAAGTTGAACAAAAGCCAAAAATGGAAGGACGCTCAATGTTCTTACAAATGGCACCAACTGCTGACAAATAAGTGAACATTATTTAGGAGGAAAAAACATGCCAAAACAAAAAACTCACCGCGCTTCAGTAAAACGTTTCAAAAAGACTGCTTCAGGTAAATTAAAACGTAGTCACTCAGAACGTTCTCACCGTTTCCACGGTAAAACTAAGAAACAACGTCGTCAACATAAACAAGCAACTACAGTTCATTCAACAGATATGAAACGTATCTCTCAAATGATGGACAGCTACAAATAATTCATAACGAATGATCGAAGTTCAGTCATGGACTGGACAGTACTAAAAGGAGGAAATTAAATGGCTCGAGTTAAAGGTGGAACAGTGACACGTCGTCGTCGTAAAAAATATCTTAAATTAGCAAAAGGTTACTTTGGTGCTAAGTCTAAATTATACAAAACAGCTAAACAAGCTGTAATGAAATCTTACACTTATGCATACCGTGACCGTCGTCAAAAGAAACGTGACTTCCGTCGTCTTTGGATTACACGTATCAACGCAGCTGCTCGTATGAATGGTATGAGCTACAGCACTTTGATCAACGGCTTAAAATTAGCTAACATCGATATGAACCGTAAAATGTTAGCAGACTTAGCAGTTAACGATGCTGAAGCATTTACAGCAATCGCTGAACAAGCTAAAGCAGCATTAAAAAACAAATAATTTACAGTTAATGTAAATCAGCCCAAGAAACCTCATACAGGAGGCTTCTTGGGCTTTTTGTTTTATCGGTATATCATAAAGATAAAGGGATAGTGTTCGGTAAAAACTATCAAAACTAATTGGAAATAGATACTATCCAATTAACCCAAAGCTTGATAGAATTTGTCTATTGAAGAGCTAGTGTGTTGATGCAGGTCGGCGTCCACACAGGCTACGGATAAACATTTTTTATTCGAGACATAATCATGTCTCACCGGGGGGAAATAATATGAAAAAATTTAAAGCTTTAGCAACATTAGGATTAGCATCAATTGCACTTGCAGCGTGTGGCGCACAAACTAACGAAACTGTAAAAGTAGGGGTAGTTGGCGACACAGCGACACAAATTTGGGAAAACGTAGCAGAGCGTGCTGCCGATGAAGGTATCACAGTGGAAGTTGTTACTTTTTCAGACTATACACAACCAAACCGTGCTTTACAAGACGGTGAGTTGGATTTAAATGCATTCCAACATACAGCTTTCTTAGCTGATTATGTAGCTGAAAATGACTCAGATTTAGTGCCAATTGGCTATACATTCATTTCACCAATGGGTATGTATGCAACTGAAGATATTACTGACGTTGAAAGTATTCCAGATGGTGCTTCTGTTGCCATTCCAAATGACCCAACAAATGGTGGTCGTGCTTTATTACTACTTGAAGCAGCAGGCTTGATTGAAATTGATGATGCAGCGTCTTACACACCAACTGTAGATGATATCACTGCTAACGACAAAAACTTAACAATCGATGAATTAGATGCAGCTCAAGTACCACGTGCATTAGGTGATGACGATTTAGTAATCGCCAACACAAACTACGCAGTGGATGCTGGTTTCGTACCACGTGAAGATGCCATCTACATCGATACTGATCACATGGACAAAGTGAACGACGTATACAAAAATACAATTGTAGCCAAAGCTGAAAATGCAGATTCAGAAACTTTCCAAAAAGTGGTTGAATTGTACCAAAGCGATGAAACAAAAGATTTGATTGCTGAATTCTCAGCTGGAACAGATATGCCAATCTGGGCTGAAGGTGACGATCCACAAGCTGACTTCCAAACAATCGTAGGCGAATAAGTCTATAAAAAATAGTTACATATTCTTGAAATAGATTGTGAGAGATGTATGATAGAATAAGACTATTAGCATAAAATTTTATGGACTAAACAAAATGTAGAGGTGAATTAAATGTCAATTATTGACTTAAAAGACGTCTCAGTTGAATTTGAAACGGATGCCGGTAAAGTTACAGCGGTACAAGATGTAAATATTTCAATCGACAAAGGCGAAATTTATGGGGTTATCGGTTACTCAGGTGCTGGTAAAAGTACTTTAGTAAGAACAATCAATAGATTACAACCTGTCTCTAGTGGACAAGTAATTGTAAATGGTAAAGAAATCAACAAATTGTCAGAAGTAGAATTGCGCGCTTCACGTAAGAAAATTGGGATGATCTTCCAACATTTCAACTTGATGAATGCACGTACGGTAGAAGGTAACGTCCTTTTCCCATTAAAAGATTCTGATTTGACAAAAGAAGAGAAACAGAAAAAAGTACATGACCTGTTAGATCTAGTAGGTCTTGCAGATCGTAAAGACGCTTATCCAAGTCAACTATCAGGTGGTCAAAAACAACGGGTTGCCATCGCGAGAGCATTGGCGAATGATCCAGACGTATTGCTTTGTGACGAAGCAACATCTGCCTTAGACCCTAAGACAACTTCTTCAATCCTGGAATTATTGAAAGAATTGAATGAACGCTTAAACTTAACCATCGTGATTATTACGCATGAAATGCACGTTATCAAAGAAATTTGTGACCGTGTAGCGGTAATGGAACATGGTCATGTGGTTGAACAAGATACTATTTTTAACATCTTCCGTCACCCACAACAAAAATTAACGCGTGATTTCATCGAATCAGCAAGTCCAATTGAAAAGGGTATTCAAGAAGTATTGGCTAATCCAGAACTATTGAACATCCATGAAGATGACCGCGTAATTCGCGTGAAATTCTCAGGTGCTTCAACTGGTGATCCGCTAATTTCATTATTGACTGAAAAATTTGGCGTAAAAGCGAATATCTTATTCGGGAACATCGAAATTTTACAAAACATCCCAGTTGGCACTTTACTACTGAGTCTAAGTGGTGAGCCAGCAAACGTTCAAGCAGCGATTGATTACATCCATGGCGAAGGTGTCGCATTACAAGAGTATACAAAACTTGGCGACGCATATACGACTAAGGAGGTTGAAGCCTAATGAACTTTTTAGAAACCTTATTACCAAACGCAATTGAAATTCCAGATGAATTCCTACAAGCAACGCTAGAGACCTTATACATGTCTATTATCACTGCAGTGCTTGCATTCGCACTTGGACTAGGTCTAGGGATTTGGTTGATTCTAACGCAACCTAATGGCCTTAAAGAGAATGCAGCTGTTTATGGTATTTTAGACAAACTAGTAAACGTCTTCCGCTCTATTCCGTTTGTTATTATGATTGCCTTACTAGTCAACCTTACACGTGCGATTGCAGGTACTTCAATTGGTACAACTGCCGCTATCGTGCCGTTGGTTGTTGCGACAATTCCTTTCTATGCGCGTCAGATTCAAAATGCCTTGGTTGAAGTCAACCCTGGTGTCATTGAAGCAGCACAAGCGATGGGTACTTCAACATGGGATATCGTAACGCGTGTATACTTAAAAGAAGCCTTACCAGGAATTATCCGTGTATCGGCTTTATCAATCATTAATGTTATTGGTTTAACAGCCATGGCAGGTACTATCGGTGGTGGTGGTCTAGGTAACCTAGCAATCACTCGTGGATACAACCGATTCCAAACCGATGTTACAATTATTTCTACAATTATCATCCTAATTATTGTATTTATTTCGCAAGCAATTGCGGATCGTTTAGTTAAAAAAGTCGAACACTAGTCAACAATTCGTCAACATACAAGGGGGAGAAATTTTATGAACAAGAAATTAAAATTATCTGCAACATTATTCGCATCAATTATCGCTTTAGCAGCATGTGGCAACACAAGCTCTACTGAAGAATCTTCAGCAGCTTCATCAACAAGCGAATCAACTGAATCATCATCAACTGCAGCTTCAACAGAAGAAGCAAAAGAATATACTGTTGGTGTTGTTGGGGATACAGAACGTTTAGAATGGGAAGCCGTTGCTGAACGTTTAGCTGATGAAGGTATCACATTAAATGTACAAGTATTTACTGACTATGTAACACCAAATACTGCTTTAGCAGATGGTTCATTAGACTTAAATGCTTTCCAACATTTAGCTTACTTAGCTGATTTCGTAACTGCAAACGATGGTGACTTACAACCAATCGGTTACACTTACATCTCTCCAATGGGTGCTTACTCAGAAGCTGTTGAAAGTCTTGATGACTTAGAAGACGGTGCAACAGTAGTTATTCCAAACGACCCAACAAACGGTGGTCGTGCATTACTATTACTTGAAACAGCCGGCGTAATCGAAGTAGATGATGCTGCAGGTATCACACCAACTGTTGACGACGTAACTACAAACGACAAAAACATTGAATTCACTGAAGTGGATGCTGCGCAAGTTCCGCGTTCATTATCTGATGCAGATGTAGTAATTGCCAACACAAACTATGCTGTAGATGCTGGTTTAGTACCTTCTGAAGACTCAATCTTCTTAGATACTGAAAATCTTGAAGACTTAGGAGCACAATACAAAAATGCGCTTGTAGTTCGTTCAGAAGATGCTGAAAACCCAGACTTCCAAACAATCTTAGCAGCTTACCAATCTGAAGAAACAGCAGCTACAATTGATGAAGTAACATCAGGCGCTGACCAACCAGCTTGGACTGAAAACGATGACGTTGCCGCTGACTTTGAAGAAATTTTAACAGCAACACAAGCAGCAGCAGAAGCTGAATAATTACAAATGGGATCCAAAACAGATATGGGTCTGCATGCCCCCCGGCGTGCAGATCTGTATCTTTTTTATTTAGAGGAGTATAATAGGACAAAATTGTGTACTAAAATAAAAGATTAGAATAATTTTATTTACTAGCCTTAAGCCTTAAAACTAAGGGTTTAGGGGCTTTTTTTCGAATTGTTTCAATTTAATATTTTCCTGTTACACTATCTTCTATTATTTGGCGTAAGAATTTGTTACAATAAGTTGAATTTATTGAAAGAAACTTTAGGAACGTAGGAGAAAACGAATGAGTCATATTAATATGGGACTTGCATTACGTACAGCTGTTGAAAGCGACATGTCGCAATTAACAGTCATGTTGGAAGATGCAATTGCTTTACTGGCTATGAATAACATTGATCAGTGGCAAAACGGCACAATTACAAGTGAAATGTTATTAAAGGGAATTATTAAAGATCAAGCCTTCATTTGGGAGGATAGAGATACACATGGTGTGGCCGCTTTCTGTGTTTTAGATACATATGACGAACCGTATGAGAATTTAGCAGAAGGAGAATGGACAGTAGAAGGTCCTTATTTCGCTATCCATCGTGTGATGGTATCCAATTTATTTAGACGTAAAAAAGTATCAACGCAAATGTTTTTGGATATTAAAAAAATTGCGATTGTGAATAACATTGCATCTCTAAGAATTGATACGCATCCAGATAATTTTATGATGCAAAAATCATTAGCCCGTAATGGCTTTAAACGTACTGGATTATTATACATGCCTTCAGGTAGTCCAAGATACACCTATGAATTTGATTTATCGGAATTTTAGCTTACAATGTAAGTGAAAGTTGTTTTTATTTTTTTGATAAAAAATGGAAAGGTCGAGATTAAATGTATTATGTAAAGAATGAACGAAATGGCGAGGAAATTTACGATCCAACATACAACTTAGCAATTGAGTACTTCTTGTTAAATGAGAAGAAATTGGATGAGCCAATCTTGTTATTCTATATTAATGAACCGTCTATTATTATTGGGAAAAACCAAAACACGCATGTTGAAATCAATGAAGAATACGTCAAAGAACATAATGTTCACGTTGTTCGTCGTTTTTCAGGTGGTGGGGCAGTTTACCATGATTTAGGGAATATTTGCTATTGCTTTATTACAAATGATGATGGGAATTCTTTCCGCGATTTCAAAAAATTTACTGATCCAATTATCGACTCATTACACAAAATGGGGGTTGAAGGAGCTGAATTAAAAGGCCGTAACGACCTAGTAATCGGTGACCAAAAATTCTCAGGTAATGCGATGTATGCAACAAATGGTCGTATGACTTCACATGGTACGTTGATGTTTGATGTTGATATCGATGAAACGACAAAAGTATTGAAACCTAAAGCTGCCAAATTAAAAGCAAAAGGTGTTAAATCAATCCGTAGTCGTGTAACGAATATCAAACCGCATATGGATGAAGCATCACAAGATATGACCTTGCATGAATTCCGTACAGCATTATTGCTAAATATCTTTAATGTTGCAAACCTAGATGAAATCAAAGAATATCAATTAACTGATCAAGACTGGGAATGGATTGATGACTTCCGTTCACGTTACACAAACAACGATGACTGGAACTACGGTGAAAACCCGGATTACGAAATCATCCGTGATGAAAGAACTACTGCTGGTCAAATTGAATTCCAATTCAATATTTCTAAGGGCAAAATTAAAGAAGCCAAAATTTATGGTGACTTCTTTGGTTTAGGTGAAATCTCTGATGTAGAGCAAGCATTAATTGGCCAAGACTACACACGCGAAAACCTAGTCAAAGTCTTCGAAGGATTAAACATCAAGAATTACTTCGGTAATGTAACTGCTGAAGAACTTGCTGATTTAGCTTCATTATAAAATATATGTATTTGTCGAAGAAACTGGATAAAAGCCAGTTTAAAGGCACGAACAATTCGTTAAAAAACGTAGTTCGTGCCTTTTTTGTTATGGACAAGGAACAATTGAATAAATATTTAAGTGTACTAGTGTGGCACGTTAAAGGACTGAAAGTGTAGTT
>NZ_RKMG01000037.1 GCF_003797145.1 Aerococcus agrisoli | reverse complement strand
TTCAGTTTAACGGTAGGGTTTCACACCTGACTTTAATTTTTCTTTTACATCAGAAGATAAACTATCAAAATCTGGTTGGAAAATATATCCCTCATTATCACTAAAGAGAAGTTCATTTAAATTAGTAGAAGTTGAAATTAGATTAAGTAGATTACTGCCATCTAAGCTAAAACGTTCATTCAGTGCTTTAGATCCGAAATTATCAAAATACTGAGGTAGTAAGAACTCAAAGGGATCACTTATTTCAAAAACATCCTGTGTATGTTTATCATTATATGTGGTAAACATTTGAAAATTTGTCAAATTATTTTCTACAATTTTGGTTATTTGATAATTATTCTCCACTATATTATTTGCTCCCATCCAATTCAAAACAATGTCAATTATTCACTGCCAAAGTCTTACTTTATCACCAAAATTAATTCTACTATATACTTATGCTATTTTAAATTCTACTTCTAATAATTATCATCTACAATTTACCACTTTAAAACAAAAAAACACAGCCCAACAAGTGAGCTGTGTTTGGATTGGTTCTTGTTTTCTGCGAAAACTCCGTCCCATAATCCATCTGTAAGCGAATAAATTCGCAACAGCTGGATTAACGTTTTGAGAATTGTGGAGCTTTACGAGCTTTTTTAAGACCTGGTTTTTTACGTTCTTTCATACGTGGGTCACGTGTTAAAAGACCTGCCGCTTTTAATGGTTTACGGAAGTCAGGATCAACTTGTAGTAAAGCACGTGCGATACCGTGACGAGCTGCACCTGATTGACCTGCGTAGCCACCACCGTTTACGTTGATGTGGATGTCGTATTGACCTTCTGTTTGTGTTACTGCTAATGGTTGTTTAACGATAACGAATAATGAATCGTATGGTAAGTATTCTTCCATAGTTTTACCGTTAAAAATGATGTTACCAGTACCAGGTACTAAGCGTACACGGGCAGTTGAGTTTTTACGACGACCTGTTGCTGTATATTGAGCTTGTGCCATTGCTGTTCCCTCCTTAGATTAATTCGTTGATGTCTAATTGTTTAGGTTGTTGAGCTGCATGTGGATGTTCCGCACCAGCGTATACATGTAAATGTGTAAATTGAGTACGACCTAAAGAATTTTTTGGTAACATTCCACGAACTGAGTTTTCAATTAAACGTGCTGGTTTTTCATCACGTAATTTACCTGCAGTTGTTTCGTAGATTCCACCTGGATAACCAGAGTGGCGGTAGTATTTTTTATCTGTTGCTTTGTTACCAGTTAATTTCACTTTTTCAGCGTTGATAACGATGACATTGTCACCTGTATCTACGTTTGGTGTGAATGTTGGTTTATTTTTACCACGTAACATGCTTGCCACAACTGTAGAGATACGTCCCAATGGAATATCTGTTGCGTCTAGGACAACCCAGTTACGTTCAACTTCGCTTGCTTTCGCCATATATGTTGTACGCATTTTATTTCCTCCGTTTATCTTGTCTGATTGTTCGATTTCATAATTGGTTTCCGGGGCCTATCATGGGGCAAACAATACCGTATAACATTGTACCACTCCAACTCAGAAAAAGTCAATGCAAATCATGTAAATTTATGCACGAATTGTAAACTTTAATAATATAATCCGATACACCAAGCTTTCAGCTTTGATTTACATTTTTCTTGGTCATGATAATATATCTTTCTATATAAAAAGCATACGGACCTGAACCCGTATGCTAGTCAATTACTTGATTGCGTTGATGATTTGATCAATAGCGTTGATGGCTTCATCCGGTAATGGGAAGGCTGGGTTTTCTGCGTTGAATTTCACTAGGTATTCTTTTCGCATATTCATACGTTCTTTCACCAAGTACTTGTATGCACCCTCGCCCATTGGTAGTTCGTAACCTGGAACATCTAGGTATGACAAGCCTGTACCCTTACCAAATGGTTTGAAAGTTCCTGTATCATCGATAATGCTTTCGATAGCACTCAAGGTCACGTCTTTAGTTACATCCTTATCCAAGAATGCACCAGTGTTGATGATGTAGCCTTCCACCCCTTCGCGACTCAATAATTTTTTGAAATCATTGTAGTCTTCAATTAATGGGTATACGCGGAATGGATTAGCGTATGGTTCGATGACTAATTGATCTCTGTTTTCGCCTTGGCGCGCTACTTCGGCAGATGAACGTTTGGTCGCTAATGTTGCGCCGAATGTTGCTGCTAAAACGGGATTATCGATTTTGATTAGTGGCGGTAAGGAATCATCTTTCATGATCCAAAATACAGCTTCAATTGGTGACTCAAAGCGGTCTACCCTGTTGGCTGTCGCATAGCGTGATTTTACTGTACGGCCGTTCCCATTGCGGATATCTTCAGTTACTAAGACAATCTTGCCGTCGACGTCTTTTGTGACCCCCACATTTTGGACGGTCATGAAGTATTCTTGCTCTGGATGATCTGCTGGGTAGTCTTGTGTTTTATCAAAGTAAGAAGGTTCTAGGGCAATTGATGAACCATCGTCTAAATTAATGATGAAGGCATCGTCATGCAGGACCTTGACCTTGTATTTATTATGGTGTTTTGAGTGCGTTAGGGTTGATTTTCCTGATCCAGATAGGCCAAAGAAGGCGAAAACGCGTTTTTTATCGGCTAAGCTGAATTCTTTCAAGCCACCGTGGCATGATACGTAGCCGTTACGGTGGGCAGTCCCCCAGGCTAATGACAAAGTACCTTTTTTGAATTCGCCGAAGTATTGCATACCTAAGATGCAGGCCACGTTGCGGTCGGGTTCAAAGTAAGCCAATCCTTGTGGGTAGTCTGGATGGCGCCATTCGGGATCGGTGTAGACGTAAATATCGCCTTCGTCGTATTGCTTAGAATTGGCGTATAAGTCGTTGTAAACGTCATTGGCCCATTGGAAATTAAGTAACCAAGAGTATAGGTTATTTTCGTTGCCTTCGGGAAAAGCGATATGTGCTTTTACGATGAAATCCTTGTCCAGACCAACGTAAGCCGTTGCTTTGTTGTAGGCTTTACGACGGTTTTGGTAAATGACCTCACGGATGATGCCAATTAGTTTCTCGTCTTCGGCTTTATCTTCGCCAACGTATCTTCTAGCTTTGGCCGTTCTACCTGTGATCTTGCCTCCATTTTCAACAAGCACCTTTGCGTCTGCTGGTAAGCCCATTTTTTCGGCTTCTTTGACGGGCATATCAGTGATAATGACACCTGGTGACGATTTCGCTAGTTGATATGCCTCGCTGATGTCTGCTACCTCATGCATGTTGCTGCCATAAAAAGCCGTCTCGACGGTTGTCCGTAGCATGGTTAATAAGGGATTAGACTTCTTCAATTCTGATTTGTTGAATGATTCAATTGTTGCCATCTGCTGTCTCCTTTGCGATTACATCGTCTGTCGTATAGCTATAAATCCATGTGTCATAGGGATCACCCTTGACCCTTTCAGCAAATTTCACTCTGAGGTAAATTGTTGAACAATTTTGGTGAGCAATTTTGTTGATGAATTCATTGTAATCGGTTTCAAGTAACTTGTCTAGATAAATTTGTTTAAAAAAATATAAAGTTCATTTATTTTTTTGAAAAAGGCAGGCAAGTGTTCATGGAATGAGCTTTCATTCCATACAATTCTTGATCAATATTATGGAACCAGAAGCCATTCAATATAAATTCCCTAATTATTATGGAATAAACTTTCATTCAAGAAAAAATCTAATAAGTGTATTGAATCGCGGTCCATTCAATACAAACCGCCTAAAAATTATGGAATGAGCTTTCATTTCATACAAATTCCCCAATTATTATGGAATGAGCCGCCCATTCGAGAATCACCCAAAAATCATCAAAAAAGGGTTGTACCTGCGCACAACCCTTCTTTACTTTAGTCTTTATTGGTTTGATTTAAATAGCCATAATGTTCAATTAACGTTTCACGTACGCCGTGGATGTGGTCGCGGACGCGGTCAGCGGCCAAGAGTCCATCTTTGGCTTTAACGGCGGCCAGAATATTTTTGTGTTCTGCCTGCGTCGCTTCAAAACGCCCCGGCATTAGGATGGTCTTGGAATAATACTTGGATACTTTACTGATGAGATCACGTACCAAGTCTGTAGCCGGCGTGTTGTCGCAATTACTATAAATGACTTCATGAAATTCGTGGTTAAGTTTCGAGTAGTTTTCATAGTCAATGTCTTCACTGGTAGCTTCCATAGATTGATAGATTGCCGTCATTTTCGCCACATCTTCATCCGTCAAAATCGGGGTAACGATGCGGAAAATATAGGCTTCAACCTCGGCACGCAAGTCCATAAAATTAATGATGTCTTTCAGGCTCAGCGATACAACTTTGGCCCCTTTATGCGGCTCGATGGTTACTAAGTTGTCCTTTTCAAGTAAAGATAGGACGCTTCGGATGGTATTACGGCTGGTTTCATATTGGGCCGCTAAGTCAGCTTCGACAAGTTTTTCGTTGATGCTGTAGCTGCCATTGTTAATGTCTTTTTTAATTTGTTCGAAAATTGCAGTTGTCTTGCTTGCTCTCACGTTGAATGCTCCCTTCTTTCTTCAAGAAAAGTCTTCTCAAGGAAATTATACATGTTTGTGCAAAAATATGCACCTTGGTCAAGAAAGGCTACTTGGCGTATTGTTGGATGGACTCTTCTAAGAGGACGATGTACTCCTCCGCTATTTTACTTAGTTGATGCTGGTTGGCGGTTAAGTAGCCTAACTCAATGACCTCATCCGATTCAAGCGGAATGGCCATAATATCTGGGCTATTCAGGTCGTCGTTGATGATTCCTGAAGATATGGTATAACCGTTCAAACCGATTAATAAGTTAAACAGTGTGGCCCGGTCAGAGACAATGATCCGTTTGGGTACAGGAATATCTGCCAGAATCTCCTCCCAGTAGTAGAAGGAGTTGTGGGTCCCTTGCTCATAGGAAAGGCGCGGAAAGGCGGTCAATTCTTCTAAGGTGATGATGTCATTTTTCGCCAAAGGATGATGTTTATCAATAAAGACGTATGGCGAGGTTCGGAAAAGCGGTGTAAAGGTCAGCTGTTTCTCGTGAAAGGCGCCTTCCAGGACTTTCTGGTTGTAGTTACTTCTATAGATAACACCGATTTCGGATTTCAAATTGGCCACGTCGTCTAATACTTCGAAGGTACGCTCTTCTTTGAGGGTTGCTTCGTATTGGTCGGCATCCATTTCGCTCAGCAGTTTAACGAAGGCATCGACCACGAAGGCGTAGTGTTGGGCGGATATGGAGAAAATGCGGTTGGCAGTGATCCCTTCTTTGTAGCGATTGTTCATTAAATCAATTTGCTCAAGGACTTGTCGGGCGTATTGCAGAAATTCTTCACCTTGAAAAGTCAGGATGGTCCCTTTTGCCGTCCGTTGAAATAAAGAAAGGCCCATTTCGCTTTCTAGATTGGAGATGGCTTTGGATAGTGATGGTTGGGAAATGAATAATTCTTTGGCGGCTTGGGTCATGTTGCCCACTTCGACCACTTTCATAAAGTATTGTAAGTCTTCTATTCGCATGAAAATCCTCCATTCGTGGCGTGTGTTCGTTTTTCCCGAACTGTAATATAGCTTTAAGCTATGGTAATCCACTCATAATAGTTATTTGTAATTATTATGCCTTACAAATATAATAATAACAACAACAAAAACACAAGCACAAAGGAGATTTTACTTATGACACATACACATACATCAAAACGATTCTTAACAGTTGGTTCTCTATTACGTCCTGAAGATTTATTAGCTTACAAATCAGAAATTGAACATCGTGATGACATTCAATATCCATTCTACAACGACTTCGATAACTACAAAGAAACTGAAGACAAAGCTGTTGCAGATGTTGTAGCGAAAGAAAATGCTTTAGACTTCCCTGAAATTACAGATGGTGAATATTCTAAATCTCTATGGCATTTAGACTTCTTCTGGGGCTTTGGTGGCGTTCGCCGTTTCATCGCTGATAAAGGTTATGTCTTCGTTGACTTCGATGAAGAAAACCCATTTGAAACACGTAAAGATATCGGTATCGAAATTGTTGAACCACTTTCTGGTAAAAACCACCCATTCATCGATCACTACAAACGTTTGGTTGAATTAAACGATTCTGATTCTGCTGTCAAAGTATGTATCCCTTCTCCAGGACATATGTTTACAGAATTAAACTTCAACCCTCAATCTTACCTAGGTGTTTACGCTAATGCTGAAGACTTCCGTCAAGGCGTAATCAAAGCTTACAAAGAATTCTTAGATGAATACGTTGCTGCTGGTGGTGAAATCATCCAATTAGATGACTGTCTATGGACTATCCATGCAGAAGACTCTTCTAACTCTCCATTCCGTCGCGCTGATGGTACTTGGGATGATGCTGCAGCTGCTGCAAACGCTGAAGCTTATGTTGCTTTAAACAACGCTGTAATTGACTACGGTCATGAATTAGGTTTAAAAGTTTACACACACAACTGCCGTGGTAACTACGCATCTCGTCACGCTGGCGATGGTAGCTACAACAAGATTGCAAACTTCTTCTTGAAAAACCAACGTTACGACCGTTTCTACTTAGAATGGGATGACGACCGTGCAGGTGATATCTCAGCTTTAGACGCTTTCAAAGATAACGACCATGTAGAAGTTGTATTAGGTTTACTTTCTTCTAAAACTGCTGATTTAGATGACGAAGAACGTGCTTTACGCAGCTTGGAAGAAGCTACGAAATATGTGCCAAAAGAACGTCTATACTTATCTCACCAATGTGGTTTCGCATCATGTGATGGTGGTAACGTATTAACAACTGACAACCAATGGGACAAAATCAAACAAGGCCAAAGCATCGCTTTCAAATACTTTGGTGAATAATCAGAACATTTCAATGACATTTAGGTCTTCCTCCAACTGACTTAAATACAAAAAGGATTGGCTGCGGCCAATCCTTTTTGTGTTGGGATAAAATGAAAAGAGGGACATGCAGCCCTCTTTTTTCATCTCTCAATTATTTTTTGCGGAATATCACTTTGTACAGTAGGACGGTGATGGTAATCATGATAATCATAAATATAACCAAGATGCCAAAGGGGAAATGTCCCGTATACAGGAAGTCTGTCATATAGCTGTAGGCAAAAAGGCGGCTGAATCCTTTAAACAATGGCGGATAAAGTTCGACGGATACTGCAGCTCCTGAAACGATGGGTAAAATAGCTTCAAAAAGGTTTGCGAAAAAGAAGTCATTCGCCATTTTCGCAGAAAGAATAAAGCTAAATATACCTAGGAAAGCCGAAAAGATAATGGCATATGGCAAGAGCATAAAGGCCCGGGCCATCACGGCAAAATCGACGCCAATCATCAGTAACAGCATGCTATTCATGATAAACAGCACAGCGGCACAGAAAAAGATTGCTAGAAATTTGTCGCCCCAATATTTTAGAGAGAATGGTTTATGCACCGTTACTTCTTTGAAAATACCCAAGCTAGCATCCATCACCAAAAGTTGCGTCATACTACCTAATGCAAATGACGACGTCGACAATAGCAAGCTTGCTAGCAGAACGGTCATATTCGTTTCACCCGAGTATTGTTGGTTGATTAATAGGTAGAAGAACATTTGGATTATTGGCGATATCAGAAAATGTGTCAGGAATGTTTTGATATTTTGGGTGTAGGGTAAAGATGCAAGTTGTACACGCATTTAAATCATCCCCCCTTCACCATTTGTCTTGGCTTTGTTGAGGAGCCACCTACCTAGTGTGACCGCCAAAATGCCCCATAGGAATAGACTAACCCAAAAGGCTAGCCAATAAAAATGTGTGCTATCGCCTAACAAACGCTGAATAGGTACAACCACGGGGATTACCCACTGCGCCAGGCTTGATATTTTTAACAAACCCTCTCCACTTCCAATTAGTCCAGCAAGCAACATAATAGGCACGTGCAATAGATTTTCATAAACGATAGCATTACGTGTTAAAACGAAGAATGCTGCGATCAACAAATCCATGA
Organism: Aerococcus agrisoli; assembly: GCF_003797145.1. Classification (GTDB taxonomy): domain Bacteria; phylum Bacillota; class Bacilli; order Lactobacillales; family Aerococcaceae; genus Aerococcus; species Aerococcus agrisoli. The sequence continues at coordinate 4,877 of NZ_RKMG01000037.1, read as the reverse complement.
CTGCAATAGCTAGCCACATCAATAGGATTAGTGCAGCCACTTCCAAGGACATATTATCTACCGGTAGTCCCATCATAATGGCTAAAAAGTAGGACAATGGAAAGGAAATAAGGCCAAAAATTGATGCAGGCAAGATCAAGGCCAGTAATGACAGACTGTCATGAATATTGGTATTAATCAGGTAACGTAGTGTCCCCTGCCTTCTTTGAAAACCGATTGAACCTGTTGCCGTAGTTGCTGACGTCCAGAGGCCAAAAATAGCGCTACGAAGCCACAAACTATTGTCAGTTAACCCACCATAAGCATAGGCTGCTAGGTATTGGAGGAAGAAAATGGATAAAGTACTAGTAATAGGCAACCAGAGGAAATATTGATTTCGCACATACACCTTCAAATGAAAAAGAATTAATCGGAATAAACGAAACATTATTTCCTCCTTAATGATGGTGCAATTGCTAAGTAGGATTCTTCAAGCGTTGCTTGACGATCAATGTGTGTCACACCTGATTTATCAATAAGTTCTGAAATACTACCGCTAAAACGAATACTGCCATCACCAATTAAGAGGATGCGATCGGCTAAAGATTCAATTTCACCCATGATATGGCTCGTCAAAAGAATCGCTACGCCTTCTTTTTTCGTTAGTTCTTTGATGGTTTGTCTAATTTGAGCTGCCATTTCAACGTCTACCCCATTGGTTGGCTCGTCAAATAATAGTAATTTTGGATGACCCAGAAGTGCCTTTGCAATATGTAACCGTTGATTCATCCCTTTAGAAAATTCTTGAACCAATTGCTTGCGGTTACCATCCAAATTGACCATTTTCAAGACTCTTGATACTTCACTTTGACGATCTTTATAAGGGATATTTGCCAAGTCCGCATAAAATTTCAAATTATCCTCTGCAGATACACGCCCGTAGAAACCTAGGTCTCCACCAAATGAAATCCCTACGTTATGACGATTATTTAATTTACCATTGATAAAAATATTACCCGCCGTTGGTAAGATATAGCCACCAATCATTGAAACAATGGTCGTTTTACCCGCACCATTTGGTCCAATTAAAGCGACAATTTCACCGTCATTGATTGTAAAATTAATATCCTTTACTGCTTCAAATGTCTTCCCTTTGCTTTGATAGATTTTCGTTAGATTCTCTACCTTTAGTGTGTTGTTCAATTCATTCACCAAACTTTTCTTATTTTCTAGCAAAACTTCTATTTCACAGTCTCTCATTTTCCTTTAATGAAATCGAATGATTTCTTAGATTATATCACTTTTAGCATAATAAAAAACGTCATTCAATGGATTAATTTCCCTGAATGACGCTTTTTCTCTCATCCTAAAGTCGAGTTCGAAAAAGCAACCCCCTGCCCACTTCAGAATAGTTTGCGTCACATTGCATGTGCCACGGCACTATTCTAGTTGAGTTCCAAAAGGCAAATCCAATGTCACTTCAGATTAGTTCGCTACACTCTCTGAGTGTCTCATCACTAATCTTCCAGTGCCTTGGATTAAAACGCCTTTTGTCACATCCTTTCTCCACTGGTTGAGGGCTGAACGCTTTTTCTCTCATCCTTTTAAAATTGTGATACTACTAACATGGCCATAAAGAATACCAATAATACGACGGCAAGAGCGCCAAATGCGATGTAAATTTTCTTTTGTTCGCGTTTATACATATAGTTACTTGAGAATAGCAGTAAAAAAGCTGCTACGATAAAAAACCAGATCATTGTTACACCAAGCTTTCTGTTTGATTCAATGGTCGACCTAGCCTAATTTATTTGAATAATCAATGATGGCATTGACTGAGTCATTTAAGAAGGCAATGGTATTTTCTAATGGTGCGGCAGTGGTGATATCTACACCAGCAACGGCAGCGGCTTTGACTGGATTCATACGACCTAATTTTAGGAAATTGTTCCAGTTTTCAATTGCTTGGTCATCTTCGCCTGAACGAATATTCAAGAAGGCTTGTGTCGCAATCGTTAAACCTGCTGAATAAGTGTATGAATATAGCCCCATGTAATAATGTGGTTGACGCATCCAAGTTAATTCAGCACCTGGGTTAATTTCAACGGCATCGCCCCAGAAATCTTGCAGTACACCACGTTTTAATTCAGATAGGGTTTCGGCAGTAAATGCTTCACCCTTATCGATTAGACGATACACTTCTCGTTGGTAAGCTGCTTCTAGTAAATGTGTAATGAAGTTATGGAAGTATGTATTGGTTAACATATTGGCTAAGGCAAACCGTTGTGTACGGTCGTCTTCGCCGTTGTCTAATAAGTATCCTGTCAATAGTAATTCATTGAAAGTAGATGGTGCTTCAATAACATATAAACTTGGTTCGCTTGAAATGAACAAGTTGTTGGCTTCTGCACGACTCATTTGACCAGCATGCCCTAACTCATGGATTAAGGTATACACATCAGAAAGTTGTTCTGTCCAGCTCATCAAGATGTAAGGATGTACATGGCCAGCGATTGTAGCAAAGCCACCTGTTGATTTACCAACATTTTGTGCATAGTCAACCCAGCGGTCGGTGTAGGCTGGGGCAATTTCCTTAAAGTAATCGTCTCCCATAATTGCAGTTGCTTGCTTCACGTAAGCTTCTGATTCTTTAAAGGAAACAGGTTTTGAAAACGTTGGATCAAGGCTGATTTTTAAGTCAGCATAAGTCATTTTGTCTAAACCACGGACTTCTTTCACGTGGGTAATATATTTACGCATAACTGGCGCTAATTCTTCCATAATGACATTGATTTGGCGGTCGTATAATTCGCGGTCAACGTCTTGGCTAAATAGTAAGTAATCGATGACTGATTCGAAACCACGGATATTGGCTTGGGCTTTTTCTTGTAGAACATGGCCGTAGTATGTGGTTGCAAAGGTGTTTTTGTATTTGGCTAACTCGGCGGAGAAGGCATCGAAGGCTGCACGACGGATGTCAGTATCTTCTTCAAACATATATTTGTCTTCATATAGTACAAAGCTTAATGGATATGTTTTGCCATTGACTTCAAAGTCTGGGAAAGTCATGTCTGCTAATTTTGAGTTGTTGTAGATTTCATAATTTTGGTCATGTGCTTGGTTAAATTGGAACAAAACGTCTTCAATTGTTGATCCAAGGTAGATGGCTTGTTGACGATGGATTTCATCGATGAAATCGCTAGTTTCAGGTGCGATTTCTTTAACCTCAGCTAAGTCTTCTGCTGATTTTTCTAATAAAGCATTTTGGAAGAAAAGCATGTTTTCTGCAACATCTTTACTTGCATTAGATACCTTATGTAATTTCAGCGATGCTTGAGAGTTGGTACGGTCGGCTTCAACTGCTAGGAAAGTGTAATGCAATAATTGCGAACCGATGACTTGAATGTCTGAAGCTGCTAGCACAGCTGCCGCAATCGTTTCAGGGTCTGTTAATTTGTCTTTATATTGGTCATTAAAAGCTTGACCCTTAGCCTTGTAATCCGCAAGACTTTCTTCAAATGCAGCCTCTGTTTTAAAAATTTGGCTTAAATCCCAAGTAGCTTCTGGGTTTACTTGGTCACGTGTTGGAAATTGATTTTCTGTTGTCATGCTGGAAGTCCTTCTTTCTCATTTCATTGTTAAAATAAGTTTACCACTAAGAAAGTTGCCTGACTAGGAAATAGAAATGCCATCCCTTTTTCAAGGGTTATCTTTTGTTTTTGCCAAATATAGGTTCATAATAATTAGTGTAATTGGTAAACCAATGCAAAGATTTAAAGGAGGAATTTTCACAATGACTGTTAACGAAGCGCAATTAGATCGTATGTCAAATGATCCTGGCTTTATTGCCGCACTTGATCAATCCGGTGGCTCTACACCAAAGGCATTAAAAGACTATGGTGTTGACGAAGATGCATATAGCAACGAAGATGAAATGTTTGGTAAAGTACACGAAATGCGTACGCGTATCATGACAAGTCCCGCTTTCACTAGCGAGAAAATCTTAGGTGCAATCTTATTTGAAAATACCATGGACCGTGAAGTTGAAGGTGAATATACTGCTGACTACTTAGCAAACAAAGGAATTGTGCCCTTCCTAAAAATCGATAAAGGGTTAGCCGAAAAAGAAAATGGCGTGCAATTAATGAAAGACATCCCTGGATTGGATGATTTATTAGCGCGTGCAAATGACCGTAATATTTTTGGCACAAAAGAACGTTCAAATATTTTAGAGTTGAATGAAGAAGGTATCAAAGCTGTTGTCGCACAACAATTTGACTTAGCCAAAAAAGTGGTTGCCGCTGGTTTAGTGCCAATCATCGAACCAGAAGTAAATATCAATGCTGAAGACAAAGCTGCAATCGAAGAAATTCTACGTGACGAAATCAAAGTCAATTTAGATCAATTAGGTGAAAATGATAAAGTCATGTTGAAATTGACGATTCCTACAGTAGCTGACACATACCGTGAATTAGCAGCACATCCAAACGTTGTACGTGTAGTTGCCTTATCAGGTGGTTATAGTCGTGACAAAGCAAATGAATTATTAAAAGAAAACCATGACATGATTGCTTCATTCTCACGTGCACTTGCAGCAGAATTACGTTACGCGCAAACAGACGATGAATTTAATGCCTTACTACAAGACGCCATAGATACCATTTACGACGCATCCGTAAATAAAGTCTAGAGTGTGACATGAGGCGTTTAGCCCACAACCAGTGGAAGATGACTGCCGCAGCGCACGCAGTGTGGTGCAAGGTCATCTGAAGTGAGCAGTGGGTTGCCTAATAGAACATATTTTGATAGCGTGTGACAAAAATGGTTTAGCTTTGAAAAATATTTCTATGGGTATAAAAAGGGGTTGGGACAAATAGTGAATCTCTACCCGAAAACTG
>NZ_RKMG01000036.1 GCF_003797145.1 Aerococcus agrisoli | reverse complement strand
CCATTCTATAGGGTCCATTTTATATATTCAAGGAGTCTTTTTTTCGTATTTTACCCATTGTTTCTTTGAAATGAAATACCCTATTATAAACAAAAATTCGATTACTCCAAATGCCAATATAAAACTATGCATAAAGAATGCTTCGGGTAAAGCTAATATAATCGGATCGGTGCTAGGATTGAATAACCAAGCATCATTGTTAAAGAATACCTGATGGAATAGCACAAACAGCACATCAAAGTTGATCAATAGAGCCAAAACAACACCCAGCGGAAGCAAGATTCCCCACTGGAAGTATCGAAGAAGTCGCCAGTATTGCCCTTCTCTGTTTAGATACTGCATAAACCAGAAGGAGCCTATCCCTGAAGTGATCAGAATCAGGTAGTCCAGCATAAACAACTTCTTCACTTCAGTGAAGTGGAATAACCCGCTAACTGAGCTAGGGAAATCCGGCATATCCAGTTTCGCTATCCAAGGCATATTCAGGTAATTCAGGAGGATGCGATAATTTGTTGAAATCTGTTCCTTTGGCATTTTAAGCGTTTCCGTTATTTCCAAATAATCGATGTCAAACGAATAGAGCGGCGTAAAGTTGATGGTGACGGCGATGGAAAGGGAAAGGATGAAAAGCGAAATCATGATGAATCCAGTTATGGAGAATATTTTTTGCCTCAAAACAGCAGCCCCCTTACCATTCTCTTTGGTTTAATCGGGCTTTCGTGTCACTCAGCTCTTCCCTTAATTGCTGGATTTCATCTTCCAGACGCTTTTTATCCTCCACGTCGCCGGTATGGTCATGTCCTTTATGGTTATGACCGCCATGCATACCAGGCATGAGAAACATCATGAGCATGTGTCCAACCACCATCAGTACCACAAATATAATTGTTTCCATCTTCAACACTCCTCTTTTATTTTTATGCCAATGCTACAAACGAAATAGATTGTGAATGGCAAACCCTGAAACAAGCAAAAATCAAACCAAATGAGTGATAACAAAGATTATTTCTCATCTTCTAGATAAGAATAACAAAAAATTATGTGATTCTTATGGAGATGGGGCAACTCCATAAAATCTACATAATTCATTGGTATAGTCAATAAAAGTAAGAAAGGAGGTTCCTGTCTCATATAGTTGTAACGGTATAATGATTGAAATAACAGGCAACATTCGTTAACATTCGTCACCTGGCCTGAAACTAGGAGGACACATGGACAGAAAGCAGCTTGTCAAATTTATAAGTATCCCACTCTTATCGAGTTTGCTCATTCTTCCTATGGATGTAAATGCACGAAGTATTGAAGACCTGACATAAGAGAAAGAGCAGCTTGAGAAGCAACTGCGGGAATTAGATGGAGAAAGCACCAGCCAACAAGTAAAGTTGGATGGTTTAGAAGCAAGGAAGGAGCAGTTGCGAACAGGGACCATCGCACTTCAAGAAAAAATTGATGCGCTCACCTTACAAATGGCAGGGCAACAAGTGACCCAGGGGCAAAAACTGGGCATCATGGGAACCACCGGAGATTCCACGGGCGTCCATCTTCACTTTGAAGTATACGAAAACGGAATCCAGGTCGATCCAGCGCCTTATTTGGGCTTATAACTATCGAACGGGATACAGAATGAAAATCAGTAAGGAGTAAGTTATGAAATCAATTGTCGGAACAATCGACCGCGTCGCGTTTTCCTTTGGCTCATTCACCGTCTACTGGTATGGGATTATCATTGGGGCTGCTATGTTGCTTGCCATCACACTTGCCTCTAAGGAAGGAAAGAAAAGAGGCTTGGGCGAAGAGGACATTACAGATATGGCAATGTGGGCTATCCCCCTTGGACTTATCGGAGCAAGAATTTATTACGTTCTTTTTCAATGGGAGTATTATATCAAGAAACCGCTTGAAATCATCGCCATTTGGCAAGGCGGCATCGCGATTTATGGCGGTTTGATTGCAGGGGGGCTGGCCGTGTACTGGTTCACGAAGAAAAAAGGGATTCCTTTTTCATTGATGCTCGATATACTGGCGCCCTATGTTCTGTTGGCGCAGTCCATTGGCCGATGGGGGAACTTTATCAACCAGGAGGCCCATGGGGAAGCAGTGACCCGCACCTTTTTGGAGAACCTTTACCTGCCAAAGTTTATTATTGATCAAATGCAAATTAATGGCACCTACTACCATCCGACATTCCTGTACGAGTCCTTGTGGAGCCTCTTAGGCTTTGCCATCATTATCATGTTGAGGAATCGGAAAAACTTGTTGCGACGAGGCGAAGTGGCCCTCAGCTATGTTATTTGGTATTCGGTGGGGCGCTTCTTTATCGAAGGTATGCGCACCGACAGTTTATGGATGGGTGATTTTTTAAGGGTGTCCCAAGGGTTGTCCCTCCTCTTGTTCGTTGGCGCCATCGCCATTTGGATTTACCGTAGACGGGATTATCCGCCAAAAGCCTACTATCTAAAAGGATGGAAGCTGAAGGAAGAGCACTAAATCACATGGGCCACGTCTAAAATATAGAGAGGAGCGTTTTTATCATGATGGAATATTGAAACAGCTTGACATGGGGCGGAATGGGGTACATGATGTTTATGGGAATATTTTGGATCATCCTAGTGATTATTGTGGTGTATCTTTTCATTAAACTTGTTTCCGATAAGGGGAATCGGACGGTTGAAAAAGAAACGCCTTTGGAGGTCCTACAAAAAGAGTTTGCCAAAGGAAACCTGACAGAAGAGGAATACCTGAAGCGTAAAAAGCACTTGGAGTAAACTGCTGACGATAAGATAAATAAAAAAAGGAGGAAAAATAATGATAACGAAGTATATAAAAATGGTAAAACCCTTTGATGTTGTTATTATCTTCCCCCTTATTGTTTTGTCTTTTTTACCGACGGTTATCTTTGCAGTCCAACAGACGAATAATAACAATGTTTACGCGGTTATCTCGATTAATGGCGAAGAGGTAGATCGTTTCCTGCTGACAGGAAATGAGGAACACAGACTCATTACCTACTATCCGGCACCCGGTAAATACAATATTGTCTAGATAGACGGCGAACGGATTCGAAATAAGGAAGACAACAGTCCGTACCAGATTGCGGTGCGAAGAGATTGGATTCAATCTCCTGGGGAGACGAGTCTCAATCTACCTCACCGATTATTAATTGAAATTGTAACTGAAAATCCAGAAGAGTCAGACATAGATGTGATGGCTCAGTGAAAAAAGCAGAACCTTGCCAAACAAAATGTATCAAACTGCCAACAAATAGGGAAAAAAGAGGCACTCCACCATAATGGGAGTGCCTCTTTTATGCTTTTATGTGGCTTTCTAGCGGAAGACTGACAACAAAAGTCGTCCCTTTTCCGTATGTGCTTTCGACAGAGATGGTCCCATGGTGGGCGTTCACAATTCCTTTAACAATCGATAAACCAATCCCTTGGCCACCCAGTTTCCTGTTCCTAGAGGGTTCAGCCATATAGAACCTTTCAAAAACTTGATTGATTTCATTTGGAGGGATTCCTTGACCGGTATCGGTTATCTTAAAGGAAGCTACGCCACTAATTTGGGAAACCTGAAGATCAATGTGGCCACCGGAAGGGGTAAATTTAATTGCATTGTACAAGAGATTAGTTACCACTTGATGAATCTTATCTCGATCAGCAGAAATTAAAACCGCTTCTCCGTTAATGGCACAGTCAATGCCCTTCTCAATCAACAAAGCTTGAAAGGTGCCGGCAACTTGTTGCGTAAGTTCTAGCAAATCAAAGGATGACTTCTGCAGCTGGCTTTCATGGCTTTCAATTTCATTGATCCGATCAATTTGTCCGATCAGGCGGGCAATGCGGTTAACTTCCTCGTAACAGTGGTAGAGGCGTTCTTCCGATACTTCCCAGACCCCGTCAATCATGGCCTCAATATTGCCTTTCAAAGTCGTCAATGGTGTCCTGATTTCATGGGCGATGTCAGAGGAAAGGCGGTTACGAATCTCTTGTTGGCGTTGGAGTTGCCCAGACAATTCATCCACGGAATCCAAGAGGCTGTCAATTTCCTGAATCCCTGTTTCCTCAATCGCCAGGTGACTGTAGTGACCCTTCGCAATTTCCGTCGTAAAATTCTGTATTCTGACGATTGGTGAACTCAATTTTTTGGCAATCAATAACGCGAAAAATAAGGAGATAATTAGGGACCCAATCGCTACAAAAATAAAGTTGTTCCTCATATCGGCAAGGAATAACGCATCATGTTCCGTGTAAGCGAAAGGTCCAACGGATTGCACTTCGAGAGAACCGATTGGGTCTGTTTCGCTACCGAGGGGAACGATTGTCTGCACGTAGCCACTCTCTATATCGCCCATTATCTGCTCCATATTTAGGAGGTGGGTTTGAATCCTATTTTTTGACTCTTCTTCCTCTGAGGGAGAGGGGCCCCATACTTGGTTGCCAGCATGGTCATATACTTTTAGGATGATGCCTTTCTGGAGAGCATCGCGTCCAATATTTTGGATTGTTGGAGGGGCATCTGCCCAAGTACCCGTTTTCTGATAGAAGTTTTCTAACTCAGTCTGGTATGCTGTTAACTCTGATTCTTGCCTTTCGCGCACATAGTCTTCGAAGTGGCTTTCCATTAAGTTTAGTGTTATCCAGCTGAAGGTCCCCACTAAGATAAAGGACAGAGAAACAAACGAGAGCAAGAGTTGCCATTTAATGGTTCGCTTCATTTTTGACCACCAAATCGATACCCCGTTCCATATGCGGTTAAGATGAAGTAGGGGTTGCGCGTGTCGTCCTCAATTTTTTGACGAATATTTTTGATGTGGGTATCGATCACCCGATCCGTTCCATCAAAATCGAGTCCTTTCACAGCGTCCAGCAGCTGTTCCCGTGAAAATAGGCGCTTTGGATGTGAGGCCAGAAGGGCCAATAAAGCATACTCGGTCGGGGTCAAAATGATTTCTTCACCTTGTTTGAATACTTGTTTTCGATCCGGGTAGATAACCAGCAAACCTTCTTCGAAAGACCACTTTTCTTCTCGGTATTCTGGTTGGACACGGCGTAAAACGGTTTCGACCCGAGCAACCAGCTCTTTCGGGCTGAATGGTTTTGTGATGTAGTCATCAGCCCCCAGGCTTAACCCTTCCAAGATATCTTTTTCGGCTGTTTTCGCAGTCAACATGATAATCGGTACAGTGGAGGAGTCCCTTATTTTTTTACAGACTTCGAGGCCAGATAAACCAGGCAGCATGAGATCCAACACAATCAAGTCAGGTTGGACAACATCAACCTTTGTTAAAGCCTCGTTTCCGCTCAAAGCGCGAAACACTTGATAGCCTTTTGCACTCAAATAGGCTTCCACGATATCCAGAATGCTTGCTTCGTCGTCCACAATTAAAATCTTCATGTAATCTTTCTCCTCCAATTTCGTTGGTATCTTCATTCTACTAAAACTTGACCCATCATGCCATTGTCTTCGTGCTCTAGGATATGGCAATGGTACATAAAAAATCCCCTTTTCTGGGAATGTGACTTCAATCCTAACGCTATCGCCTGGATAAAGTGCGATGGTGTCTTTCCAACCTTGTTCATTGGCTGGTAGGGCGTTGCCATTCCGGATTATCACCTTGAACTGGACGCCATGCAGGTGGAAAGGATGGATCATGCCACCCATCATGTCCCGTGTGTTTTTAATCTCCCAAACTTCCTTTTCCCCGACCTTAGCGCGTAAATCGATCCGGTCCATGTCGAACTGTTTGCCGTCAATGGCGACCATGTTTCCCATGCTACTAAAGGTCATCACTTTGTCAGGCGTAGTAGAATCTTCTGCTTTTGGGATGTTGTCTAAAGTCTTAACTTATGAATACGTTTTTTTATTTTTAGATATTTTTATAGTTGTCACTTTAGGAGTTATCTTGCATCTGTTTTAAGCGTTATCTTGCACTATAAGTTAATATTGCAATTTACGAATATAAAAAAAGCCCAATTTCTCAGCATTAAAATGAGAAATTGGGCTTTGCTCGTTACTCCGAAAGCGTCCTCTAATGGAATAACAAATACAATCAAATGGTCATTTGACTATAATGTTTGAGTAGATCACAATAATAACCAAGTGGAGTTGATAGGCTCCCTTAAAGTACAAGCAAGACACTTGAAGAAGAAAAATGTATTATACTTGACCGCGTACTATGGTACGCGGTTTATTATTATTTAGGGGTGAACTATGTGAGTTATCGTATTACTGCATTTGCAGAAAAATGTGGGGTAAATAAAGAGACGATTAGATATTACGAACAAAAAAATTTATTACAAGAACCTTCCCGAACGAAAGCTGGTTATCGGATATATTCATATGATGACGTTAAGCGTGTTGGGTTTATTAAACGAATACAGAGACTTGGATTTTCTTTAAACGAGATTTATAAATTATTTGGTGTTGTAGATAAAGATGAAGTTCGTTGTCAAGATATGTTCGAATTTGTTTCTAAAAAACAAAAGGAAGTTCAAAAACAAATAGAGGATTTAAAACGAATTGAAACTATGTTAGACGACTTAAAACAACGATGTCCAGATGAAAAAAGTTTACATGCTTGTCCGATAATTGAAACCCTAATTGAGGAAGAATGAAAGGAATTTTGAAATGAAACATAAAAAGACCTTTATTGCAGGGCTTATAGGTACATTTTTGGTTTTGTTATGTTGGGCTACGCCTATTTTAGTTATTTTATTAGGTACGCTTGGATTAGGTGCAATAACAGGCTATTTAGATTTTGTTCTGATTCCTGTTTTAGCTGTTTTTCTTGGTTTAACTTTTTATGCTTATTCTAAATATGAAAAATCATATAAAAATAAGAAGATGTAAAAAATGAAAGAAAGAGTTGTTGCAATTGCTTCGATGTTTTCAGCTTTTTTAGCAAGTCTTTGTTGAATTGGCTTAGCGATCTTAATACCACTTGGTCTAAGTGGTTTAGCTGGAACACTTGCCGTTACGTTTGCGCCATATCGAATTTGGTTTATTGTTATCACTGTTATTATGCTTTCTTTTGCTCATTTACTTGTATGGAAACAAAAAAATAGTTCAAAGAAAACGAAGAAGTTGTTATGGGTTAGTACAATCGTTTCTGGGGTAATGCTTATCTATACATTGTTCAGTCAGGGGATATAAGGCATGATGAAATATTTAATATATCTATTCATTATATTTGGATTGGTTGTTGTCCTTTCTGGGTGTGGTCAAAAAGCAGTTGAAGAAGGTTCAAAAACAAGTGAGGTTCCATCAGAAAACTTAGAATCTGTTTCGTTTAAAATAGATGGTTTTACTTGAGTATCTTGCGCTTTTACGGTGAGTTCCGCCGTTTCTAATTTAGAGGGTATTCAAGATATAGAAGTTGAAGGATCAGGAGAAACCCAACTTACATTTGATAAATCGAAAACTAGTTTAGAAGAAATTGAAGAAATAATTACTGATTTAGGGTATGAAATAAGGAAATAGGAAAATTTAAGATAAAACAGGAGGTTGAGGTAATGAATAAATTTAAGATAAATATTCAAGGAATGACTTGTACAGGTTGTGAAGAACATGTAGCCGTAGCACTTGAAAATGTGGGAGCTAAGAACATTGAAGCTAGTTTTCGTCGTGGTGAAGCAGTATTTGAATTACCCGATGATATTGGGGTGGAAAGTGCAAAAAAGGCAATTGATGAAGCAAAATACCAGCCTGGAGAAATAGAAGAAGTACAATCTGAAGAAAAAATAGTTTTAGGTGATGAGGGAGACTATGACTTACTTATCATTGGTTCTGGCGGGGCTGCTTTTTCGGCTGCGATTAAATCGGTTGAATATGGGGCAAAAGTAGCTATGATTGAGCGTGGAACCGTTGGGGGAACATGTGTAAATATTGGTTGTGTGCCATCAAAAACACTTCTTAGAGCTGGGGAAATCAATCATTTGGCAAAAGTCAACCCATTTATAGGTTTACAAACATCTGCTGGAAAAGTGGAATTAGCTCCTTTAGTAAAGCATAAAGATGAGTTAGTAAGCGAACTTCGGAATCAAAAATATGTCAATTTAATTGATGAATATGGCTTTGAGTTAATTGAAGGTGAAGCAATATTTGTTGATGAAAATACAGTTGAAGTTAACGGGAAGAAACTTTCTGCAAAGCGTTTCTTAATTGCAACGGGCGTTTCTCCTTCCTTACCGCCGATTTCAGGACTTGAAAAAGTGGATTATCTAACAAGTACAACATTACTTGAATTAAAAACGGTACCAAAACGATTAACGGTTATTGGTTCAGGATATATCGGAATGGAACTTGGGCAATTGTTTCATAATTTAGGTTCAGAAGTCACGCTTATGCAAAGAAGTGAGCGACTTTTAAAAGAATATGATCAAGAAATTTCAGAAGCCGTAGAAAAAGCGTTAATTGAACAAGGTATTAACCTTGTAAAAGGGGCAACTTTTGAGCGTGTAGAACAAGAGGGGCAAATCAAAAAGGTTCATGTAACAGTAGATGGTAAGAAAAAAGTGGTGGAATCAGAGCAGTTACTTGTTGCAACAGGAAGAAAACCAAATACAGATGCTTTGAAATTAAGTGCCGCAGGGGTTGAAGTTGGAAAACGAAAAGAAATCCTGATAAATGACTACGCTAGGACAAGTAATGAAAAGATTTATGCTGCAGGCGATGTAACATTAGGACCTCAATTCGTTTATGTAGCAGCATATGAAGGTGGAATTGTTGCCGATAATGCGATTGGCGGATTAAATAAAAAATTAGATTTATCCGTTGTTCCTGGCGTAATTTTTACAAATCCTTCGATTGCAACGGTTGGTTTAACAGAAGAACAAGCAAAAGAAAAAGGCTATGAAGTAAAAAAATCTGTATTGCCTTTAGATGCAGTTCCAAGAGCAATAGTAAATCGTGAAACAACAGGCGTTTTTAAGCTTGTTGCCGATGCAAAAACTTCAAAATTACTAGGGGTTCATATCGTATCTGAAAATGCAGGAGATGTGATATATGCGGCGACATTAGCCGTTAAGTTTGGATTAACAGTCGAGAATTTAAAAGACAGCCTTGCACCATATTTAACAATGGCAGAAGGATTAAAATTAGCTGCTCTTACCTTTGATAAGGATGTTTCGAAATTATCTTGTTGTGCAGGGTAAGCTCTTATTTATAGTAGCTTAACTATGTGAAGAAAATACACTCAAACTATCCGGTGGCTATAATTGAGAAAGCCAATCTAAAAAAGTCGGTTCCTTAGCGTACAGGAATTCGACTTTTTTAGGTTGAAATTCCCTTAACGTACAAAATTTCCGAAATGTTGGCGGTACCCCTAACTATAGGTTGCAATATAAATCTTAACGAAAGATATGGGTAAAAATACTTTTTAGCTCAGTAACGTGAATAAGTGACTCACTTTTAAATATGAAATTGGCTCAAAATGCGTTATTTTTTCTTACTCTTTATATATCGATAGAGAGTAGCTTTACTGATACCAGTCATTTCTGTAATCTCTTTGCCACTATACGCTTTACTCTCATACAGTTTCACGGCTCGTTCAATATCACGTTTGTTCACACGTGGTCTTCCGCCTATCCGACCTCGGGCGCGGGCACTCTGGAGCCCCTCTTTCGTCCGCTCCACAATCAAATCACGCTCGAATTGGCTGAAGGCCTGGAAGACGGTCATCATGAGCCTCCCCTGCGGGGTGGTTGTATCGAAGTTCTCCTTCAGGCTGACCAGCTTCACGTCCTGCTCCTCGAAGTAGGTGACCAGGTCAATCAGATCCTTGGTGCTTCGTCCCAAGCGGGAGAAGCTCTCCACCACTACCATGTCCCCAGGTCGCAATTTATCCTTTAGACGGTTCAACTCAGGACGATTGCTCTTAGTTCCTGTCATTTTCTCCGTCAAGATTTCGTTGCAATTTTGTTCCGCTAGCAAGTCTAATTGACGATCTAGTTCTTGTGAACGTGTACTCACTCGGGCATAACCATAAATGTATCCACTCATGCTTTTCTTCCTTTCGTACTTTAATTATGGCTTGATTGTATCATAAAAGGGAGTTATAGATACATAGTTAATGCAACAAGTTATGATGCAAAAAATGACCTCTTTTATTTAATAAAGAGGTCATTTCATTTTGTCTCATAATCGATTGTTTTTGAGACAAAGTAATTTATAAAAAATATGCCTCTAACGTTTTTAGAACGTTAAAGGCATATTAACTTCAGACAGTTATTACTATACCCTAGATTTATGGGTTTTGATAGAATTAATTAGATTTTAATAAACGAAGTCCATTCAGAATAACGACCAACGTACTTCCTTCATGAATAAAGACACTGATTCCTATATCTGTTAGACCTAATAAACTCACTACAACTAAAAAGGCTACGACTGCCATTGAAAAAAGGATGTTTTGCCATATGACACGATTCATTTTAGAAGAAATTCCATGAGCTTTAACCAATTTAGATAAATTATTCTGCATTAAAACTAAATCAGACACCTCTACTGCTACATCGGTTCCGTCTCCCATAGCAATCCCTACATTTGCATTCACAAGGGCTGGGGCATCATTTACACCATCACCCACCATTGCTGTTACGCCGTATTTCTCTTTTTGCTCGTCTATAATTCGAGATTTATCTTCTGGCATGACATTCGCGATTACTTCATCTATTCCTAATTGTTCAGCAACTGCTTTTCCTGTCATTTCTGAGTCGCCAGTGATTAGAGTGGTGTGTATGCCTTGTTCTTTAAAGTATTTAATAGTTTCTTTTGCATGTTCACTTGGAACGTCCATGAGAGCTATAAGTCCAATGACATTCTCATCTTCTGCTACATATACGACTGTCTTACCTTCTGATGCCCACTCATTATTTAAACGAATATATTCATTTGCAACCTCGTCAAATGAAGTTGGTTTTCCGATCCGATAATTTTTGCCGTTGTAATCTCCTGTCAACCCTTTACCAATCTGATTTTCTACTTCAATAGTCAGTTGATTTTTTTGTTCAAACTTTCTTAGAATGGCATCTGCTAAGGGGTGATTGGATTCTTTTTCAAGAGCTACCACGATATCAATCATATTTTCTTCGTTCACGGAATCAGCAAAATAATAATTGGTTACTTCAGGTTTTCCTTTGGTCAAAGTTCCGGTCTTATCAAACGCAATTGCTTGAGTATCAGCTAATTGAGATAGATAAGAACTACCTTTTGAAAGGACTCCATTTTTGGCCAGGTTAGAGGTCGTTGATAAGGTTACCGATACGGTAGCTGCTGCTAAAGCACAGGGTGAAGCTGCAACTAAAAGAACTAATCCTCTATAAATACTTTGTGCCCATGTCCAATCAAATAGAGCAGGAGCCAATAATACAAACAGGGGAATGGCAATTAAAACAACTGTGACGTATTTCGGTTCAAATTTTTGGATAATACTTGCAGCTTTTGTTTGATTATCTTGGTTCTGGTTCACTAATTGTAAAATTTTTGAAAAGACTGTATCTTCGCTTTCTTTAGTGACTTCCATTGTGAAAGTACCTGTTCCATTGATTGTACTTCCGAAAACGTCGTCTCCTTTGGACTTCTCTTTTGGGATACTTTCTCCATTAATAGACGACTCATCAATGGACGTAGAGCCTGACAAAATGACGCCATCAATGGGGACTTGATCGCCATTCAATACTTGAAGTTGATCTCCCACTTTTAATTCACTGACGTCAACATTTTTTGTACTGCCATCAGGCTGGATTAACCGGGCAGTCGTTGGATTCATTTCGAGTAATTTCGTGATTTCTCGTTTACTTCTTCCTTCTGCATAATCTTCCAAAAAATGTGCACCAGAAAAAATAAGAATCAATAATGTACCTTCCCAAAAATTCCCCATTAAAGAAGCGCCAATAGCCGCTAATCCCATTAAAATATGAGAATTAGGCGTGAACTTATTATTTGCTTTTGTGTTCTCAATTGTTTCCCCAAGGCCTTCAAGAATAATGACATGATACCCCGCACTGATTGTAGCGATTGAAAATAAAATGTTTTGTAGCAACTGATAATCTTCATTCAAAAATAGAGCGATCACCGCTAAGGCTAAACCAATAAGGTATAAAACGATTGGCATTTTCCCGTGATCATGGTCATGATCGTGATTGTGTTTTTCTTGAGATTGTTGTTCTTCGATAGTTTCCATTTTTATCACCTTCCTATATAATTCCTTTGATTTCCATTCATTTACTTATTAAATCACACAAATTCCCACTAAAAGAAGAGAAGTATTCATGTAATTTCCATTGTCTCTGACTCCTTTCAGTTGTCCCATATGTAAATCGGAATCTTTACGTTTTAAATGTGAATAACAAATCATATGTCTATGCTTTCATTTTATAGTACTCTATAAGTTTTGTCAATAAAAAGCAGTCTCAACTCCTTTCTCATAAACTAACAAACGCCCTTATAAACAAAATACTAGCTTTGTTTCGCACATATGGTATTATATATATGAGCACAAAGTCATATGAGAGGAATAAAAACACTATGGATATAAAAACAACTTCTCCAATCGATAAAGAATCTATTCAGTCAATAAGCAAACTATTTAAGGTGATTAGTGACCCTACACGCTTGTCAATTCTCTTTCTTTTACAGAAAGAAGAGCTCAGTGTTGGAAACATTGTGCTTGCATTGGACATGGAACAGTCCGCTATTTCTCATCAATTAAAAACGTTGAAAGACGCACGCTTAGTGAAATCAAGAAGAGAAGGAAAAAGTATGCTTTACAGTCTTGATGATCTTCATGTTTTCAGTATTCTCGAACAAGTCTTAACTCATATCAACGAACTAGAACAATAAGAGCAAATAATATATAAAACTAAATGGAGGTTTTTAAAATGTCAAAATCAGATAAAAATCATAATCACTCGCATCAGGATCAATCGAAAAAAAATATTAAAATTGCTTTTTTCGTCAACTTTATTTTTTCTATAACTGAATTTTTCTTTGGGTTTCTTTTCAATAGTGTGTCAATTATGTCTGACGCAGTTCATGATTTAGGGGACTCTATTTCAATTGGATTCGCTTGGTTTTTTCAAGGTTATTCAGAGAAAAAACAAGATGAACGGTTCACCTTTGGCTATAAACGATTTTCTTTACTGGGCGCGCTGATAACTGGCGTTGTGCTAATTAGTGGCTCGTTCTTTATGATCTATCGTAGTGTGCCACGTTTGCTTGACCCACAACCCGTAAATTATAGTGGCATGTTCTGGCTTTCACTCGTAGCTATTGCATTGAATGGATATGCTGCTTGGATTTTAAGCAAAGGCACATCCAAAAATGAGGGTATGTTGAACCTCCATATGCTGGAAGACGTATTAGGGTGGATTGGAGTCTTGATTGTGAGTATTCTAATGAACTTTACCGAGGCTTATCGATTGGATCCAATCTTATCGATTTTGATAGCACTCTATATCCTCTATAAAACTGTACCTGAATTTTTCAGTACAATGAAAATTTTATTGAACGGTTCGCCGGAAAATGTAAACGTAGAGAACCTGGCGAACTCCATTAACAATATTCCTGCTGTAAAGGATCTCTCTCATTTTCACATTTGGTCACTGGACGGAGAAGAAAATGCCCTTATCGTTACGGTTCTTATAGACTCTTCCGATATAAACAAGACTAGGGAAATCAAAGAAGAAATTGCAGAGCTTGCCCATACATCGGGTGTAAAGGATCATATCACAATAGAAATAACTACAAGTAAAGACGAACTAGAAAAAGGGTATGCTTATGGCAGTTAAAGTATTTATATATTGAAAAAAGGACTATTTTAAATCGAGTAGGAGACTAGCCAATTAATGGCTAGTCTCCTACTCGATTTATTAGTGCAAAGCACCCCTTAAATTTAATGCAAAATAAAATTACAATTTACACTTAATTGGCTTTTTTTACTTAATTTATCGGTTTCATAACTTATTGTTTTTGATACTGAAATTACAGAGAAAAAATAGAGTTTTTTTCTGATTTAACAATCTAATATAGATCCTGAATAATTCATACTTTTCG
>NZ_RKMG01000035.1 GCF_003797145.1 Aerococcus agrisoli | reverse complement strand
ATTAAAAGTATGAATTATTCAGGATATTATTTAATTTTTTAAGCAATTAGAGATAAACAAAAAAGCAGTGAAGACTTCATAAAAGTCTTTACTGCTTTTCGTTTTATAGCGTGAATGTTTATTATGAATAACCTAAGGATACTTCAACTGGTGATTCTTCTGAGAACTGACTATTGTATAAGTCGGCATAGAAGCCATTGGCAGCCATTAATTCGTCATGGGTACCAAATTCAGTGATGTTACCTTCTTGCATTACAAGGATTTGATCTGCGTCGCGAATCGTAGATAATCGATGGGCGATAACAAAACTTGTACGTCCTTCCATGATTTTATTCATGGCTTCTTGGATTAATTTTTCAAGACGCGTATCTACAGAAGAGGTTGCTTCATCTAAAATAAGGATATCTGGATCAGCAATCACGGCACGTGCAATCGTCATCAATTGTTTTTGGCCTAATGAAATGTTATTAGCCTCTTCATTGATTTCCATTTCATAACCACCAGGAAGTGTATGAATGAAGTGGTCGACGTTGGCAACTTCCGCTGCTTCCTCTACTTCGTAGTCATTGGCATCTAACTTACCGAAACGAATGTTTTCACGAACAGTATCTGTGTATAACCAAGCATCTTGCAGTACCATACCAAAATGGCTACGTAATTCTTCACGTGTCATTGATTTCGTAGGTACACCATCAATCTTAATGGCACCAGCATCTACATCGTAGAAACGCATCAATAAGTTGATAAAAGTTGTTTTACCAGCACCAGTAGGACCTACAATCGCAACTGTTTGACCAGGTTCAACTTTTAGTGAAATATCTTTCATTAAAGGTTTTTCTGGATCATAACCAAAGCGAACATGGTCAAATTCAACTGCACCTCTTACTTTTGCAGGTAGATGACCAGTTACTTCTTCTTGAATTTCTTCATCTTCTGCTAAAAAGTCGAATACACGGTGGGCAGCAGCCAAGGCAGCTTGTAAAACCCCACTTAATTGAGTCAACATTTGAATAGGTTGGGTAATTTGCATCACGTATTGTACTAGCGCTTGCAAGTTACCAACAGATAATTTACCTGCTAGGGTGAATAAACTACCTGCCAAAGCAGTCGCCACATAACCTAAGTTACTTACAGTGCTTAATAATGGCATCATCAATGATGATAAGAAACTTGCTTTAAATCCATAATCACGTAAATATTTATTACGACGTTTGAATTCTTCGATTGATTCTTGTTGACGACCATATACTTTGATTTCGGTAAAACCACTTAGTTGCTCTTGGGTATATCCGAAAAGATTACCTAGGGCATTTGCTTGGTCTTGGAAAGCAGATTGAGATTTATTAATGATCAATTTCGCAAATAAGTAAGATAAAGGAATAGTTGCCAAGATGATGAATGACAATTGCCATTGGATGATAAACATCGATATAATCGCAAAACTAATTCCTAAAATTGCGTTTAAAAATTGAATAAAGGATTGTTGAAGGGCATTGGTAATGGAATCAATATCATTGGTCATGCGCGATAAAATATCACCTGTAGCATGGCTGTCAAAATATGAAACAGGCATACGATTGGCTTTTTTCGCTACATCATTACGTAAATCATAGATGGCACTTTGGACAACGTTTGTTAACCAGTATTGGCCTAAAAATTGACCAGACCAGAAGAAACAGCCACGAATAAAGTACATAAGGGCAACAAAACCGATGTATTCATAGTTTATACCAGCACCAGGAACACCTTTCATCATATCAACCACATTCGCAGTTAATTCTGTGATGGCCAAACCTAACACAATGGGTTCTAATACACTGGCAATATTCATCCAAACAGTTGCAAGCATTGATAAGAAGAATTGCATCTTATAGGGCTTGATATAAGCCCACAAGCTCGCAAGAATTTCTTTTGTTGGGATTTCTTGTTTTTCCACTTGATTAGTAGTCACGGTTTAGTTCCTCCTCACTTAATTGAGATGATGCAATTTCATAGTATAAATCTGAAGTTTGCAATAGTTCTTTATGGGTACCACGTGCTGCTACTTCACCTTCATCTAAAACGATGATTTGATCAGCATGAATAATTGAGCTTACACGTTGCGCTACGATAATGGTTGTAGCGTCTTTTGTTTCTTCTTTTAAAGCTTGGCGCACAGCTGCATCCGTTTTAAAGTCTAAGGCAGAGAAGGAATCATCAAAGATATAGATTTCACGGTCCGCAATGATTGAACGTGCAATGGATAGACGTTGTTTTTGACCACCAGATAGGTTGGCACCACCTTCATCTAGATGGGTACCATATTTGGTATCTAATCGATGAATAAATTCATAGGCTTGAGATACGGTGGTTGCATGTTCCATATCTTCTTCATCAGCGTTAAATTTACCGTAACGCAAGTTTTCAGCAATATCACCTGTAAATAGCAAAGCTTTTTGTGGTGTATAACCGATTTTATTACGTAAAGCATTTAATTCATAGTTACGTACGTCGACACCGTCAACAAGGATTTGACCTTTAGTTACATCGTAAAAACGAGGAATCAATTTCACAATGGTAGATTTCCCAGATCCAGTTGAACCGATAAAGGCAACTGTTTGTCCAGGTTCTGTTTTAAAGGAAATGTTACGTAATACTGGTTTAGATGCATCTGGATACGCAAAATCAACATTACGGAATTCTAGCGTACCATGTTCGTCTGTATCAGTGATGGCAACCTGTGCATCAGGATTAGCAACAGTAATTGGTGTGTCCATTACTTCCTGTAGACGACTAGCAGATACAGAGGCACGAGGGTACATCATGAAAATATTTGCAAACATCAACAATGAGTATAAGGCATGGAATACATACTCGATGAAAGCAACCATAATACCAACTTGCATATTTCCTTCAGCAATCATTGATGAACCAAACCATAGAATCGTAATGATAACCATGTTTAATAATAAAGAGAAGATAGCTGGTGTAATGGCAATTGTTTTAAATAATTTGCTTGAAAGGCTCTTGTAATCCTTGTTTACATCTTGGAAACGACCTTGTTGGAAGTTTTCATTGTTAAATGCACGGATCACGCGTAAACCTGTGATATTTTCACGTAGGATACGGTTGATATTATCTAAGCTGGCTTGTTGTTTTTCTGAAATTGGTAGTGTGTATTTCGCGATGAAAATCACAGCTAAAATGATAATAATGGATACTGGGATGATGTATACACCCAAGGCAGGTGAAATTGAAAATATCATGACAATGGAGAAAATCAACATCATCGGTGATACTAAACCTTGGCGTAGAATCATTTCCATAAATTGCAAAATCACAAATGCGTCAGTGGAAATACGCGTTGTTAATGACGCAACACCCAATTCCTGGAATTCATGATGGGATAATGATTGCATTTTTTCATAGGCATCATTACGGATATTCATGGTCATATCATTCACAATACTTGAGGTTGTATAAGAAGTTATTGTGCGTGAAATGAGTGATAAAAGTACTAAACCAATCATAATTAATGCGTAATACCATAATAGATTTTCATTTTCGTTGATAATCGCATTATCAATCATTTGGGCTAAGTAGGTGGGTAGCCCAATCATAACAGCCGCGACACCAAATGTTGCAATGAACGTAATCAGTAACTTGCCCGGATAACGTTTGACATATTGCCAAATAAATTTCAAATTATTCTCCTCCTTTTGGGCTTGGTTCCCCAAGCGTTCTATTAAATCAATTGATAAAAAATAGACAATAAGATGATAAAAGGCAGACCAAAACTGATCTGCTTTTCATCTTGTTTCTATTAGAATCGTTTATTTTGTGTATAGACTGCGGATACGATCTTGAACATCTTTATTTTCTAAGAATTCTTCGTAAGTAGTATCCATACGGTCTACAACACCATTTGGCGTTACATGAATAATACGGTTTGCAATTGTTTGAATAAATTCACGGTCATGTGATGTGAATAAAACAACTTCTTTGAATTTGATTAAACCTTCGTTCAAGCTTGAAATTGATTCAAGGTCTAAATGGTTTGTAGGGTCATCCATTACTAAAACATTGGCTTTAGATAACATCATCTTAGATAGCATACAACGGACACGTTCGCCCCCTGATAATACATCAAGATTTTTGTTTACTTCATCCCCAGAGAAAAGCATACGACCTAAGAATGAACGTAAGAATGTGTTATCTTCTTCCTCTGGACCATTGGCAAATTGACGTAACCAGTCTAGAATACTTTGTTGACTATTTTCGAACTCATGTGAGTTGTCACGAGCCAAGTAAGTTTGGGTAGTAGTTACACCCCATTTGTAAGTACCAGAATCTGCTTCCATGTTACCAGTAATGATTTCCATTAAAGCAGTAGTCGTTACATCATTACGAGAAACAAAGGCTACTTTATCATTTGGACGAATATTGAAAGAAACATTGTCCAATACTTTTACGCCATCAATTGTTTTAGAAAGGTTTTCAACAGTTAATACGTCATTACCAATTTCACGTTCAGGTTCGAAACCAACGAATGGGTATTTACGGCTTGAAGGACGGATGTCATCCAATTCGATTTTTTCCAATGTCTTTTTACGTGAAGTTGCTTGTTTTGATTTAGATGCATTGGCAGAGAAACGCGCGATAAAGTCTTGCAACTCTTTCACTTTTTCTTCTTTCTTTTGATTTGCATCAGCTTGTAATTTAGCTGCTAATTCAGAAGATTGTTTCCAGAAGTCGTAGTTACCAACGTAAAGTTGGATCTTACCGTAGTCAACATCACAAATGTGTGTACATACTTTATTTAAGAAGTAACGGTCATGGGATACAACTAGGACTGTGTTAGGGAAGTTGATGATGTATTCCGCTAACCATTCAATTGTATCTGAGTCCAAACCATTGGTAGGCTCATCTAGTAGTAAAACATCTGGGTTACCAAATAGGGCTTGAGCAAGTAAAACTTTTACCTTGTCTTGTTCTTGCAATTCGCTCATTAATTGGTAATGCATGTCTTCTGCAATTCCTAAACCACGTAACAATTGAGCTGCTTCATTGTCAGCATCCCAACCATTCATTTCAGCGAATTCAGCTTCTAATTCACCAGCGCGGATACCGTCTTCTTCAGAGAAGTCAGCTTTTGCGTATAGGGCATCTTTTTCTTCACGAACTTCGTATAAACGATCGTTACCCATGATTACTGTATCTAAAACTGTATGTTCTTCAAAACCAAAGTGATTTTGGCTTAATACAGATAAACGTTCGCCTGGGCCAAGAGATACGTTACCTGTTGTAGGGCTTAATTCACCTGACAACACTTTTAGGAAAGTAGATTTGCCGGCACCGTTGGCACCAATAATTCCGTAGCAGTTCTCTGGTTGGAAATTTATATTTACTTCGTCATACAATTTGCGGCTACCAAATTGTACACTTACGTTATTTACTGTTAACATTTTGTTCCTCTTTCTTCCAATTGATTATATAGCGTGATTAACGCTCGACAAATCTCATGGTACATGATAAACACCTTTGAATCAAATACTATTCATTCAAAGGTGTCATTTTTCATCATAAACTTAATATTGCATTTATGATTGTTTGATTATTTTTTATTTAAGCGATGTTGTAAACGTTCGAACCAAGTCATTTTGCTTTTTGGCACATTGTTGCGAGATTTTTCTAATTCTTGCTGTGCTTTTTTCATAAAGACTTGTTGTGAATCTACAGGTGGTAGATCATTTGTAACGTATTGGTATGAGCAATCAGGTAATTTGTAGCGTGCCTTTGTATTGTCATCCAAGTAAACTCTTAGAATTTCCATGATTTCGTTATGGATATTTTTATCTAATACTGGGAATTCAATTTCAACACGGCGAATCATGTTACGAGTCATCATATCAGCAGATGATAGGAATAATTTTTCATCACCATTATTTTTGAACCAATAAATACGGCTATGTTCTAGGAAACGACCAACGACAGAAATGACATTGATATTTTCAGAAACGCCCGGAATACCTGGTACTAAACAGCAAATACCACGGATGATTAAGTCAACTTTGACACCAGCTTGACTTGCTTCATACATTTTCTTGATGACATCTTTAGATGTTAATGAGTTCATTTTCGCAATGATGTGACCATTGCCGTTCACTTTATGTGATTGAATCTCTTCTTCGATATCTTCAATGTAGTTATCACGAATATCAAATGGTGATACATGTAAGTAGTGGTAGTCAGGTTGGTTAGAGTAACCACTCAAGTAGTTGAAGAAGTCAGTTGCATCTTCAGCAATACCTTCGTTAGTTGTGATAATACCCATATCTGAGTAGAAGCGGGCAGTCTTATCGTTGTAGTTACCTGTACCTAAATGTACGTAACGGTAAACGCGACCATTTTTTTGTTTCACAACCATGGCAATCTTAGAATGTGTTTTCAGATGTGTTTTACCATAAATTACATGGCATCCTGCTTCTTCTAACACTTTTGCCCATTGCACATTATTTTCTTCATCGAAACGTGCTTTTAATTCCACTAATACGGTAACTTGTTTCCCACGTTCTGCAGCTGTTTTTAGGGCTGAAATGATTGGTGAGTTACTAGAAACACGGTAAAGTGTTTGCTTAATAGCAAGTGTATTCGGGTCATTCGCTGCATCTTGGATAAATTCTACAACCGGTTTGAATGAATCATACGGGTGGTGTAAGAAGATATCTCGTTTTTCAGCTAATTTGAATAGGTCAGTTGTTTGCAATTCAGCAGGGTAAACCGGTTTAAATGGTTTGTAGCGTAATTGCGGGAAGTAATTTTCTAATACATCAATGGCATCATTTAAACCTGTTAAGTCTAGCGGTCCATTGACGAAGTATAAGTCACGCTCAAACAACCCTAATTCATCAAGCAGATATTCAATATCGCCTTCGATGATTTCTTGATTTTGATTGTTTTCTAACTGAACTTCAATACGTACAGCCATACCATTACGACGTTGTACCAAGTAGTCTTCGATGACTGTTAATAAATCTTCAGCACCATCTTCTTGGATATCTAGATCGGCATTTCTTGTCACACGGAATAAGAATGTAGAGTCGATGTGATAGCCAGTGAATAGCGTTTCAATAAAGTTGGTCACGATATCTTCTAAATAAATGAAGTAGTTATGACCATCTTTTTCATAATGATAAAAACGGTTCACTAACTGAGGAATTGGCACAATGGCAACTTGTTGTTCGCCTTCACGACTCAAGTTCACGAAAATATGAATCAATTTATTATTCAGACTTGGGAAAGGACGGTAAGCATCAATTCCTAATGGCGTTAACGTAGGGTAGATTTCATTAAAGAAGAATTTTTTCATTGCTTCTTTATGTTCTTCTGGTGCTTCGTTATAGCTGATGAAGTGAATGTCGTAATTTTCTACTTCTTTTTTCAAGTCTTGGTATAAAGTGTATTGATATTCATTGTTTTCATGGTTTTTCTCAGATACAGCAATTAATTGTTGTTCTGGGGTCCATTGTTTTTTTGTATCTAGTTCATTGATATTCAAATGATATTGATCTTGTAGACCTGCCACACGTACCATCATAAACTCATCAAGGTTTGAGGTACCGATACTTAGAAAACTTAATCTTTCAAGTAGAGGGTTACGGTCATCGGCTGCTTCTTGCAAGACACGATGGTTAAAATTTAACCATGAGACTTCACGGTTTTCATAGTAATCTGGGTTATCAAGATCCAACTTTGCTAATTCAGTCATTTTTTGATTTCTCCTTTTAATTAAACGTTTGATGAAATGGAGAGATATTGTCTATTAAGAAATGGCTAGATATGATTTGGCATGGATAAACTCTAATGAAATGTCTTTACCAATCGCTCGTTCGATGTGTTTCTTTTGATCCTCTGAGCGATAGACTTCAGATAATAATTCACCTTGGTAGAAGATGCGTAAAATTAAACTATCACCTTTACGGACAAGGTCCATGCTTTTCACAATATTATTATGTGAGTCGTTTAAACATTCTGCGAATTTAATTAAGCCCCCAATATTTTGTAGGGTTTCCACTTGTTTATTATCTAGCATCTCTCCATAACTTGATAAGTATTGGTCGAATAATGTTTTATTTTTATAAGATGCTAAAACAGATAGTGCTAATCGATGTGGATGTGAAAATCCATTTAAATTGGAATTCGATAAAAGGTAGAAAGTATGTTGTGATGCATTACCTGGTTCAATCATTTCACCAAGGTTATATAAATAGGCACCATAATTCATCAATTGTAATTCGGTGTCACTTAATTGGATGTAGCCATCTTCATTTAGGGCATCATACAGTTGACGTGTGATGACCATGCGTTGTGCTGCATCTGACATCGAAAATTGATAAATACTAGACAATCTTTCAACTGTTTCTTGGGCTACATGATTGATATCGAAAGCAGCTGGATATTTATTTTCTAAATATTCATATACGATACCTTCACGTAAACCTTGTTGAGAGAATTTAAAGATAGGTGATCCCACAGCTTGAATCAATTCTTGGAAAACAATGATTGCTGGAATGATAATATCTGCACGGTTAGATGAAAGACCTTCTAATTTCAGCATATCTTTCATTGTTTGTTCTAGGAAGATATTGTATACATCATCAATCTCTTCAGGACTCATGGTATATTCGTGTAATCCGGCCATACCATATTTGGTATTCATTTGATGCACACGAGCTACGTTACGAGCTGAACCCCCAATGGCAAAAATAGGTAGATTTAAATCAGCGAAGAAAGGATGTTCAGCAAATGATTGCTTCACAAATTTACGTGTTTCTTTAATTGCTTTGGCATCGTTAAAATCTTTGCCTTCGAAGAATTTCTCTTGTAAAGAAACTACCCCAAATGGGAAAGAGAAAAATTCAACAAGACCTTTATCTCTAAATAGGGTGATTTCAGTCGAACCACCACCGATATCAATTGAAACACCGTCGCGGTCGCTCATAGAATGGGCAACTGCTGAGAAACCATAGTAGGCTTCCATTTTTTCGGGCACTAATTCGATGGTTACGCCAGTTTTCTTTTGTACCTGGTCGATAATATCGTCTCGGTTTTTAGATTGACGAATCGCAGCCGTCGCTTTCGGTAGGATACGGTCCGCTTTTAAGATGGCAGCTTCTTTTGCAAAAGCACCAATAATGCGTGCTAGGGTATCAATACCTTCTTGGGACATTTCATTGTCATCCGTAATGTATTGGAAAATACGTGCGGGTATTTTAATGTTTTGAATCTCTCGTATTGCTAAATTATCTTCTATTTGAAAGACAACAAGGCGAATAGAGTTTGAACCTATATCAATCAAACCAATTCGTTCTTTCATAATGGTTGTGTCCTTTCGTTTCTTATGGGCAACAGTAACAACTAATTTTTAAATTTATCTAAAATCAGTATAACTTAATTTTGGTAATGAGAAAACATTAATTGTCTTACTTTTACCTATATCACTGCAATTCAGACAATGTGTGAAAAAAGGACCATGGCGATTGACATGATCCTATGCTAGGCAAGATTTTATCTATATAAATTATGCTTCTTTTTCAGTAGCTAATTCTAATGCGCGATGAATGGCATTTGCTACACCGGAATTGTAGTTTGTCGTTGTTTCATATTTGGCAACATCTTTGACACCTTGTTCAGCATTAGCCATGGCAAATGAGTAGCCAGCTACTTTTAACATAGATAAATCATTGAAGTTATCACCAACAGTAACCACGTTTTCAATATTATAGCCGTGTTCTTGGCAATATTTGGTCACAGCGATACCTTTTGTACCTTCTGCATGGTTAATTTCAATGTTGTATTTGAATGAAGATGTTACATGAGTATCGGGATAGGCAGCTTTAATTTCTTCACCTAATGGTTTAATGGTATTTTCCGGATCAACATCAACGAAGGTAATCTTAATGATGTCTTGGCCTTCTTCAGTGATCAGAGTACGTAAATCATCACGGAAATCAATGGTTGTTACCTCATTAGATTGCGTTGCACGGGTACGTGCTTCTTCCACTGACATCTCAGGGTTTAGACTTTGAATTAATTCAGTAATCCCAACGATACGTTGTTCTAAAGATGAAGAATAGACATTTTTACTTGTCATTGCTTCCATATAGTAGCCAGCTTCGTAGCCTTTATTTAAAATATCCAAAGCCGTTTGTTTGTCGATATCTACTTCATATTCAACTTGACCATTACGATCGAATAGAATCGAACCATTCAAACCGATGATTGGGCAGCGAATGCCAGCTTCATCTAATTTTACTTTGGCCTCTGTGTAGTTACGTCCAGTACAAACAACAAAGGGAATCCCCATATTATATGTTTGCATGATCGCATCAATATTAGCTTGAGGAATTTCCATATTTTCATCTAGTAACGTGCCGTCCATATCCGAAACAATTAGTTCAATCATGTAAATGCTCCTATCTATCTTTTATTATCTTTAGTGTACCATGACAAAAATATTTCCACTAGCTAAATGGGCACCAAAAATTGGCCAGACACGTTCGCAAAATTAGTCGAAAAATGGTATAGTAGCAGTTACAATTTTTACGTTTTTGAAAAAAGAAAGGGAGTATTTATGACGACTTTAGCTAAAATGCCGAAAGATTGGGCTGAACACTTAGCCTCTGTCCTCAACACGGCAGCATTTCAGACCTTTACGGAGAAACTCGAAGCTGCGTATGCGAATGATCGCATTTATCCGGATGCTAGTAATATCTATGAAGCCTTTCGTTTAACACCATTTGACCAAGTAAAAGTGGTCATTCTGGGGCAAGATCCTTATCACCAACCAGGACAAGCGCATGGCTTAAGTTTTTCCGTCCAAAAGGGCGTTAAAATCCCACCTTCTTTACGCAATATCTACAAGGAATTGCAAAATGATTTGGCAATCGAACCAGCCAATCATGGGAATTTAACCAGCTGGGCAGAGCAGGGTGTCTTATTATTGAACGCTGTTTTAACTGTTCCTGACAGTCAAGCAAATGCGCATAAAGGAAAAGGTTGGGAAGTTTTAACGGACGCGGCTATCACAGCTTTAAATGGCAAAGAAACGCCGGTTGTTTTTATTTTATGGGGAAATTCTGCCAAAGAAAAAAGAACTTTGATTGACGAAAGTAAGCATTTTGTACTTACATCCGTGCATCCAAGTCCTTTATCAGCATCTCGTGGTTTCTTTGGGTCAAAACCATTTTCTCAAGCAAATGAATTATTAGTTTCTTCAGGTCAAACACCAATAGATTGGCGCGTTTAAGCCGCTATCTAGTGGGTATGGGGATGGTGAATACATTGGCCAGGTACGCAATGACAAGTGACCTTATCGACGTAAGTGGCTCGGTCTAATGTATCGAAAATATGTTGTTTCATATCATCATCTAATACGGCAGCTTGGATAAGGGCATTGATGACTTTATCCGCATCTGTATTACACCAACCACTAAGTAAGGTTTGTGCTTGGTTGGCTAAGGCTTCATCTTCGCTGATAGCAGCGCTATATAAAAATGAACGGCCATCTTTTTCAGTCGTTAGCCATTCTTTTTTTGTTAAACGGCCGATAAGCGTTTTGATGGTAGCCGGCTTCCA
This sequence comes from Aerococcus agrisoli, assembly GCF_003797145.1. GTDB lineage: Bacteria > Bacillota > Bacilli > Lactobacillales > Aerococcaceae > Aerococcus > Aerococcus agrisoli. Next base: position 4,107 of record NZ_RKMG01000035.1, on the reverse strand, counting down.
GCCTTTTTTATCAGATAACGATTCAATGATGGTGCGAGAATTGGTCTCTTTTTGCGCCCAAACGACACGCATAACCTCCCATTCGGCCGCTGAAACGTCGTGATGTGTATGTGTTTCTTGTGTATGATCTAATGCAATTTCAGCCATAATAGTAACTCCTTTCGAGCATTTTCGGCATGTGTAACTTCATATATAAGTTTACATGTGTAATCTAAAAATTACAAGTAAAAGCATGTGGAGGTTGGTTGATAGAAATGAAACATTTTTTGTATAACGAATTCGAAATAAGTATATTGAATTTTTACCCAGGATTCGTCCAAAAGGGTCAGTGACGACTCTTATCCGCATGGGGGTAGGCTATTCAAATGAAGTACAAAAATAGCACAAAACTTTTTGGTCTTTATTCCTTGTATTTCCGGAATTATCCATATATAGTTGGTACATATTAAAAAACACCACTACATGTAGTGGTGTAATTTTTTTACAGAGGAGGCATGTGATTTGAAGATTGTGTATATGTCTTTAACAGGTCAAACACAAAAGTTTGTTAGTAAGCTTGGTATGGATAGTTTACGTATTACCATGGACAATTCATTCCAAACCATTAACGAACCCTATATCGTAATTGCTCCTACATATGATATTGAGGTAACAGAAATTTTAAATGATTTTATTGAAACCGCCGATAACCAATCTTATTTAAGAGGTGTTTGTGGGTCAGGTAATTTAAATTTTAGCGAATTGTATTGTTTTACCGCTAAAGATTTAGCAAAGGCTTATCAAGTGCCTTTACTCTTGAATTTCGAATTTCAGGGTACTTTAAACGACGTAAACATAGTGAAAGAAAAGGTGAATGAAATTGGATCAACCGAAAGCAGTAGTTCAAGATAAAGAAATTACATATTTCAAATTAAATAATGAAGTGAATAGACCACTAGATGGCAAAATTCAAATTGACAAGGATAAAGAGGCAGTTCGTGCTTACTTCTTAGAACACGTCAACCCAAATACAGTTTTCTTCTATACTTTAGACGAAAAAATCGACTATCTAATCGAAAATGACTACTTGGAAGAAGCGTTCATCAATTTGTATGATCGTGAATTCGTGAAGAAAATGATGCAAGATGCATACAATTTCAAATTCCGTTTTAAATCATTCATGTCTGCATACAAATTCTATACACAATATGCTTTGAAAACAAACGATGGTAAACGTTACTTAGAACGTTATGAAGACCGTATTGTTTTCACAGCTTTATACCTTGCGAATGGTGATGAACAATTAGCAAGTGATTTGCGTGACGAAATGATTAACCAACGTTACCAACCTGCAACACCAACTTTCTTGAATGCTGGTCGTAAACGTCGTGGTGAATTGGTTTCATGTTTCTTAATCCAAGCAACTGATGATATGAACTCAATTGGTCGTACGATCAACTCTGCTTTACAATTATCTCGTCTAGGTGGGGGTGTAGGGGTTAACCTTTCAAACATTCGTGCTGCTGGGGATCCAATTAAGAAAATTGAAAATGCATCTTCAGGGGTAATTCCTGTAATGAAATTATTGGAAGATTCATTCTCATACTCAAACCAATTAGGTCAACGTAATGGTGCCGGAGCTGTTTACTTAAACATCTTCCACCCAGACGTCGTATCTTTCTTATCTGCGAAAAAAGAAAACGCCGATGAAAAAATCCGTGTAAAAACTTTATCACTTGGTTTAGTTGTACCGGATAAATTCTACGAATTAACTGAAAAAGACGAATTAATGTACTTATTCAGTCCATATGATGTAGAACGTATTTACGGTAAACCATTCTCATACGTGTCTATTACAGATGAATACGAAAATATGGTGAACAACCCAGAAATCAGAAAATCTAAAATTCGTGCGCGTGATTTAGAAAATGAAATTTCTAAACTACAACAAGAATCAGGCTACCCATACATCATCAATATTGATACTGTAAACGATGCTAATCCAATCGATGGTACAATTGTCATGAGCAACTTATGTTCTGAAATTCTACAAGTGCAACGTCCATCAATCATCAACAACGACCAAACATTTGAAGAACTAGGTACAGATATCTCTTGTAATCTAGGTTCTACAAATATTTACAACTTGATGCAATCACCTGACTTTGGTAAATCTGTTGAAACTATGGTTCGCGGTTTAACTTATGTGACAGATGCATCTGCAATTGATGTTGTACCTTCAATCAAAAAAGGGAATGACTTAGCCCACACAATTGGGTTAGGGGCTATGGGTCTACACACATACTTTGCCTTACATGAAATGTACTATGGTTCACCTGAATCTGTTGAATTCACAGACAAATACTTCATGTTGTTAAACTACTACACATTAGTAGCATCTAACAAAATTGCTAAAGAACGTGGCGTAACATTCGATAACTTTGAAAATTCAAAATATGCGACTGGTGAATACTTCGATAAATATATCGATGAAAATCAAGCAACTTTCGAATTCCCTCAAGTAGCGGAACAATTTGAAAATATCCACGTACCAACACCAGAAGATTGGAAAGCTTTACGTGCTTCAGTTCAAGAATACGGTCTATATCACCAAAACCGTTTAGCTGTTGCGCCTACAGGTTCAATTTCATACGTGAATGAAACAAGTTCAAGTTTACACCCAATTATTCAATTGATTGAAGAACGTCAAGAGAAGAAAACAGGTAAAACTTACTATCCAGCACCACACTTAAGCAACAAAACATTACCTTACTATCAATCTGCTTACGATTTAGATAACCGTTTAATTATCGATATCTACGCAGCTGCACAAAAACACATTGATCAAGGTATGAGCCTTACTTTATTCATGCGTTCAGATATTCCTACAGGTCTTTACCCATGGAAAGAAGGACGTACAAGCAAGATGACGACACGTGATTTAAACATCTTACGTCGTTACGCTTGGAAACGCGGCATTAAATCAATTTACTATGTACGTACATTTACTGATAACGACGAAGAGATTGGTGCAAACTACTGCGAAAGCTGTACTATCTAATCAAACGTTTCATCGATATTTTGTAATAAGGAAGGACTACTAATGACAAGTTTTAACGAGCATCCTTATATCGCCATTAACTGGAATGATATTGAGGATATGATTGATAAATTAACCTGGGAAAAATTAACAGAACAATTCTGGTTGGATACACGTATTCCATTATCTAATGATTTAGATACATGGCGTACACTAACGAATATTGAAAAAGATATGATTGGTAAAGTATTTGGTGGGTTAACACTACTAGATACCTTACAATCACAAGATGGTATCCAATCATTGAAAGCAGCTATCCGTACACAACATGAGGAAGCTGTCTACAATAATATCCAATTCATGGAAAGTGTACATGCGAAGTCATACTCATCAATTTTCTCAACATTAAACACACCGAAAGAAATCGATAAGATTTTTGCTTGGACCCGTGAAAATGAGTATATTCAACATAAGGCGAACCGAATTCATGATATTTATGAAACTGGTAGCGACTTAGAGAAAAAAGTAGCATCTGTTTTCCTGGAATCATTCTTATTCTACTCAGGTTTCTATGCACCACTTTGGTACTTAGGTAACGGTAAGATGCCTAACGTTGCGGAAATTATTAAATTAATCATCCGTGATGAAAGTGTCCACGGTACATATATTGGTTATAAATTCCAAATAGCTTACAACCAATTACCAAGCCAAGAACAAGAAGATATTAAAAACTGGGCTTTCAACCTACTATTTGAATTATATGAAAATGAAACGAAATATACTGAGTTCATTTACGATGATTTAGGTTGGACAGAAGATGTGAAAGTATTCCTACGTTATAATGCCAACAAAGCATTACAAAACTTGGGCTTTGATCCATTATTCCCTGATACTGCTGATGATGTAGACCCAATCGTTATGAATGGTATTTCTACAGGTACATCTAACCATGACTTCTTCTCACAAGTAGGTAATGGATACCTATTAGGTGAAGTTGAAGCAATGTCAGATGATGACTACAGTAAGTGGGACTAATCAATAGATATAAGAAAAGCGTATGGCCAATGTATAGTGGACCCAAAAAGTTA
>NZ_RKMG01000034.1 GCF_003797145.1 Aerococcus agrisoli | reverse complement strand
CTTGTCTGCGATAGTCTAATGAATATGAAAAATAACAACAAAAAGCCTAGGAACAACCTGACCGGTCATTCCTAGGCAAATTTGTTTGCGTCAGTTTTCAGACATACTTGCTAAATCACTTAGCCTCTCGTCTGCCAACTACTGCGAATCTTAATCATCTTGTTTGTTTTTCTTCTTACCAATCACAATACCAAATCCAGCAGTAATGAACGCTAATGCTGCACCAAACAATGAAGTGTTCATTTCAGAACCTGTATTTGGTAATTGACCAATTGAAGGGCCATCCACTTTCGTTTTTGACTCTTCCATTTGAGTCTTCGCTACCAATACTGGATATTCAGTTTCACTTGCTGTTGGTGTTTGTACAGGACCTTCAACTGGATGTTGAACTGGTTGAGCAGGTTCCACTGGCGCTGTTGGCTCAGCCGGTTGACTTGGTTCATCAACTGGAGGCACAACTTCAGAAGGATGAGAATTGGCATCTTTCGGATCAGTGCCCGCAGCCTCTTCCTCAACATCAGTGTAACCATCGTTGCCATTATCTGGATTGGTGATATCTGGATTTCCGTCACCATCTGTATCGCGGATGATTGTAATCACTACTTCTTCAGTCACTGTTGAACCATCTGGATTTGTAATCGTTACGACTACTGTTTCTTAACGTGTTTCCTCAGTTGGTGCCCAATCTGTTACATCTGGGTTACCACCGATTGTCACGGTACCATCTGGTGCTGTTGTTACTGTCGTACCTAAAGTATAAAATTGTGCACCAAAATTGAATATTTACCGAAAAGATTTGCATTTATGACTTGGCAAAACAGTTCAAAAATAAATACGAAAAAGCCTAATAACAAAAGGAAATAAGTGTTTTTGTATATAATGAACGCATTAAATAAATATCCATTTATAATGTATACATTTCACAAGTACAATCCTGCCTTTATGAGGAAAACACGCTAAATGGCAAAAATTTCAGAAATTTTCTTTTTATGATATTTTTGAGATTTCTTTATTACACTAAACAAGTAAAAATTGATTCCAAATAAGTAAAATGATTTCTGTAATTGAAACGCATTTACAAATACTAACAAATACATATGGATATATTTTCTACAAAATCAATTCCATGTGAAAAGGGCTATAGTTGAATATGAATATAACTTTCAATTACCCACGCTTTCTCTCCTTTATGTGTCATATAATGCGAAATAGCACCTAATATTGATACACTCGTTATAATTTTTTACATGTATAATGGGCAAAATAAAGGAAATGGAGATGTGTCACATGAGCAAACTAATCAGTAAGATACAAAAAGTCAAAATTAGTGAACTAGATGAAATTGCCTATCACAATCAGCGGACAAATGATTCTATTTTCAATCTCGAAATAGACCCTAGTAAAACCAAACACAACTATGACTTACGCCAAGGCAGAACACAAAACTACAGAGTGGATATCCTGAATTACATCAACCATACCAAACGCTTTGATAGGAAAATTCGCCATGATACCATTCTCCTATGCGAATGGAATATTTCTTCAGAAGCTGGTTTTTTCCGGGACAAACCAGATAAAGGAATTCGCGCATTTTTCCAACAAATTCTCATCTTCTATTCTAAAAATATGGATGAACAAGGTATTCGTTATGCTCAGGTTCATCTTGATGAAGCAATACCGCATATTCACATGGGTGTTATCCCCTTTACTACAGACAAAAAACTCAATGCCAAGAAGGTCTTCAGTAAAACCATCGTTCAAAATATCCAAGCCAGCTTGACCCAACATCTATATGATGCCGGACTCGAAGTCGAAGTCATCCCTACCGTCACCACTTCTACGATGAAAAGTACACATAGTGATACCGACACAGCATTTCAAAATCAACCAACCCACAGCATTGCAACAATTCCTCAAGCTCGCACACTGAAACCAAGCGCCAAAAGCCCATCTGTTCTTCGTGAAGCTAAACATCAATGATTCACTCAAGAAGAATGGGATGGTTTAGACGCTATCCGTCAACAACTCAATGACATCAAAGATGAGAATAAATCTCTCAAACAAAAAATAAAGGAACTCAAGCGTGCTAACAAATACCTCATTAACGAAGTCAATCTACTGAAATTGACATACGGCGAAGACGACATGGATTTCGAAATGATGTCCGAAATCCGCGAATCTGTAATCGATGATCATGATTTTCAAATATAAAAAAAAAACTATTCCACTAGCAGAAACATCAGAAGCTAGTAGAATATGTTTTTCATTGCGCTAAAAAAGCCTACGCCAAAAGACATAGACTTTGTAGATTATCCTAAAAATTAAGCATCCACCCAATGATAGAGGAAGAAAACATAGGCCCAAAATTTGATAAATTCTTGACGGGCAAAACCCTGAATATATTGTGGTGCATCGTGCCATGTGACCAATTTGCCATCAACTTCATGGTAGGCAGCAACATACGTTAAATCAAATCCATAATGGCGATTTTGCCGTTCATAAATTAGCTTCGTGCGTAACATATGATAATCAGAAGTTGTAATAATAGCTGAATCTAATCCCATATCTTGCATCATTTTGAGTGTGTTAGTGGCGTTAGTATAGGTAGAAGTAGCATCCGGTTCGTTGATGATTTGATTCTCGCTGATACCCGCTTGTTTATAATAAGGCCGATTATTTTTATCATAAGGCGATACAATCACTTTTCCCGTTTTACTGTATCCCCCATTAAGTAACCGTTCCGCATTGCTTGCACGCTCAGGGGTTATGGCACCTTCTGGCACAATGATAATATCTGAAACCTTTGGCTCTTCATCCACGATCAAATTCTTCATTGTAACCTGATACAGTACAACAATTAGCGCAACCGCACCTAAAATCATCAATAGCATTTTTCTCACCATTTCACCTCAATAATTTTGCTCTTTTTCATATCCTTCAACACTTATTCATCTACCCAATGATAGAGGAAAAATACATATGCCCAAAATTTTTTAAATTCCTGAAAAGCAAATTTACGATCATCTGCAACGATATCTGGCCAAGCCACTAATTTACCATTCACTTCACGATAGGCAGCCACGTATGTCAAATCAAAGTTATAGTGTCGATTTTGTCGTTCATAAATCAGTTTTGTGCGTAACATATGATAATCAGAGGTGGTAATAATCGCTGAATGCAACCCTAACTCCTGCATCATTCTCAAAGTGTTTGTAGCATTTGTATAGGTTGACGTCGCGTTAGGTTCATTAATAATTTGCGCCTCACTAACACCGGCTGCTACATAATTAGGTAAATTATACTCAGTTAAGGGACTGACAATTACTTTTCCTGTTCGGCTATAACCTTCTTTTATCAAAAGTCCAGCACTACTCGCTCTTGGTGAAGAATCCCCTTCAGGCACGATAATAATATCAGATATCTTTGGTGTTTCATCTACAATCAAATTAGTCGCCGTAATTTGAAACATAAGCGCTACATATATCATAATCCATAGTGGTATCCATAATAATTTTTTCAAATAACCACCCTCAATTTATTTCTATAATATGCTTATATTTTAACATAATCACGTCCCTTACTTGATTCAATCTATAGCTAACCATAAAAAAAAGCCACGCAAAACTTACGTCATGCGTGGCCGCTATAAAATCTAAACCCTAATTCACTCTAGTTTTCTTTCTTAAACGGACGTACTAAGAAGCCACCCAATCCAGCGATTGCTATACCAATCAAACCAAAGATTGATGTGTTTTCTGAGCCCGTTTCAGGTAAAATCGCACCCGCAATATCCACATTTAAGGTATTATTCGCGTCTTTTTCAGCTTGAGCTGCTGCAGCAAGGTTAATTCCCACATGGTCATATTCTTCAACTTCGACAATGTTGCCATATGGTCCTTCTGTTACGCGCGGTGTAGTTACTACTTGGCCACCATTTGCCCCATTCGGTACTTCATTACCATCCACATCTGTTGGTACTTCTACGACTGGTTCTTCCTCGACTGGTGTCTCACTATCTGTATCTTCCAATAATGACGTAATATCAAATGTGGTAATAGTACCTGATAATTCATGTGCAACCACTAACATTGGACGACCAGTACCTGAGTCTTCAGCTGATACAAAGTACAAACCTTCCGGTGAAATATTGGTTAATGAAGGGTCGTATAAGTAGTCAATAAAATATGGATTTTCAGCATCCGTAACTTTGTAGATAAAGAAACCACCTGTGCGTTCTGACGCGATAAAAGTTTGCGCACAGTGTTTACAATAAAAACGTTGCTTTTGTAATTTAAGCAAAACAGGATTAGTAGGCGTGTTCGGTAATCGAATGATAGCTGGTTTAAAGCCATGTTTGATGATATCTTGATTACCAGTATTCTTTACACCACAGTGCATACAAGCCTTAGGCTTGTATGTAAGAACCCCATATAACACGAAATGATTTATTTCACGATACTTTTCAAGTGGTAACAAGCNAAGCCTTAGGCTTGTATGTAAGAACCCCATATAACACGAAATGATTTATTTCACGATACTTTTCAAGTGGTAACAAGCGCATAGATTTTGGTATTGTAATATCAATATTATTGTCGAAAATACCGCAAAGTTGTTTTATAATGGATGTATGGGACATGATTTTCCCTTCTTTCTGTATTCGTAGTGGTTTACATGAATTAAGGATATCATGTCCTTTTTGCGTACACAAAAATAGTGTCAATGAGATTCAACATGAAATCTCACCAACACTATTTATTATAGAACCCAAAAAACGAGTAGACATCCTCACGAAGTCTACTCGTTTTTTACTTCTTATTGACTAATCTAAATTTTTTATCTGGGCTCAACTACGATAAACTTACCACTGGTACCCAAAAAATAATTTAATTATTTTTCGGTAAAATTGCCTTGCCATTCTTTATAAATATATGAATACATAAATATAGCATAGTCAGAAAACCTAGAATTGCGAGGATTTGAAGCCCATTATTGCCGCCACTCATAATGAGTGCGCCATGGATTCCAAAAAATGCCCATGCGATTGGTAACGGTAAAACAGCATTACGCATCTTATTAGAAACATAACTAGCAATTACTATGGAAACGATTATCACAATCCCCGCCCAAATGGTGTCAGAAATACCAAATCCTGACCAATTGATTTGAACGAGAAAAGCAGCTACATTCACTACAGAGGCAATTAACAGCCAGCCCGTATGTAATCCGAAAGTCACACCCGAAAACGTTCGCCCTGGATGCGCAATACTACTAATGCTATTCAGACAAGCAATCAAGGCGAGTAAATAGATAAAAATAAATGTAGTAGAAATACCCACCCATTCATAAGAAAATGTGACTATCCAAATCATATTCGTGATCAAAGACAACCAATAAAATGGTGTAATCGCCTCGATGATTTTCTCATATTCTTTTTTCTTTGAATGCAATGCCATGTTAACCGTCCAAACTAATAACAGGCTATAAATAACACCCCAAATGCTAAAAGTATAACCAGCCGGTGTAATTAAGGTATGATATTTGTCCGAAACCGCTGCCTGCGACATCCCATTAATGCGGCCACTTCCCCCTAAAAAATTCACGAAAAAAGTAAATAGTAATAAAACTACATTACTCCAAGCTTTCCATTTCGTTGACATGCATTTTCCTCCATATATTCTTTATATTAATGATTCAAATTCTAAAATAACTTAAAACTTATTATACCTTTTCTAGAAGCAAATCATTAACAAATCAACTTGTATAAAGCAAAAAAGACCAAGCTTTTACTTGGCCTTTTATATTTTAACAATCTATCAATTAAGCATTTTTTGTATCACGTTTGTTTAACACAAAATTTGCGATAAATACAGATGCAACAAAAGCGATAATACCAACAAGCAGGGCAGTTGCACCAAAGCTACCTACTGTACCTAATGCAATACCTGGAATTAGATAATCGGTATCGGCAAAGGTTGAAGCAGCCAATCCTAAATTACCTAATAAAGGAATGATTGCTAAAGGTAACCATGAAATTAACAAACTATTGAAAGCAGATCCTAAGATTGCGCCTCGTTTACCACCTGTTGAGTTACCAAATACACCTGAAGCTGCACCACAGAAGAAGTGACCGATTACACCCGGAATAATGATTGTCGTACCCATTCCTAGCATAACAAACATTGAAAATGTACCTACCAAGAATGAAGTAAAAAAGCCAATTAATACAGCATTTGGTGCATATGGGAAGATGATTGGTACATCCAAAGCTGGTTTAGCATCCGGCACAAATTTATCAGCAATCCCTTGGAAGGCTGGTACAATTTCACCAATTACCATACGTACACCCTGTAAAACGATGACGAATCCAGCTGTAAATGATCCTGCTTGGATAAGTGAGAATACGAGGAAGTTTTCACCGTTACTCAAGTTACCTTCAATAAATTCTGGACCAGCCATAAAGGCCAAGATAATATACACAATTGACATTAATAACATAACTGAGACAGTAGAATCGCGTAAGAAAGCCAGACCCTTAGGTACGTTAATATCTTCAGTTGAATCTTCGGGATTACCAAACCATTTACCAATTAAACCACTAGCTGCATAACCAATGTTTCCAGTATGTCCCATAGCTACATCATCACTACCAGTAATCTTCTTCATAAATGGTTGACAAAGAGCTGGTGTAATTGTTAATAATGTACCTTCGAATAATCCGCCCAATAAGATAGTAGATAATCCTTGGCCAAAACCTGCAGAAACTAAAATAACTGCGGTTAAACATGAAACATATAACATAGCTTGACCAGTTAAGAAGATATATTTAAAACGAGTTACACGCGCCAATACAATATTCACAATCATACCAACCAACATGATCAATGCAGTTGGTGTCCCATATTCTTGTAAAGCAATTGCAACCACCGCTTCGTTACTTGGTACTACGCCGTTCGTATTCAAAGCGAATTGAAACATTTCAGAGAACGGTTGAAGTGAACCACTTAGAATACCTGCCCCACCTGTTAATACTAAGAAACCAACAAGTGTCTTAACAGTCCCTGTAATTACTGCACTAGCCTTTTTCTTTTGTACTAGTAGACCAATCAATGCAATTAAAGAAATTAATATTGCAGGTTGTGTTGCGATTGATACGAATAAATCTAATAGTCCTTGCATAATCTTTCCCCCTTAATTCAATTTCACCTATCTATTAGGCAATATTGTTATCTGCTAAAATTTTGTCTACTTTTTCTTGAATCTCTTTTTTATCAATAATAGAGTTTAGTGGTACCATTTTATCTGCAGGTAAATTCGTTAATGTATCTTGTAATGTCTTTTCAAAGAAGAAATAATCCCCCATATTTGCAGATACCGAACCAACATCTCCGTGATCGACTTGGAAGTCATCTAAATCTACTCCACGAGCTTTTAGCGCATTCTTAATATTCATTTCCACCATAAAACTAGTACCTAAACCACTTTGACATACTGCGTAAATTTTCATTCTTCTTCTTCTCCTTCATTAATCACTTCTAAAATTGCTTCAGGGTTTATTGCGTTGACTAATCGATCTAGCAAAGCTTCGTCTGATAAAATATTCGTCAAATTCGCTAAAGCCTTTAAATGCGTATCATTATCGACCGCGGCTAAACAAATAAATAATTTGATTGGATGAGCTACGTCATCTAGTAAATTCACTGGTTCATCCACCTTCAAGATAGACATACCAATTTCATTCACACCTTCTTCAGGTCGCGCATGGGGTAAGGCTACGAAAGGACCTATATGAATAAATGGCCCGTTCTCTTCAACCTTTTGAATCATGGCATCAATATATTTTTCTTCAATTTTCCCTTGTCGTAATAATGGGTTGGCAGCTAAAGTAATTGCCGCTTTCCAATCTTCTACATGATCTACGACAGTAACTGTATCTTCAGTAATGAGTTCTTTTAACAATGGCTTCTCGACCTCCTTGTGTTCAAATAATTTCGTAAATTTATGATTTAAAACTTCGAGCAATTTTTCTCGATTGACCCCTTCTTTATAATGAATATAGGGTCTAATTGCAGCTATAATTTCTTCGGCATTAGGTAATGTAACACCTGGCAAAATCCAATCATTTTGTACCTTATTAATAATCACGTTCTTTTCATAAGCCGTCATTAGTGGTTTTGTTACATATACTTTTTTTTCTGATATTAATGGAATTGTAGAGAAAATTATATCGTACGTACCAGCATCCGTTTCAGACAGTTCTGATATGGACATAGGTTTCAGAAATTGTATCGTGGGAAACATGTTCTCTAGTTCCGTTGCTAAAATTAAAGAAGAGGATATACCACTAGGACACACAATCAACGCTGATAAATTCTCATAGTTTTCACCCTTATTGATTCGGTATATTTCTCCACCAAACAAAATTGTAAGATATCCAATTTCCGATTCTGGAACCATAACGCTTTTCCCAACAACCTCTTCAAAGGCATCCATAGTGATTTGGAAAATGTCTCTATATTTTTGTTTGATATCTAGTAATAAGGGATTCGGTAAGCTATATCCAAAACGAATCCTAAAATAAGTTGGTACCAAATGATAGAAAATATTGGTCAATAATTGATGGTAATTTTCAAAATGAATTGCCGCTAAACGCTCAAAATTTTTGATCAAACTAGCTGCATCCTGAAGAATAAAGGTAAATGACGGATCTGCGAGATCACCTTGAACAATCGTCATTAAAATTGTAGTCATATAGGCGACTTCAATTTGATTATCGCTTTGAAAAACTTCAAAACAAGTTTTTTCAACTACTGGGAAAATTGCTAATTCAGATAAAAATTTTTGATCTTCCATGTACTTTAATGGCATTTCTTTAATGCGTTTAGCAGTATATGCTAGAAAGTAAACAATCTCATCCAGTCTGCCATATACGAAATCAATCTTTTGTCCATGCATTGTCTGAGTAAGATAATCACGTATAAATGCATATAACGTCATGTTATTTTCTAGAAGCCAGACTAATAAATAATATTTTGCTTTTTGATTTTCAAACATGCTACTAATAAAATTCTTAGCAAGTCTTCTTATGACAATTTCGTCACCCTTCAGATAAAACCCTAATTTGCGGTTATATATCAATTCAATATTGAAGGAATCTAAGTTTGTTCTTAACGCTTTGATATCAGCAGATATTGTCCCCTTAGACATTAAGAAAAAATCTTGAAAATGAAAAACAGATAATTCATCTAACTTTGAATATGTCATTAAAAAAATTAATTTCATCCGATCTTCCGAATCTACAAACACTTCTTCATCACGTAGTTCTAATGATGCTTTAGTAAATGCTTCAATCGAAATATGTTTTAAATGAAATTCATCTTCCTGAATATTCGTTATCAATCCCCCTGTTTCTTTCAGCAACTGATCCTTGCTTAAACCATATCGTTTTTGAATATCTTCAAACGAATATTTTTTATTCGGTTCATTTAATAAATAAGCTAATTTATAGTCCATCTCTGAACCTCCTGAATACATCATATATTGAAAGCGCTTATAAATATAGTTGCTTTGAGTTCAATTTTCACAAGGCGGATTTGAAAAAATTGAACTCAAAGAATATCACATATACATTTATTGTATAATTTATTTATATAAAAAACAAAGATAACTTATACTGGCCTATCCCATGAAAAAATGTATTTATTTGATATCATATACACAGGAAATGGAGCAACAAACGGGCTGTTGTTTCTTGGATGAGAAACAGAGAATCGCACAAACCGCCGTACGGTTTTAATCTTGTAAAAAGAAAAGCATAATCCCCTGTGATTATCTAAATGAGAAAAAATGAACCTCATAACCCTCTGAGGTTTCCTCAAAAGAAAAAATGAACAAACAACGTTTTGATCATTCCAACAATTGTTTTTACTTAGCTTTGTTGTACACTATTGAATAGGTGGAAGCTGAAGTATTTAATTAATTGAATTAAAAACAAAAAAGACCAAGCTTCAACTTGGCCCTAATTATCAAAAATTCTTCAGTTACTATTCTTTTGTTACTAATTCCAACGGTGAATCAATTTTCTCTGGAATATCTTCGCCAGCAAAGTAATCATAAGCTGCTTGTAAAGCTAAGCGACCCATTTCATCTGGTTGTTGCGCCACTGTTGCTGCTAGAGAACCATCTTCAATTGCTTTCAAACCACCTTCAGTACCATCAAAACTTACTACTGTAATTTGATCTTCTAATCCAGCACCTTTAATGGCTTCGATTGCGCCCAATCCCATTTCATCATTTTGGGCAAATACGGCTTTAATATCAGCATTCCCCTGTAGCATATTTTCCATTACAGTTAATCCTTCAGCACGATCAAAGTTAGCAGTTTGGCTGTCTACAACATTTAACGATTTTTCAGCCACATTCATAAATCCTTGACCACGTTCATTTGTTGCTGAAGCCCCGGGTACACCTTCCAATTGAATAGTTGTAGCACCTTCTCCTACAGTATCCACAATATATTGTGCTGCCATTTCACCACCTGCCACATTATCAGAAGCAACAAGTGTGACTACTTCACCAGAGTCAGAGGTTCTATCCACCAAAATCACCGGAATATTTGCGCTATTAGCTGCTTCTACAGCTGGTGAAATAGCAGCTGAGTCAACTGGGTTAATCAATAAGACATCCACATTTTGTTGGATTAAATCATTGATATCATTAGATTGTTTTGCAGAATCATCTTGTGCATCCACTGTGACAACTTTCGTGCCATTTTCATCTGCTAACTTTGTAACACCTTCTTCTAATGAAACAAAGAATGGATTTGATAATGTAGATAGTGATAAACCAACTGTAATCTCTTCAGGTTTCTTCTCGCTAACACTTGTTTCTTCAACGTTTCCTGGTGCCTCTAATGAGAAAGCTGGTGCACATCCAGCAACTAGCAATAGCGTAGCAATTAAGACGGCAAATAATTTTTTCA
The DNA here is from genome assembly GCF_003797145.1 of Aerococcus agrisoli. Taxonomy (GTDB): domain Bacteria; phylum Bacillota; class Bacilli; order Lactobacillales; family Aerococcaceae; genus Aerococcus; species Aerococcus agrisoli. The sequence goes on along the minus strand of NZ_RKMG01000034.1, from coordinate 4,936 downwards.
TCATTCTTCCTCCTATTTCTTTCTATCAATCAAAACGGCAATGATGATCACAATACCTTTTACGATTTGTTGGTAAAAAGTCGAAACCCCTAGTAAGTTCAAACCATTATTCAAAGTACCAATAATCAATGCCCCAACAAGCGTACCAAAAATACGACCTCGGCCACCTGACATACTCGTACCACCTAAGACTACAGACGCAATTGCATCCATTTCATAAGATGTACCAGCTGTTGGTTGTGCAGAATTTAAACGAGAAGTTAGGATAATCCCTGCAATCGCAGATAGTGTACCCGAGATACCATAAACAATCATTTTGACACGCGCATTTTTAATTCCGGCAATAATCGCAGCTTTTTCATTGCCACCGATTGCAAATACTTTACGTCCAAAAGCAGTTTTGTGTAGCACTACAAACAAAATAGCAAAAATCAATAATGTAATAACAATAGGGAATGGAATACCATAGAAGTAACCACGTCCCATAAATTGGAATAAGAAAGTGGTATCAAGGCCAGTAATTGGTTTACCATCTGTGTAAACTAACGTTGCCCCACGATAGATGGTCATTGTTGCAAGTGTAGCGATAAATGGTACAATCTTGCCCTTAGTAATCAGCAAACCATTAACTGCACCTAAGAAAAATCCTAAAAGTACACCAATTATCATAGCAATAATTGGATCAGTTCCACCTGCAATTAACCCACCAATAATTGCGCCTGTAAGTGCTAGGGTAGAACCTACAGATAAGTCAATCCCTCCAGTGATAATAACAAACGTCATTCCAAAAGCAATCAAAGCATTAATGGACACTTGACGCATCAAGTTCATTAAATTCGATAAAGATAAAAAGTCTGGACTTAAAACGCTTACAAAAACAACCAGAACAATCAATGCCAACAAGGGACCTAATTTACCCAATAATTCTTTATAATTCGCTTTTTCCCGTGTTTCTTTTACGGTTTCTACATTCGTATTCATTAATATCCCCCCGTTGCAAGTTTCATAATTTTCTCTTCAGTTGCTTCTTCTCTTGTTACTTGACCCGCTAATTTACCTTCATGAATAACTAAAATGCGGTCAGAAACGCCTAGTACTTCCGGTAAATCACTAGATACCATAATAATAGCTACACCGCGTTCAGCCAATTCATTCATCAATTGATAAATTTCACGTTTGGCACCTACATCGACTCCGCGTGTTGGTTCATCTAGAATGAGCACTTTAGAGCCTATACCAACCCATTTTGCTAATACCACTTTTTGTTGGTTCCCACCAGATAAAGAGGATACAGGTTCTTCTATACCCATTGTCTTTACGGCTAACCGATTACTTAACATCTCTGCAAATTCATTCTCCGCCTTTCGATCAATAGTCAAGCCCTTCGTAAATCCATCAATTGAAGGCAAGGAAATATTTTCACGGATCGATTCATCCAAAATTAATCCTTCATCTTTACGGTCTTCCGTTAAGAAACCAATTCCTTGGCGAATTGCATCATTAGGATTTTGAACATGGATCTCAGCTCCATCCAAAAAGATATGGCCACTTTCTAAAGGATCCAATCCAAATATAGCACGCATAATTTCAGTACGACCTGCACCCATCAGACCTGATACACCCACAATTTCGCCACCATGTACTTTGAAAGAAATATCACTGAAATTGCCTGGTGAATTTAAATCTTTCACTTCAAAAACGATATCGCCAATAGCTGCTGTTTTAGTTGGATAGTAATCTTCCAAATCTCGACCTACCATCATGCGTACAATTTCATCATTATTCGTTTCACTCGTCTTCAATGTGCCAACAGATACGCCATCTCGCATAACTGTAATTCGATCTGAAATCTTAAATATTTCTTCCATTCGATGAGATATATAGATAATTGCAACACCTCGACCAGTCAAATTATCAATAATATGGAATAAATTATCAATTTCGTGGTCTGTCAAAGCTGCTGTTGGTTCATCCATAATAATCACTTCTGCATTAGATAAGAGTGACTTTGCAATTTCAACCATTTGTTGTTGCCCTATAGATAAATGACCAATTTCTCGATTTAAGTCCATCTGCACATTCAACGTGTCAAAGACAGCCTTAGCTTGTTTCGCCATCGACTGTTTATCTAAAATACCGAACTTACTCGCAATTTCTCGACCCATAAACAAATTTTCAACTACCGTCATATCCGGCCAAACATTCATCTCTTGATGGATAAATGAAATCCCATTACCTTCCGCCACACTCGGATCATCGTACAACACTGGCTTACCATTTACTTCAATTGTCCCAGCGTCAGCCTTATGAATACCAGTTAAGATATTCATCAAGGTAGACTTACCAGCACCGTTCTCACCCATAAGGGCATGAACCTCTCCTGCCACAAGGTCAAAATCTACCCCGCGCAAGACGCTATTATTACCAAAACTCTTGGTAATTCCCTTCATACTTACGTCCAATTTATCCACCTCCTAAAAAATTACATTCGATTGCAAAATAATATTAGAATAAGGCGTAGCCTCACCCGTACGTATCACGACTTTTGACTGTGCAGTTAGCTCTTTAAAATCTTCATGTGATATATAAGCAATATCCGTATCTCCAATCAATTCTGACACAGCTTGTAATTGGTCCGGATTTTGATCTTTAATTTCATCCGCCAAAATTACCTTTTCAATAGCCATATCCTTCAAAACTTCTGCCAACACCTCAACAAAAGCTGGCGTTCCTAACTTCAATGCCAAATCAATTTTCTTCACACCCGCTGGAACTGGCAAGCCTGCGTCCCCAATTGTAATTTGATCCGTATGGCCTAAATCTGCTAAAATTTTCGCAATTTCACTATTCAAAATCCCATGCTTCTTCATAATCCTTACTTCCCTTCATCTCTTCAATCGTTGGCATACCGCCCTGTGCCCCAAATTTTTGGATAGACAGGGATGCTGCCAAATTTCCAAACCGCACACTATCCTTCAAAGCCAATCCCTTAGTTACAGCAACCGCAAAGGCGCCATTAAAGGTATCACCCGCCCCAGTCGTATCCACTGGTTGCACATGGTAAGCTGGAACCAGAACCTCTTCTTTTCCGTCAAAATAGATAACACCTTTAGATCCTAGTGTCACCAACAACTTATTGGGGTAACGATGCAAGCCCTCTGACAAACTCAAACCCTTGAATATAAGTGAAAATTCACTTTCATTAGGCGTAAAATACGTTACCTTGTCCATCAACTCCTGTTTCACTTGTCTTGCTGGTGCTGGATTATAGAGAACTGGCACATCTAAACGATTAGCCGTTTCCAAAATCCAGTCTATCTGACCTTGCGGTATTTCATTTTGTAAAATAACTATTTCGCTTTGCTTAATGACAGCTGCTATTTCCTCACTTCCAATAGTTGATATTAAATTATTTGCGCCGGCCACATATATGATAGCGTTATCATTTTGATGCAAAGTAATAATAGCTGAACCTGATGGTACATGTGTAACCCGTTCCACATTGACAGTAGAAATCCCGTTGTTATCTAAATTAGCAATTAACTGGTCTCCAAATACATCATCACCTACTGCACCTACCATAGTTACTTGACCGCCTAAACGTACTGCTGCAACTGCCTGGTTTGCTCCCTTACCACCAAATGACTGATTAAAATCAAGACCTGATACTGTCTCCCCAATACTTGGCAAAATATCAGTTGTCACCACAAAATCAGTTGATATAGATCCAATCACTGTAATTTGATTCATTTATTTATACCTTCTTTCTTAAAGACTCCCTCATTACCAATTGAACTGGTAGCTGCACTACCTTTTCTTTGACTGCTTTTTGCTGAATTAACTGGCACAACAACTTAGCACCCACATAGCCAATATCATAAGCTGGGTGGTAAATAGTAGTTAACCCAGGATAGACCAGACCAGAGGAACTAGAATTATCATAACCTATAATTTGAAGATCTTCTGGAATTTGAATGCCTCTCTTCAAAGCTTCACGAATGACCACCGCCCCATACACATCATTGGTCGCAATAACTGTATCCATATTCGGATAAGCATTAAGTAACGCATCGACTGTTTCATGCGCATCCTCAACCCGATAAGATTTGGTTTGGAACATGTCAAAAGGAATATCTTGTTTTTCTAAAACTGACCGAATACCATTCAATCGTTCCTGAGCAGTCGGAACCTCCCTGGGTCCAACCATCACCACAATATTCTGCGGATTACAGGCAAGAATCGTTTCCGCCGAAAGTACGCCCCCCTGAAAATCATCCCCAAAGACAGCATATTCATGCTTACCAGGAACTCGGTCTAAATTAACCAAAGGAACATTTTTCAAAAAATCGCCATCAATTGGTTCAACAGATAAGACCCCGGCAACATTATTCGAAGCAAAACTCAAAGCATATTCAGAAACCTTATCCGTCTTATCTTGCGTATTGGCCAAGAGCAAAGAAAAACCATCATCGTTTAGAGCATCTTCGGCCCCTTTAGCTAGCATGGTGAAATAAGGGTTAGATATATCGGGCAATAATAAACCAACCATTTTCGATTTTTTATTAAACAAAGAACGTGCCACTTCATTCGGGTAGAAATTCAATTCCTTCACCGCATGTAGCACCTTATCCCGCGCATCCTCACTCACATACCCTGAATCATTCAAAGCACGAGAAACAGTCGCCACCGAAACACCCGCCAACTCAGCCACCTGTCTAATTGTTGCCATCATTCCACCTCCTCACCCTCTTTATGTAACCGTTTACACAATTCTAACAGGTTAGTTTGCAGAATACAAGTAGAACATTTTAAAAATACAAAATCCCAAGAACGTATGTTCCTCTATTGTCTTGTGTACGCTTAACTATCTTGTTATAATCGTTATAAATAAAACAAAATTTATATAAATTATCACCTGAATAATTCATACCTCTAT
>NZ_RKMG01000033.1 GCF_003797145.1 Aerococcus agrisoli | reverse complement strand
CACACCAAAAGTCTGAGACCCCTTTTTTTGTATTAAGTAACTGATCAGTGTCCGTCTAAAGCCGTATGCATTTTTGCGGTGGATAGATTACCATTAAGTCATAAAATACGATAAAATGGAGTTATCATAGAAAGAATGGCGGGGAGTTATGAAAAATCGATATTTGATTTTTGCATGTTTTGCTGCGCTAATAGTCATTACAGGGTTATTTTCCTTACCGCAAAATATTTTTTGGTTTGCATTAGGGTGCCTATTATTGGCAATCGCGGAACGTGTGAAATTACATGAGCAACAAAATAATCAAAATCGGCGCTTAGAAAATATGCTGCTAGTTTTGACTGGTTGTTTTTTCATATTTATGAGCATTATCACACTAAAATATGTGAGTGGCATTATTGTTACACTGGTCGCAATAGCCTTGTTTTATTATACATTCGTCAAAACACAAGATCATAAAGAACTAGATAAATTAGTTGTCCGTCAAACCAAAATTGTCGCACCCGAAGAGGGGAAAAAAGACGATAAACCGTTTATGCAGTTTGAGGAACTTTTCAACAAGGATCGTTTTGGTGAGACAACTTATGCCTGGGAAGATACGGAAATGTATTATCTTTACGCCAATAGCTTTATTGATTTTGGATCAACGATAGTACCTTTGGGGACGAATGTTGTGGTCATCAACCAAGTATTCGGTCAGACTAAACTGATTGTGCCGGAAGGTGTAGGACTTTCCCTACATGCGAATGGTTTCCGAAGTGAAGTTTCTTGGAACGGGGACATAAGTGTCTTAAATAATGAACGCCGGAATTTTCAAACAGAAGAGTATGTTAATGCCAATCGTAAAATCTATCTACAAATCTCCCAAGGATGGGGCCGTATTGAGGTGATTTTCCTATGAAAGGTCGACGTTTCCTAGGTATCTTCCTAACAATATGGTTATCGCTTTTGTTAGCGAGTTTGATTGCATACTTAGTAGTCAATATTGCTACTGGTAGCTTCATCATTCGATGGAATGCACAGTTATTTTTGCAAATGTTGATGCCGCTCATTAGTGTCTTATTTATTTTCATCGTAATAGCTTTCATTGCCACGCTCATCCTCTATCTATATTTGTTCAAAGACGAAGGACTAATCCTAGCTAAATTGCGGGCCTTACAACAACGTAAATATGACGACCCCGTTCTAGACCAAACTTCGGATAGTGTCTATTTATCTGACGATGTCGAAATTACTTTGGCAAAAATAAGGGAATCTGGTCAAAACATGGAAATGGCTTTGCAAGCGAAAACTGTTGCAGATGAAACCAATTCGCAACTAAACCGAAATGAGCTGGTGAAACAAGAACGCCAACGTATAGCCCGTGAATTGCATGATTCAGTCAGTCAACAATTGTTTGCCATGACCATGTTATTATCCGCCATCCAAGAACAGTCTGATGGGATTGATCCGGTAAACCAACAATTAATCGCAAAAGTAGCCGATATGGTCGACCAAGCTCAAGCCGAAATGCGCGCTTTATTGTTACATTTACGACCAATATCCCTTACAAATCAGTCATTGGCCATGGGGATAGAACAATTATTTAGAGAATTGGAAACCAAAGTCAAAATTAATTTCGAAGCCAGTGTCAATGACGTTCAGCTATTACCTGAAGTAGAAAATCATCTCTTCAGAATTGTGCAAGAATTACTATCTAATAGCTTGCGCCATGCCAATCCTAACATCATCGAATGTCAATTATACGAAAAAGACCGCAACATTTATTTGCGCTTTTCAGATGATGGGGTAGGTTTCGACATGGAAAAAGAATCTGGCAACAATGGTGGATATGGCTTGAAAAACATTCGCGAACGCGTCACTCAATTAGGCGGCACCGTGAACGTTATTAGTTTTATCAACCAAGGAACCCTAGTACAAATCGTAGTACCAAGACAAATGGAGGAGAGCAATGATTAGTGTCTTATTAGTGGATGACCACGAAATGGTCAGACTAGGTGTCAGCACCTACTTATCTACCCAAACAGATATTGAAATCGTAGGTGAAGCTAAAGACGGGCTAGAAGGCAAAAAAATGGCCCTAGCATTGCGTCCAGACATCATCTTAATGGATTTGGTCATGGACAACATGGACGGCATCCAGGCTACCCAGGAAATCCTTGGCGAATGGCCCGAAGCCAACATTTTGATTGTCACCAGCTTTATTGATGACGAAAAAGTCTACCCAGCCATGGAAGCTGGCGCCAAAGGGTATATTTTGAAAACGTCGGCGGCTCATGAAATCGCATCAGCCATTCGACGTACATACGCTGGTGAATCTGTCATCGCCCCAACCGTCAACGAAAAATTAATCGCCCATGAAGTGGCTGCCAACCAACATCATTTGCATGATGATTTAACAAGCCGAGAACGCGAAGTCTTGCAACTGATTGCTGCAGGTAAATCCAATCAAGAAATTGCGGACGAGTTGTTCATTACATTGAAGACTGTAAAAACACATGTATCCAATATTCTGAGCAAATTGGCTGTAGAAGATCGTACCCAAGCGACCATTTATGCCTTCCAAAACAACTTAGTGAAATAGGGGAAACAGAAAAGGCTGAACCAAGCAATTGCTTAGTTCAGCCTTATTTTTGTATGAATATGTTTTCTTAAACAGGCATTACGACAGCCATAATCATTGGATTACGTTTCGTACGTTTGTATAAGAATGGTTGTAGCGCGTTTTGCATTGCATCACGTAAAATCTTTTCATTTACTTTCTTACCAGAGTTTAAGTGACCAATAACAGTTGTACGAATTACTTTTTGCGCATCTTGAATCAAGCCAACAGATTCTCTCATATAGATAAATCCACGAGACACAATATCTGGGCCAGCGAGTAATTCATTCTTAGCAAAGTCTACAGAAACAACTGCAAGCACTAAACCGTCTTCAGAAAGGTTGTGACGGTCACGTAAGACGATGTTCCCAATATCACCAATACCTTTACCGTCGACATAAACAGCTTCACCTGGGAAGCTACCAGCGCGACGAGCAGAGTCTTGGGTTAATGCAAGGACTTCACCATTTTTCATGACAAAAATGTTTTCACGAGGAATACCTACTAATTCAGCTTGGTCTGCTTGAATACTTAACATACGGTATTCACCATGGACCGGCATGAAATATTTAGGTTTCATCAATGTTAACATTAATTTTTGTTCTTCTTGACTACCATGACCAGAAGTATGGACATTATTCACTTTACCATGAATAACTTCAGCACCAGCTTCTAGCAATTGGTTAATAACACGGTTAACACTCAACGTATTCCCTGGGATAGGGCTTGAAGAGAAAATAACTGTATCGTCAGGTTGAATCGAAATTTGACGGTGTGTACCGTTGGCAATACGAGATAAGGCTGCCATTGGCTCACCTTGAGAACCAGTACACATAATCAATACTTCATTTGCAGGGTATTGATTAATTTCGCTACCTTGAATGAAAGCATCTTCGCCCACATTGAAGTAGCCTAGTTCAATCGCATTCTTAATCGCAGCTTCCATTGAACGTCCGAAGACGGCAATCTTACGCCCTTCAGCAACTGCTACGTCGATTGCTTGTGACAAACGAGAAATATTAGATGCAAAGGATGCGAAAATAATACGGCCATCGATGTTAGAGATAATATCAGATAATGATTCACCAACAACACGTTCTGATTTTGTAAATCCTGGCACTTCAGCGTTAGTAGAGTCACCTAACATTAATAGGACGCCTTCTTCACCGATTTGTGCCATTTTATGGATATCAGCTGGTTTACCAACTGGTGTAAAGTCAAACTTGTAGTCACCAGTGAACACGATGTTTCCTGGTGGTGTTTTGACAACAATACCCATTGCATCTGGAATAGAGTGAGTTGTACGGTAGAAAGAAATAGAAGTCTTTCTAAATTTGATTACTGAATCTTCATCAATGATATGTAGTTCAGCATCACGTAGCAAGCCATGTTCTTCCAGTTTGTTTTTAATCAATGCCATTGCTAGTTTCCCAGCATAGATAGGAATATTGATTTGTTTTAATAAGAAAGGAATCCCACCAATATGGTCTTCGTGACCATGGGTAATGAATAAACCTTTCACTTTTTGTTCGTTTTGAATTAAGTATTGGTAGTTAGCGATAACATAATCAATACCCAATAGATCGTCTTCTGGGAACTTAACCCCAGCGTCTAATAATAGTATTTCATCTTGAAATTGGATTCCGTAAGAGTTCTTACCGATTTCGTCTAATCCCCCAAAGGCGAAAACGCCAACTTCATTGTTCTTTATGTCGACTTTCATTAATTAGAAAGCTCCACTACTTTGAAGTCTGGATTTTGTTGTTCATACTCTAAATGAGCACCTTCAAGAGGTTGGATAAACTCTACTAGATAGGGGGTTTCTTCTTCTAGATAAGCACGTACCTCACGTTTAGTTTCTGCTTGAATATACATAGTGTGTGTTGATTCACGACGTGGAACTTCTTGACGTGAATTTTGATAAGTTACTTTAAAAATCATTGTATGCTCCTTTTGTTAATTTATTAGAAATGTGATCTTACTCGCTTATACCATTCTAACATATTTCACAATGCTTGCGAACTTTTTTGTAGAATTTTACCGTAATGGCACGCTTTCATATCAGGAACTTTCATTTTATGCTAAAATAAGCCTGAATAATGGTCAGGGAGGTAATTATGAATATTGCAATAAAGAGCGCAAAATATGCGATTGCTACTTTTGTAGCCATCTTTCTAGCACAATGGTTAGGCTTAAATTATGCAGTATCTGCAGGGATCATTGCTATCTTATCTCTAGCCGAAACAAGCAAGAAGACCATCCAATATATAGGTAATATAACGTTAACAATGTTATTGAGTTTAACGGTTGCAACAATTTTATTTAATGTATTCGGCTATGAAATTTGGGTCTTTTCTTTATATCTACTCATCACATATCCGGTAGCAGTTTTACTAAAAAGTGAAAATACAATTGCACCGTGTGCGGTATTTATTTCGCATTTGTTACTTGAACAGTCCTCTAGTTTTGACTGGTGGATAAATGAACTATTATTATTGGTCATTGGTGTTGGTATTGCAATGATTGTAAACTTATATCAAACTTCTTCAAATAGCCAAATGAACCAAGTGAAAAATGATATTGAAGAAGGGATGCAAGGAATATTAAATAATCTAGCTGATAAAATGGATGATCCTAAGCATCAGGACTTCTTAGTGTATGAAGCTATTGACCAAACAAATGATTTGGCAAAACATGGTTTATACCTAGCTATGAAAGAAGTGGAGAATAACATTTCTGGTCAAGTAGATAATTACTATATCAATTACTTTGAAATGCGTATGAGTCAGTTAGCTCTTTTATTTGATATTAATGACTCATTGGATAATATTTATGAATTGACCGATCAAACCTACGATTTAAGTGGCTTTTTCCGTCATGTCAGTCAAGAATTGTCTGAATCGAATACAGCTGCTAAATTGCGGAATGAATTAGGACAACTAAAAGATGCTTACCGAAATTCACCGTTACCACAAAGTCGAAAAGAATTCGAAACGCGTTCAATTCTTTTCGATGTCTTGCTGGACTGTGAGAAATTCTTAGCCTTAAAATATGAATTTTACAAAACAACACACCGTATTAAACAATTGAAAAAGTTATAACAATAAAGGCTTGGTTCCAAGTATTAACGGAGCCAAGCCTTTTTACATTTATACGTATAAGAAAATTGAGAAGAACATGCAGATACTACCACCTAAGACAAATAAATGCCAAATCACGTGCCAGTATTTCAAATCGTCGTGTGAATAGAAAATGGTACCAACTGTATATGTTACACCACCGGCAATTAACCACATGATACCACCCATACCAATTGCTTGGGCCATTTGTGGAATAGCAATAACTCCGAACCAACCCATTAAGATATATAACCATGTAGAGAATTTTTTCATTTTATCCAAGAATAAAATTTTACCAAAAATACCAAACAAGGCAATTAACCATTGGGCAATAAAGATAAACCATCCAAATTTACCACCAATTGCAACTAAGGCATAAGGTGTATATGATCCTGCGATTAATAGGAAGATTGAAGAGTGGTCAATTATCTTTAGGATGCCAGAGGCTTTGGTAAAAGACAGGCTATGGTAGAGCGTAGATGCTAGATACAACATACACATAGATAGTCCGTAGATGATATAAGACACAATCTCTAGCGGATTTTCATTAGCTAAGCCCTTGCGAATAAGGAAGACTGTTGCAACTATCGACAAGATAAATCCAATCCCATGTGTGATAGAGTTTAAAACCTCATTCGTGATATAATAGGATTTTGGATAGGGTAAATTAATTCTTTCTTTAGAATGCGTATTTGTAGACATCGAATTCCTCCTTTAGCAACTTGCGGATATTTCACATGTAGTATAGCATAACTGTAAAGTCGCTTCTAAGCAATATACTTATGCACTTATATAGAAAAATGTATTATAATAAGTGTAAGCGTTTTAAAAACAAACACATTTTTGAGGTGAAAAAAGCACATGGCTCCTAAAATGGATTGGAATCTTGCAGGGGAATTAACGAAGCAAACCCAAGCAGAGATTGAAAAAATCGAGAAAGTACATATACTTGTTGTTGGTAAAACAGGTGTTGGAAAATCCACACTTATTAACAGTATATTTCGGGAAAACCTAGCAGAAACTGGTATCGGCCAACCCATTACCAAACATTTACAAAAAATAGAAAAAGATGACATCCCCATGGTCTTATATGATACAAGGGGATTAGAACTAGATGCAGAAACGCAACAACAAGTTTCTGCTGAAATTGAGCAAACACTCATCAATATGGCGAAAAACAACGAGAAAATGCACGTCGCATACTATTGTTTGAATGCCAATATAAGCCGTATTGAACCGGTAGAAATCCAATTGATTGAAGATTTGTCTAAGAAAATGCCAGTCATTTTAATTTTAACGCAAGCCATAGGTGAACAAGCCTTGAAGTTTGAAGAATATCTGATCAATCAAAATTTACCAGTACAAAGTATTATTCGTGTGATGGCCAAGGATTACCAGGTTACATCGGAGTATACGATTCCAGCATATGGATTAAAAGAATTGGTGGAACGATCTTTTGGCTTACTACCACAGAATTTGCATATAGCTTTTAACAATGCCCAACAAATTGATATCGACCGTAAAGCACGAGCAGCGCGACGTTGGGCGCGTAAATATATTGTATCAACCTTTGGTGTTGGCTTTACACCAATTCCATTTTCAGATGCTACGGTCCTAGTGCCTATGCAAATTGGTATGATGGCCCATTTGACAGCTATATTTGGAATTTCACTGGATCATGCCACTACTTTGGGTATTATTGGTGCCATCGGCGGTACTGGGTCTGCAACTTACATTGGCCGACTAATTGTGTCAAATGTGGTAAAACTTATTCCTGGTGCGGGTTCAGTAGCAGGAGGTATTATTTCAGGTACTACAGCCGCCTTGGTGACCACAGCATTAGCCATGTCTTACATAGAGGTATTAACATTTATCGCCATCAAAACGGTAAACAACGAGACAGTAACACCAAAAGCTGTCCGCGAAATGATGAAGAAACAGTATCAAAGTCGTTTAAAACGAGGGAAAGCAGATCCTGATTTTCAAGATGCAATGGCAAAAATGCCCGATTATAGCGCAAAAGAAGATCTGCAAGCAAGAGATGGACAGCCACAAGTAAAGGTCACTAGAGACCGAAATGAACCTAAAATCAACTGGCCATCATGGACACGAAGACGTAAAAAATAAATAATGTATCAAATATCTTGTTATGAAAACTATTGTATATAGTGTTCATAACTTTATGATATAATGTAGCTATAATGAAATATGTGGGTGAGACAATTGGAAAAACAAGAAGCGTATGAAAAATGGGTAAAAAGTTTAGATGAGGTCCGGATGCCGAGATGGGAAGAAATTACTGAAATTCCCTTATACATGGATCAATTGATTGCTGTTGTTACTAAGTATTTAGAACCATTTCAAGTGTTCTCAGATGATAAGATTCCTGTAACTTCATCAATGGTGAACAATTATGTAAAGTTAAATCTAATTCCGAAACCAATTAAACGACATTACAATAAACGCCATATCGCTTATTTAATCGTGATTACTTTATTTAAAGAAGTTATTTCGATTCAAGATATCAGACGTGTATTGATTTTCCTTGCCAATTCACAGGGTAATTCAAATGCCTATAACCAATTTTGTGAACTCTTAGAAAAAACAATTAAACACAGCGGTAATGTGTATTTAAACAAAATAGATGATTATGAAAATAATCTGAATTATAACAGCAAAGACGATTATGATCGCTATATCATTTTCCTTGCATGTGAGATGATCACGAATTTGTTATTTGCAAAGAAATTTATCGACTTAATTGAGCAAGAAAATACAGAAAACACAGAAAATACAGAAAACGTATAAGTAATTGGAGGTTTTATTTTTGGAAAAGTTAGGATTTATAGTTGATTCGGGATCAGATGTCCCTCAAGATATTATCAGCAAATATGATGTTGAAGTTTTACCATTAAGTGTGAATTTTAGTGATGGTCATTATTTAGATGGCGTAACGATTCAGCCTCAAGAAGTGTTTGAACGAATGGAAGAAGAAATTCCTAAAACATCATTACCTAGTGGGGATTTAATTCAACAAGCTTTTGATAACCTAATTGCGAAAGGCGTTACACACATTATCGCCATTACCATTTCATCCAATTTATCAGGTACTAACAACTCAGTACGCTTAATCGCGGAAGAATATGAAAACGTTGAATGTTTCTTATTAGACACAAAAAATGTTGGTATTGGCTCAGGATTATTTATGGTTGCTGCAACCAAATACTTTGAAATGAAAAATGACTTCCAAACTATTAAGGAAAAATTACAAGCATCAGTTGAATACGGTCATGTATTCTTCCACGTACCAACATTAAAATATTTAATTGCTGGTGGCCGTATCGGACGTGTTGCAGGTGCAGTTGGTTCATTACTAAGCATCCAACCAATTATTACTTGTGATGAAGATGGTATCTATACAACGATTGCGAAAATTCGTGCTTCTAAGAATAATAACGAAGAAAAAACGATTAAAAAGCTCGTTGAATTGATGTCTGCCGCTGTGAAAGACAAAGATAGTTATTTAATCGGTGCGTGTGGTGGTAATCCCGCAGCTAGAAAAACGGCTGCTAAATTACTAACAAACTTGAAAGAAGCATTGCCAAACCATGATGAAGCATATGATGTGCAATTAAGCTCAGCATTAGCTGTTCACACTGGTCCTGGCTTATTAGGATGTGCAATCCTACCATTATTTAAATAAAGGCTTAAAAAGGCCCTGAAGTCCGCATAATGCGGGCCTCAGGGCCTTTTCTTATTTTCGCCGTGCACGTAACATAGAAATTAGTAAAATCAGACCAATAACAGCAGTGACAATGAAAAATGCCATCCCTAAAATTTCAGCATAATAGGTTTGAGCTGATGTAATAATAAATGTGGAGGCTAGGATTAGGGATGATAAGATCACCCCAAAAATGACTCGGTTAATCATACTATTAATATCGCGAAGTCGTTCATCGATATTTTCAAAGGTAATGCGGACATTTAGCCGTCCATTATTGATGTTATCCACCATAGCTTCAAGTTTGCTAGGCAAACGACGGACGGTGTTAACTGAACGAAAAGTTTCACGTGCTAATAAACTTGGATCAATATATTTTTCCCATGAAATAGCACCACTAGATAAAAAGAAGGATTGGAAGATTTGCATGAAATCGAGCGATGGACTTAAATTTTGCGCAACACCTTGAACCATGGCAACTGTTTTTTCCAACATAATATATTCAGAAGGGAAGGTTAGGCCATGGCGGTGACCAAATTTCAATAAGTCTTGAAAAATTGCATCAATGTTTAATGCCTCCATACCTGCCGTAAAATAGCGGTCAAATAAGTCATCAATATCCCGGTACAAAAGTACCTTATCTAACGGTTTATTTTGTTTACAGATTTGTAAAAGCAAGTTCACCAGGTGGTCGATATCCTTAGCCACCAAAGCACTCAAGATTTGCAGTAAAATCTTTTTCTCTGAGGAAGAAACTTTCCCCATGGCACCAAAATCAATAAAGATAATTCGGCCATCTTGGATCATGATATTACCTGGATGAGGGTCTGCATGGTAAAAACCATCTTCAAATACTTGATACAAATAGGAAAGTACCAATTTATATGCGATGTCGTCTAAATCATAGGCTTCCTGTTTCAAGGCATGTAATCGGCCTATGGAAATGCCGGCTTCATAGTCTTGAACTAAAACGCGTTTATTCGTAAGCGGCAAGTAGGGTAAGGGTGATTGAATCGTTGTACGATTTCGGTGGTTTTCACTAAAACGCAGCATATTATGTGCTTCATTTACGAAATCAATTTCCTCCATTACCTGACGTTTGATATCTTTTAAGATTTCCACAGGATTCACGATGACATCCATAAAAATAGACGGCACAGCTTCGACAACCCGGATAAAAATATTAATGTCACGAATCAACTGTGCTTCTATTTCAGGTCGTTGGATTTTAATAACGACATGTTCTCCGGTTTTCAGCTTAGCTTCATGGACCTGAGCGATGGATGCCGATGCAAGTGGTTCAGGGTTTACATAGGCAAAATCTTCATCAAACAAATGGCCACTCTCAGAAAAATACTGGTCTTGAATGACTTCAAATGATAAGGGTAAGGTATTCTCTTGTAACTTTTGTAATTCACTCAAATATTCTGCCGATAGTAAGTCACTTCTTGTCGACAAAATTTGGCCAATCTTAATAAAGCTCGGACCTAGTTCTTCAAAAGCTTGTCTTAAAGCTAGGGGACGATTATCTGTTTCACGTTTTTTAAATTTATGTCTAATTTCACCGAAACCATAAGTACCCAGAACGGAGACCATTTCACGAAATCGGCTAGAATCACTTTGCATATTATCACCGTCTATTCTTAAAAAGGCATCTTGTTCTGCAACAAAATGCCTTCTTTTTTACTTGTATGATTCATTACGCTTCAGTTGTTGTGTCAGTGGTGTCAACTGAATCTGTCGCAACAGTATTTGTACCTTTTAATTTGCTCACTTCTTCAGTTAAAGCTTCGATTTGTGTTTGAAGACTTAAGATTTGCTCTGACAATGTTTTGTCTAAAGGATCTTCAGAACGGACACCAGAACCAGTTTGCACTACACGTTTAATATCTTCACTTAAGGCTTTACCTTCAGTAACAGAGATTTGGCCTTTTTCAATCAAAGTTTTTAGCGTCTCTTCAGCTTTTTCATAAGATAAACGGGTGCCACCAACAGCGGCTAGGAATAAGTTTTTAATTGTATCCATTTGAAACACTCCTTTTAAGGTAACTGAATAGTGATAAGGTACTTATATAATATAGTATATGCTACGCTTGTTCAATGAAATTGTATACAAAATTTTCTTCTGATGGATCGAAATCAACTTCAAAGTCGTAACCATTGAAGAACCACTCATCATTTTCATTGATGTAGTAGTATATGCCATCGACCGTTTGATCTACTAAGACATTACCTGTAGGTGCTTCAATTGTTAAGCCAACTGAAAAACCTTCGTGAACCGCAGTTTTTCCGTAAACACGGCTGTGGAATCCGACTTGGCTACCTTCAGTTAGGCCCATTTCTTCGACAAAATATTGTTGGGCTGCTGGCGTGATTGATAACTTCATTGTAAATGCTCCTTCATACTTTCAAATGATTATAGGTTCATTATAACTCACTCAAAATTTAAAGCAATTGATTTATTTAAGCGCCTTCATAACGCGGTTTTTAGCCTCATTGAATTCTTCGTATTCCACCATTTAAGGGGCGAATTATGATAAAATATTCATATAGTTACTGAATAGGAGGAAGCAAGAATGACAGCTGTCGTAACATTTAATAATGTCACTTTCAAACCAGGCGAAGATGCATTATTAAACGATGTATCTTTTGAAATTGGTCAAAATGAAATGATTAGAATTGAAGGTCCATCAGGTAGTGGGAAAAGTACTTTGTTAAAATTAATTTCTTCACTAATTCCAAGAACGAGTGGCGATATCTTATTTGAAGGTAAAACCATAGAAGAGGTGGGTTACCAAGATTATCGCAAAGCCGTGTCTTATGTGGCGCAAAATCCGCACTTATTTGGGCAAACGATTCGTGACAATTTTGAATTGGTATTCGCAGCTCATGAAACAGACTTTGATGAAGCACAAGTATTAAATTTCATGAACCAATTTGGCTTATCACATATTGAATTAGATAAATCTATTCATAAAATCTCTGGTGGTGAGAAACAACGTGTTGGTTTGATCCGTCATCTATTATTCCCACCTAAAGTCTTATTACTAGATGAAATTACATCTTCATTGGATGAAGAAAATCGTAATCGTGTATGGGAAATTTTACTTGAGTATAAGAAACAACATAAGGTAACCATTTTATGGGTTAGTCACATTGAAGACAATGAAATTTTTCCAGACAGAATTTTCAAAATAAATAATAGAGCATTAACAATAGAAAAGGGTGAAGCAAATGACTAGTCAATTAACCACAACACCAACCTCATTAATGTTTTCTTTTGTCCTAGTGTTATTCGCCGTTTTCATCTCTTACCGTGAAAAACTAGGATTAGAGAAAGAAATTTTGTGGGCTATGTTCCGTATGGTTGTCCAATTAGTTGTGATTGGATACGTATTAACATATATTTTCCAAATTGATTCTAAAATAGTGACTGCAATTATTATGGCTTTTATGATTTTCAATGCCGCTTTTAACGCTGCCAAACGTGCGGACAAAATTCCAAATGCCTTAAAAATATCATTGATTGCCATTTTGGGTGGCGTTGCAGTTTCCATCTTGGTACTGGTTTTTTCAGGATCTATTCAATTTGTGCCAGCTCAAATCATTCCAATCACAGGTATGTTGGTAGGTAATGCAATGTCTGTGCTAGGTTTGTCATTCCGCAATTTGAATAATGAATTTGCTAAAGGGCAACAAGAAGTAAACGAACGCTTAGCTTTAGGTGCTTCCATCCGTTTAGCGTCTGCGGATATCATTCGTGAATCGATTAAAGGTTCCTTACAACCAACTATCGACTCAGCTCGTACTGTTGGGTTAGTGTTATTACCAGGTATGATGACAGGTATGATGCTAGCTGGGGCCGTACCATTGGATTCTATCATGTATCAAATCCTAATTTACTTCATGATGGTCGCTACATCTGCGATTACTTCAGTAATTGCTGTGTATCTATCATACAAACATTTTTATTCTGACTATGGTCAACTACAACTACCACAATAGTATGGCAAAGCGTAGTTGCGAACAAAGTAAATGTATCAAATACAGTCATCGATGGTCGTTAACTTGACCATCAAGGGGGATTCACATGGGTTTAAAATACCAAGAAACAGTTAAAGTGCATCATTTCCATTGTAATGCATTTGGTGAAATGACACTTTCAGCACTATTAGATATCATGCTGATTGCTTCTAATAATCAAGAAGCAAGTATTCCGGCAGCAAGTCAAGGCTTTAAAGACCAAGCTTGGGCATGGATTATTACACAAAATCAAATTGATATTAAGCGCTTACCACGCTATAATGAAGAGATTATTGCTTACACAGAACCAACAACATACAACAAGTTTTTCTGTAAACGATACTTCGCTTTAAAAACTATAAATGACGAAATTTTGGTTGAAGCTGAAACAACCTTCGCTTTAATTGACTTGAATCAACGATCAATCGTAAGAATTCCAGAAGAAATTGGCGAATGGTATCAAGTTGAGCTTGAAGCTAAACCAAGTCGTCGTAAACGTCTTGCCAAGACTTTAGCCGAAGATAGCAAACAAAATTCATTCGAAGTAAAATTCTTAGATATTGACGTCAATAACCATGTCAACAATACAATCTACGTGAAATGGCTATCCAATTCACTAGGTATGGAATGGTTTGAAAAATATGAACCAGTGTCATTTACAGTGGCTTATGAAAAAGAAATGTACCTACATCAAGAGGGTACCGTTCACTCAGATTTAAGTAACCTGGATGAAACCCTATCACGTGGCGACACTTTTGTGACGCATCACGTAATTGATAGCATTGACAACACACACTGTCTAACAGAAATTACTTGGAAAATAAAATAGTAAGTTTGGAGTTATTATGCAAGTGAATAGAGATTATTACATCATCGACCGTAAAGAATGGAATCATTACTTACAGGATTTAGACAATCCATTCGATATTAATTTAACTAATGAACAATTGAATAGCTTAACATCGCTGAATGACTCCTTAACGATTCGAGATGCAATTGAAGTATATAAACCTTTAACCCAATTAATCTCTATATATCGTGAAAATTATAACCAGCTGGAAACCAAACGGGCTAAATTTATGGGTATTTCAGAAAAAATCCCGCCATTCATCATCGGAATTGCAGGTGGTGTGGCAGTTGGGAAAAGTACTACCGCACGTTTACTGAAATTATTTTTAGCACATGCTTATCCTGAATTAAACGTAGAATTAGTCACTACAGATGGTTTCCTATATCCTAACAAGGTTTTACAAGAGAAGGGCATCATGAACCGCAAAGGGTTCCCTGAATCTTATAATATGGAGAAATTGGAACAATTTTTAGTAGATGTCAAAAGTAATAAAGAAGAAATCGTTTATCCAAAATATTCGCATTCAATTTACGATATCATTGAAGATGGATCCAACGTTTTGCGCAATCCACAAATTTTAATTGTTGAAGGAATCAATGTACTGCAAACAGCAGAAAATTCCAATGTCTTTATGAGTGATTTCTGGGATTTATCTGTATATGTAGATGCAGATTCAGATATGATTGAAAAATGGTTCTATCAACGTTTCCGTTTATTAGTCTTACAAGCAAAAGATCGTCCCGACGACTACTACCATCAATTTAGACAACTTTCGTATGAAAAAGCGATGCAAATGGCACGAGATACATGGCGTAATATTAACTTGGTCAATTTACAAGAATATATCCTACCAACAAGAAATCGTGCGAACATCGTGATTCACAAAGAAGATCATCATTACATCAATGAATTATGGATCAAGAAATATTAATAGAGAGTGGGATGATTTATGGAGAAAAAACGTACATGGCAACGTTTATTGGGGTTATTATTCATCTTCGTTTTGTCTTACTGGGGCATTAACAACCTAGCAGCCATAAAAGAAGCTTTTGATGCAATTATTGGCGTAGTTAGACCATTTCTGTTAGGTGCAGCGCTTGCGTTTGTATTAAATATCCCTTTAAACTTCTTTGAAAAACATATGACGAAGTGGTTAGGGGGCTATCGAAACTGGTTTAGGGTAGCAGGGATTTTATTTGGTTTTAGTATCATAGTAGGTATTATTTCCTTTATTATTTTCCTAGTCGTACCAGATTTACAAGAAACCTTAGGCGCATTTATTGCCCAAGTGCCTTCAGAAATCAATTTACTGTACAGCAAAATCAATCAATATATTGCCGATAATCCTGAAATTGTTGAAACGTTCAATCAACTGAATTTAGATGTAGAACGTTTGCGTACACAAGCATTTGATATGATTCAAACTTTTTCATCAGGTGTTTTGGATACAACATTTAGTGTGGTAGGTAATTTAGTGAGTGGCGTATTTAATGGTTTTGTGGCCATTATCTTTGGTACATCGATTCTATTTAAAAAAGAAACCTTGGTTCGTCAATTAAAGAAAATTATTTATGGTACGCTGAATTTAAAATGGGCTAACTATATCGTCAATGTTGGTTCAGAAGCGAATCAAACATTTTCTCAATATGTGAGTGGTCAGGTGACTGAGGCTGGTATATTACTAACACTTGTATTTATCGGTATGAATATCTTTCAATTTCCATTTGCACTATCTGTATCTGTATTAACAGGCTCTATGGCCTTAGTGCCTATCTATGGGGCAGTGATGGGTGGTTTTGTAGGATTCCTATTAATTGCTGTTGTAAACTTCCAACAGGCCATCTGGTTTATTGTATTTATCGTCATTGTCCAACAATTTGAAGGAAACATCATTTACCCGAGAGTTGTTGGTGGATCAGTTGGTTTACCAGGTATTTGGGTTTTATTCTCAGTTACTGTTGGTGGTGCCTTCTTCGGCATCGCAGGTATGTTACTGAGTGTGCCGGTATTTGCCTTATGTTATAAATTAGCATCAGCTACGATTAACTACAATTTAGAGGAAGCTGGCCTAGCCATTTCTACGGATAGTAAAAATTTACGAAGCAAAAAAAGCAAATAATCGGATCTCCGACTTTTGGTGTGGATGAGAAATCATTCACACTTTTTTTGTATAATAACAAAGATACAAAAATATTAACGTGCGATACTAAAAAGTAAGGGTGGAAATTTTTGAAACTGAAAACATTTACAATAAAATGTTTCATTTTCTTGATTAAGGATATATTATAGAAATATCTTTAAATTCCCGTATTTTCAGGAGGTTCATAATGAAAAAAAACAAGGTAGAATTCCTTTCCTATATAGTTTTGCTTATAATTAATGTATTTTTATTGTTTTCAGGAATTATAGTCGGGAATATATTTTTAATGTTATCAGGAATAATTATCATATCTCTTTCATTAATTAAATTAATAACAATTGTCAGTGCTAAACTAAATTG
>NZ_RKMG01000032.1 GCF_003797145.1 Aerococcus agrisoli | reverse complement strand
GTATAAAAGAAAAACATTTGTTTCAATGTATACAATGTGGTTATCAATCGAATGATGACCGTGTTGCTGGAATGAACCTCCAAACATTAGGTACTTGGTATATATCAGGTGATATGCATCCAAAGTTTGAAAAACTTGAGCCAAAATTAGAATATTAATGATAGATGTCTATAAGACTGTCTATTGACAGGGTGCCAGTCAACCACCCTTAGATGTTATTTAGATGTTGGAGTCGTAAGACGTTTGTACAACTGTGATTCTTTATGACAAACCACCTACTTTAGTCGGTGGTAGTTGATATGTCTATGATAAAATATAAGTAAAGACCAACATGATAGGGGTATGTATAGATGAAATTTATTTCTTGGAATATTGATTCGCTTAATGCGGCGCTGACGAGTGATTCGGCGCGGGCTTTGATGACGCGCAAGACTTTAGAGGATATTCGTGATCTTGATGCGGATGTGGTTGCGATTCAGGAGACGAAGTTGTCTGCTAAGGGGCCAACGAAGAAGCATGTGGAGGTTTTAGAAGCTGAGTTTCCGGAGTATGAGGTTGTGTGGACGTCTTCGACTGAACCGGCTCGTAAGGGCTATGCGGGTACGATGTTCTTATACCGTAAGTCTTTTGCGCCAGTCGTGACTTTTCCTGAAATTGGGGCACCAACGACGATGGATCATGAGGGGCGTATCATTACACTTGAATTCCCTGATTTTTATTTGACGCAAGTGTATACACCAAATGCGGGTTCTGAGCTGGTTCGTTTAGCTGATCGTCAAATTTGGGACGAGAAATATGCGGATTATTTGGCTGCATTGGATGCTTCGAAACCAGTCATTGCTTGTGGCGACTACAATGTGGCACATACGGAGATTGATTTGGCACACCCCGATAACAATCACTTTTCTGCCGGCTTTACGGACGAAGAGCGTGCGGGTTTTACAGCTTTGTTGGGCCGTGGTTTCACAGATACCTTCCGTCATTTACATGGTGCGGTTGAAGGCGTGTATACATGGTGGGCCCAACGTGTGAAAACAAGTAAAATCAACAACTCAGGGTGGCGTATTGACTATTGGTTAGTCAGTGATCGTATTGCCGACAAGGTTAGCAAATCTGAGGTCATTGATTCAGGTGCGCGCCAAGACCATACGCCAATTTTATTGGAAATTGAATTGTAATAGGGTATTTCATTTGAGGCCGGGGAAAAAGTCCTTGCCTTTTTTTGTATCCATAATATTTACCCAGGCTGATTCTTTTATTTAGGATAATAGATGAATAAATTGGTGGATTTTTCTCTTATTTCGTTAAATAAGAGCATAATATTTTAGTTAATTCACTTATATAAGCAAATAGATGAAGGCACATAAAATGATTCATCTATCGATTCAAATAAATGACAAAATTAGCGAAAATTCATTTATTTCATCAAAAAAAAGAAGAAATCACAAATTTTTTCATTTATATCATTTTATAAGTGAAACGAAACTTTTTATGACTTTTGTACCGGGATGTTATAAAAAAAAAATTGTCATAAAAGGGGGTTTTCAAATATATGAGGCTTGGACTAAGGTCCGAGCCTCATTTTCATTATGGCACTTAAAGATTGGTCTATTCTGGTATTTTGGTGCTGTAGTAGTGTAACTTATATTATGGATATAAGTCACAATTTTTTGGGATTTTATGACTTATTTTCCTAGGTAGATCACAACCAGATTGGAAGTGGGACTTATTTTCTCAGATAGATCACAACCAGATTGGAAGTGGGACTTATTTTCTCAGATAGATCACAACCAGATTGGAAGTGAGACTTATTTACCTAGATAGTTCACAACCAGATTGGAAGTGTGACTTATTTACCTAGATAGTACACAACCAAATTGGAAGCGGGACTTATTTTCCCAGATAGTTCACAACTAAATTGGAAGTGAGACTTATTTTTCCAGATAGTTGACAGCCGGAGTGAATTAAACCGGACCCCAAGTCCTGGAAACTGGAGGGTCGTATAAAAATATTTCGGGACACCTCGAAATTAACCGAATTAAACTCTAGCCCCACTGCTTTCATCGAAACAGGTCATTGGTTCTTTGAATTTATTCCAATGGTTTGCCAATCAGTTGGCGGATGGTATCAAGCTGGCCAAAATGTGTTGATGGTTGGTGGATACCTGGTATTTCTTCGCATACTTGATGCGTGTGGCTAT
Source organism: Aerococcus agrisoli (assembly GCF_003797145.1). Classification (GTDB taxonomy): domain Bacteria; phylum Bacillota; class Bacilli; order Lactobacillales; family Aerococcaceae; genus Aerococcus; species Aerococcus agrisoli. Next base: position 15,999 of record NZ_RKMG01000032.1, on the reverse strand, counting down.
GCATAGCTTGGCTGTAGTAGGACATTTGATTGAAAAATTCTAGTTGATGATCGCGTTGAATTTTGTACATATTTATTTTGGCATCGAGGTAAGCTTTTTTCACGCCTAGGATGAAGGCGATATTTGTTGGCATTTCGATGTAGGTATGTGTCTTCGGTTTGATATAGTGATAGAAATCATGAATGTTATGGAGTGCTAGATAATGCATAGTGGCAAAATCATCTTTAAATCGCTGGAAGGAATATTTGCCCACGGTATGTGGCCGCTTTTTACTTGCATGCATAAGGTGCTCGTACTGTTTATTGAAATATTCGGCAAAAAAGCCAACATTTTGATGCCATACTTTCATGAGTTCGCTGGTATCTTGTTCGGTGATTGCAACTGTTGCATCTGTAAATAAGATGATTGTCTTGAAGGGTAGGTGCTTCTTGCTAACGTTGTATAATAGCATCATGTCTGTTTGAAGTTTTTCAAAGTGTTGTGGTTTAATGTGTCGACAATTTTTAATCAAGGCATCCAAATCTATTGTCCAATCTATTCGTCTTTGCAATTTTATTGTATTTATACGATTTATTTTCACTACCCTAAACCACCTTTGTTTTTATGAATTTTCTCTCACTTATTTATAACATTGTATTTATATCTTTTAAACAAAAATTTCATTTAAAAGCAAAATTTGCTATTTTATAGCTTAAAGGTAATATATTGGGTAAAAAGAAGAATGTTTCTTTGTTATTTTTAACTTATACTAGATAAAAATATAGATTTTGTATTTCAATAGCGCCGTTCAAGGGCTTGTCATTTCCAGTCCATGTGTCGTATTTTTAGTTAGCCTGCAGGTTTAAAAATACGGATAGTTAAATAATGGAGGAAAAGTTGCTATGTTTGATCAATATCGGTATCCTGAGTTACTCGATCAATATCACGGGGTCATCGTGCATGTGCTGAACCGTCTCAATGTATATCCAAGCAAGTCCTATTTTGATGATCTTTACCAAATTGCGCAGATTGGCCTGTATCAAGCAGCCGAATATTTTGATGATGATCCCCTTGAGGAAGGGCAGCATTACCGTTTTACTGCTTATGCCAAAACCGTTATTAGATGGCGCGTTCTAGATGAACTCCGCCGTCTCTACCAACGAGATACTTGTGAACAGTCGACGACAGAGGATTGGCTGTTTGAATCTGGCCATCCCTATCACCCAGACATGCCCATGACCCAAGATGCCACACTTTTTCTAGCTGAAGCCAGTAAATTCTTACTTGACCATGAGCGTATTTTTCTCAAAGACGTGGTCCAATGCCAGGGCAATATGAAGCAGCTGCGGGCTATCTACCCGATTTCCCGCCAAGCGCTTTATGCACGCAAGACCAAATTAGCCGCCAAACTTAGTCATTTCCGCCACTTACTGACAGATTAGGAGGATTTTATGAAAACAACTACAGTGCATCAATATGCCGGATTACTCATCGCATTTGGCCATGGTAACGGAGATCCCGGGTGCGTTAGCGGGCAATTTACCGAAGCCGACATGGTCCGAAAACTCAAACCCTACCTGCAAAGATGGGCAAACGATGCTAATCTGAAAATTGCGTTTTATATGGACAATTTGTACCAACATGCCGCTGATATGAAAAAGTATGCTGATTGGATTGTTGTGGAAATACACATGGACGCGGCGGCCAAACCGCAACAGGGCGGCCATCTCATTATCCACCGCGACTATCAGCCTGATGCCATTGATGACAACTTAATAATGGTCATCAAAAACCATTTTGGCTTGGTCACTCGAAACGAGCTAGGACTGTCCAAACGGGATGATCTGTTGAATCTGAATAATGCCAGAAATTGGGGAATCAACTATCGTTTAATGGAACTATTTTTCTTGGCTGAACCCACCGACCGGGCCTATTACCTGGAGAATCTTGACCTGATTAGTAAACACTTGATTGAAGCCGTCGTTGGCAAAGCGATTGCTGACGACAAGGTGTGTATTTGCACCAATTAACTAATTAATTAGAAAGCCGCAAGCATTGAAAAGTTGATGCTTGCGGCTTTTTGTGTGGACTCTTCGACTTTTAATGAGGCTAGCTTAATTTAAGCAAGAAACTTGAATTCATTTTATATGGATTTGAGTTTCTTTTTTGTCCGGTTTGTTTAAGATGATATATTTACATCGTTAAATAACCTAAAAATGAAAAATTCAGAGGGTTTTGGTTTCAAAAATGAGCAATTTTGCGTCACACAAGGGGCTGAACGTTCTTTATTTTTAAAAAAGGAACGTTCAGGGTGTTTTGCGTTTCATTTTTTCTCATAAATACACTCAAAAGCAGTTTAGGTTTCCAGTTTTCATCTATTTTAATTCGGATAAATACAATCTCGCAAAAATAGGCAATAATCCTCATAGAAGGGTATATTGTGCCAATCAAAGCGATTAGATGCGAAAAAATGGAATCAATTCATACAAATAGGTCCTATATTACAGGTTGGCTAGGAACCTATTCATATTGGTGAAGTGCGATTGCCAAGGTCAATCGCATGTCAGATAAGATTCCCAGAGGCATTTAGCCGTTCATAGTTTGTGAAATACATCATTATCAAAATTAGGTAAATAATGGGTGAAGACTAGGTGTAGTTGGTGAAGATGTGGTAAAATATGAAATATTACAACGAATGAAGGAGTCACAAAATGGGTTTAGGTATCGGTATTTTAGATTTTGTCCCTCGCGACAAAAATACATCAGTGTTGGAGTCTTTTGAGCAATCAATTGCATTGGCCAAACTTGCTGATGAAAAGGGGTTTGACCGGTATTGGCTGACTGAACATCATTCCACGCCGGCCGTTTTATCTAGTACACCACAATTATTGTTGGCACGTTACGGCGCAGAAACAAGTCAAATTAAATTGGGTACGGGTGCTGTGGTGATGAATAACTCGACACCATATCAAATTGCTGAAAACTTCATGGTTTTAGAAGCAATGTATCCTGATCGTGTAGAAGCTGGGATTGGCCATTCTATGCCAAAAGAAGTGACGCGCCAAGAACATTTAGGCATGAAAATTAACCGTGGTCTTAACTATGAAAAGTCTTTAACGCAACTGGCTGGTCTGTTATATAATGACTTGTCAGTGGACGATGAAATGCACGGCCTACGTGTCATGCCTGCTTATTTTGGTGGGACGGTCCCACTTTTCACGATGATGGGTTCTAGACGCAATGCCAAATTCGTGGCACAACAAGGCTTGGGCATGGTGTTTGGTTTATTCTTCTCTGGAGACTTGGAAGAATGTATCGAAACCATCAAAATTTACCGGGAAAACTTTGTGCCATCAAAAGGCTTGAAGGAACCAGCCGTTCAAATCGCTTTATATGCGGTTACGAGTAAAAAACGCAACTTGAAAGAGCCTTTAAACTACGCTTTAAATGACTGGATTGACGCCTTTTTGAATGATAAACGTGCCTATCTAGAATTGATGGATGTGGGTGAGGCGCGCGACTTCATTACGATGCACAGTGAAGTGATTGAAGAAGATCGCCACGCTGGCCGTAAAGTGTATGGCACACCAAAACAAGTTGAAATGCAATTGCGTCGCTTAAAAGAATTGACGAATACGGATGGCTTCTTGATTGCCAACCAGTTATCTGGTTTCGCTAATCGTCGTGCTTTGATTGAAATTTTGAGCGAAGTAAATATCAACGGTTAAAAATAAGTTGCAGCGAAAAGCACGGAAGCATATTCCGGCTTTTTCTTTGTCTCATGAAAATACCCAGTTTTTCCGGTAAAATAGGAGGAAATCATCAACGAAGGAGGGATGAAAATGGCACGAAGCTTACATGATCCAGTCACAGTACTCAAGGGTGTAGGGGGTAAGAAGGCTGAATTGTTAGACAAGGTCGGCATTAGGACAATTGAAGATTTGCTCTATCATTTTCCCTTCCGTTATGAAGATGTGTCTGTCAAATCGGCTAGTGAACTGGTTGATAATACCAAGGCATCGGTTAAGGGAATTGTGGCTACTGAACCTGTTGTCCAATATTTTGGTAAAAATCGCAATCGCTTAACCTTTAAGCTGGCTTTGGATTACGAGGTGATTCAAGTCATCTTCTTCAATCAACCCTATTTGAAGAAGAATATTGCGGCGAATCAAGAGATCGTCGTTTACGGTAAATATGAAGCAGCCAAGCAACAAATAGTGGGCATCAAACTTTTTTCCAACCAGCAACATGTGGATGACAAGGATAAGGATTTTGAGGCGATTTATCACCTCACACAAGGTCTATCAACGAAGTATCTAACCGAGTTAATTCACCTGGGACTAGAAGCATATGAGGACTTGATTCTCGAAGTCTTACCTGAAGAACTCCAAGAACGCTATCACTTGGTCGACCACAAACGGGCCGTCCATCAGATGCATTTTCCAGATACCGAAGAGGATAACCGTCAAGCACGGCGTCAATTGAAATATCAGGAATTATTCTTATACGCCATGAAGTTACAATGGCAAAAATTACAAAAACGTCGCATTGCCAATGGGGCACAGATTCTATACGATAACCACCATTTGCGCGATTTCATCCAAACCATTCCTTTCGAATTAACGGATGGTCAAAAGGCCGTCGTCAATGAAATATGTGCTGATTTGCGCCAACCCTTCCAGATGAACCGCCTCTTACAAGGAGATGTTGGTTCAGGGAAGACAGTTGTCGCTATGATTTGTTTTGTGGCTGCGATTGATGCGGGCTTCCAAGGTGCCTTGATGGTGCCCACAGAAATCCTGGCAGAACAGCATTACAAATCTATTTCCGAGTTCTTCGAGGGCACACCATATCGCGTGGCGCTCCTAACAGGTTCCACTAAAACCAAGGCGCGCCGGGAAATGCTTGCTGATTTAATTAACGGCGATATTGACCTCTTAATTGGGACGCACGCCTTAATTCAAGATGACGTCTTATTCGCTGATTTAGGTCTGGTCGTCATCGATGAGCAGCATCGTTTTGGTGTTAATCAGCGGTCTAAATTGGTGGCTAAGGGTGAACACGCAGCGCCAAATGTCCTATATATGACGGCAACACCGATTCCGCGTACGCTTGAAATCACGATTATGGGCGATATGGACGTATCCAAATTGAAGGAAATGCCTAAGGGTCGGATTCCGATTGAAACATCTTGGGTTCGTCATAATAAGCAAGACCAAGTCGATCAGCTCATGTGGCGCGAGGTCCGAAATGGCCGGCAAGTGTATATTATCTGTCCCTTGATTGGCGAGTCTGAAGCCCTTGAAGCGAAAAATGCGGAAGCCATCTATGAAACGTACGAGGCACAATTTGGTAGCCAGTTCAACGTTGGTTTACTACACGGGCAAATGTCTGCGGATGAGAAGGACAGTGTAATGGCCGCCTACAAAAATAACGACATTCAAATTTTAGTATCGACAACCGTTATCGAGGTTGGGGTGAACGTACCCAACGCGACCTTTATGGTGATTTTGGATGCAGACCGATTTGGTTTAGCGCAATTACACCAATTGCGGGGACGGGTTGGCCGTGGCCAATATGCATCTTATTGCGTCTTGGTTGCAGACCCTCGAACTGATAACGGCAAGAAGCGGATGCAGATTATGGTGGCGTCAACGGATGGTTTCTATTTGAGCCAACAAGACCTTGAATTGCGCGGTGCCGGGGATTACTTTGGTACACGACAATCGGGCTTACCTGAATTTAAAGTGGCTGATCCAGTTGAAGATGGTGTGATTTTAGAACTTGCTCGCGAAGATGCGATGCACTTCCTGCCGTATTTTGAAGGTAATCAAATCCAGTATCCTAATCTAGTTGATTGGTTGGCTGATCACATGGGCAATATGCATGCCTAATTGTGGCAACTTGTCTTAGGTTCCAGTCGTCCTTTTCATAGGGCGAGGGGTCAAGGATTTGGTATGGGATATGGTATAATGAAGAAAATGAATGATAAAAGGAGACTGTGGCGTAGAGATGAGAATCGCGGTAGATGCTATGGGTGGCGACAATGCCCCTAAAGAAATCGTCTTGGGTAGTTTGCAAGCTGCTGAGGCGCGTAAGGATGTAACGATTGTGTTGTATGGTGACGAGGATGCGATTAAGGCCGTAATTGAAGGACCGACGCCTGAGAATGTGGAAATCGTGCATGCACCGGATAAGATTTTGTCCGAGGATGATCCTGTGAAGGCTGTTCGCTCGAAACGTGATTCGTCTATGGTGATGGCTGCGCGTGCCGTTCGTAATGGCGAAGCGGATGCGTTGATTTCTGCCGGTAATACGGGTGCTTTGCTAACGTCTGGGTTACTGGTTGTTGGCCGGATGAAGGGTGTGGAACGTCCTGCTTTGATGGCTGCTTTGCCGAATTTGAAGACGATTGGAGACCATGTACTACTAATTGACTGTGGTGCCAATGCGGAATCGAAAGCTTCATATTTAAGTCAATATGCTGTGATGGCAAGTGCGTATGCGCGTGCTGTCTTGAAAAAAGCGAATCCAACTGTTGGTTTATTGAACAATGGGACGGAAGAAAACAAGGGTAATGATTTAAGTAAGGAAGCACACGGTTTGTTGAAGGTTAATGACCGCATCAACTTTGTGGGGAATGTAGAAGCGCGTGAAATCTTGAACGGGGCTGCGGATATCGTGGTTGCGGATGGCTTTACGGGTAATGCGGTCTTAAAATCTATCGAAGGTACAGCCGGTTCATTAATGAAATTGATCAAGTCTTCTATCATGAATGGTGGCGTGACGTCTAAAGTTGGCGGCTTGCTATTGAAGAACACCTTGAAAGATATGGTCAATCAATTAGATTTAGACCAAGCTGGTGGCGGGATTTTATTTGGTGTGAAAGCACCTGTATTGAAAGCACACGGTTCTTCAAATGCAACAAGCGTTTATCATACAATTTTACAAGCGGAAACGATTGTAGATGCTGGTGTAATCGATGAATTAGCAGGTGCTTTTGAAGCAGAAGTAGCCTTAGCGAAAGCCAAAGCAGACGCTGAAGCTTAGTGGTTAGAATGATGGTCATTTTTGCTTAAAATACATTGCATAAGATCAATTGATTTGTATATACAATAAAATAGCTAACCCCTTTAATTTATGCAATCAATACGTGTATAATATGAGGGTGATTAAAAGTAGATTTTTAGGAGGATTTTCATGGCAGAGGGAACAACTTTTGAACAAGTAGCAACATTAATCGTAGAACGTTTTGGTGTTAAAGAATCAAGCGTAACACCAGAAATGTCATTCACAACTGATTTAGGCGCAGATTCTTTAGACGTTGTCGAATTGGTAATGGAGTTAGAAGATAACTTTGGTATCCAAATTTCTGATGATGACGTAGAAGATATTACAACAGTAGCGGACATCGTCAAATATATCGATAGCCATAAATAATAGCGTGTGACAAAAGTGGTTCAGCTTTGGAACGTTGGAAGAAAATGAACAGCAAGCCCCGTACTTTGGGATTGATGAATTTTTCTGAAACGCAGTCCAAAGCTCACTTTTGGCACACATTTTAACAGAGTGTGACTAGCACCGTTCAGCCCTCAACCAGTGGAAGAATAGCGCCCGAGATGACGATAGTCATCGCCAGCTAATCTGAAGTGGGCAGAGGGATGGTTCTAGGAACACATTTTGATAGAGTGCGACAGAAGTACTGATAGGCCTGGAACCGCTGTTGTCCCAGGCTATATTTTATTATAAGAAGTAAGCAGAAAAAGGAGGAAATAAAAATGGATTTAACAGGTGTGAAAGAACTTTTAGCGACAAATTTTGATTTACATATGCAAGATGAAACACATTATATCGAAGCTTTTACCCATTCTTCATTTGTAAATGAAAATCGGAATTTAGACTTAAAAGACAATGAACGTATCGAGTTCTTAGGCGATGCTGTCCTTGAATTAGTGGTTTCAAACTACTTGTACCGTAATTATCCTGAGATGGATGAAGGGAAAATGTCTTCATTACGAGCATTGATTGTCCGTGAAGAATCTTTATCTAAACGTGCGGTTGAATGCGGTTTTGACCAATTTGTTCGTCTTGGTAACGGTGAAGAAGCCAGCAATGGTCGTAAGCGTCCATCATTATTGTGTGATTTATTTGAATCTGTTCTAGGTGCGATTTATCTTGATCTTGGGTTAGATGCGATAGAACATTTTATGAGTCTAACCATTTATCCTAAGATCAAGAATGGCGAGTTTATGCGTCAAAGTGATGCGAAGACAGCCCTTCAAGAAGAATTACAAAAAGATGGTGCAATTCAATTAGCTTATGAATTGATTAAAGAAGAAGGACCTGCCCACGAAAAACGCTTTGAAGTCGCTGTTCGTCTATACGATGAAATCATCGGCCGTGGTGTTGGTCATTCTAAGAAATCGGCTGAACAAGCAGCTGCTGCCAACGCATTAGAAATGTTAAAAAAATAGCGTGCGACATGTGGCGTTTTGGAATGTATGAAAAAAGATACATCTTTTTTCAACCGCTTGGTATTTATTTTGGTAAATTGTTTCGTTTTGCCATCAAAAAGGGTACTATTTTGACAAATAGAATCACTAATTTTCTAGAAACGAAACAATTTCAATCAATAGTACCGCTATTTTTAGGAAGGGAAACTATATCCATAAATAGTTTCCCTTTATCTGAGTTGTAGGTACTTTTTCATGAAATAGTACCCTTTATCGACCTTTTTAAAATTGGAAAAGGACAATTTCCCAAAGCAGCCCTTGGGAACACATGTGCCACCAGGAGTTGGTGGGGGAAGAAGCTTATTCCCTTGATCAAGGTGACTGATATATGAAGTGATGCGGCGTAGATGATGCATGATATTTTTCAAAAGAACAAAAGAAGATGATGAGTAGAAAGGAATTAGCCTGTGTACCTTAAGACAGTTGAAATAGTCGGCTTTAAGAGTTTTGCTGACAAGACGACAATTGAATTTGACAATGGGTTTACGGCTATTGTTGGACCGAATGGATCGGGGAAGTCGAACATTACGGAGGCCATTAAGTGGGTTTTGGGGGAGCAATCTGCCAAGTCGCTACGAGGTGCCAAGATGTCCGATATTATTTTTGCGGGGGCGATTGACCGTCGCAAGGCTCAGTATGCCCAAGTGACGTTGACGTTTGATAATAAGGATCGTGCGCTGGATTTTGATGCGGATGAGTTGTCTTTGACGCGCCGTTATACAGCTGCTGGCGATTCGGAATATATGATTAATCGCCGTCCATGCCGTTTGCGTGACATCACTGAATTGATGATGGATACGGGTATTGGCCGGGATTCTTTTTCCATTATTTCGCAAGGTAAGGTGGAACAGATTTTCACGCAGAAGGCGGAGGACCGTCGCGGGATTTTTGAGGAAGCTGCCGGGGTTATGAAATATAAATCTCGTAAGCACGAGGCGGAGCGGAAGTTAAATCATACTGAGGAAAATTTGCATCGTATTTACGATATTTTGTCGGAAATTGCTGATCGAATTGAGCCTTTAGAAGAACAAAAGAACAAAGCTATTCATTACAAGGAGTCTAAGGCTGAGTTGTCTGAAATCGAGATTGCCTTAACTGCGGTTCAGATTGAAACCTTAAATGAACAGTGGCAGGTGGCCAAGAATGACCTGGCATCATATGCTAAGGATATCGCTGGGCGCCGTCAGACCCTGACTGAAACGCAAGAAGCCTTAACGAGATGGCGCGCGGAAGCGAATGATATGGACGACCAAGTCAATTTATTGCAAGAGCAGTATGTAGATTTGGTGAAAAAGGCTGAGCAAGTCCAAGCCAAAATTCAAGTCCACCATCAAGAAATTCTCTTTAAAGAGTCGAATCATGCCAACCAAGCGTCGACTTTGGACGACTTAAAGGCATCGGTTAAAGCTTTGCAGCAGGAGATTATCCAACTGACTGCCAAACAGACAGATATGCGTAAAGATATGGCTGTGAAGACAACGGACCGTGATGATTTGCTGACAGCGTATAAAGATTTGGCCCAAGATGCGGCGCCAGACAAGATTCAAGCCCGCCGTACGGCCTATATTGAGGCCCTACAAGCACAATCAGCCTTGCAAAACGAAATGGCCCAACTTGAAAAAGATATGGCCAATGAAGCGGCAAACGCCGAAAAAGACCAAGCTGACCGCACGCTAATGACCGAAAAATTAGCGGATTATCGTGCGCAATTGACGCAATTAGCAGCCGACAAAGAGGCTTTGGCGACAAAAATTGAAGGTTTGTTAGCATCCTATAAAGAACAACAGGCTGCTGTGAAAGCTAGTCAAGATGCAGCTTACCAAGCCAATCAAATGATGAATCAGGCCAATCAGGCTTTGATGCAAGCAAGTGCGCGCAAGGATTCATTAGAAGACTTAGAACGCGATCGCGCTGGTTTCTACCAAGGTGTAAAGGTAGCCCTTGATCTCGGTAAGAAAATTCCAGGTGTCCATGGGGCCGTTGCACAATTATTGCGGGTACCGGATGCCTATACCGGTGCGGTTGAAACGGCCTTGGCTGGAGCCATGCAAAATATTGTGACAGAAGATGGGCTAGTGGCGAGTCAGTTAATTGGCGAATTGAAACGTCAACGCGCTGGTCGAGCAACCTTCCTACCCTTGAATGTCATTAAAGGGCGTTCAGTAGCAGCTGGCGATCTCGCTAAGGTTCAAGGTATGCCTGGTTTTATTGGGGTAATGTCTGATTTAGTGGCCTTCGATGACCATTACCGTCAAATCATGCAAAATTTGATGGGGCACGTGATTGTGGCCGATAATTTGGACCACGCTCGGGCAATCTCTAAAACCCTATATAGTCGTTACCGCATTGTGACCCTGGAGTCAGATGTCATCAATGCCGGTGGTTCCATGACTGGTGGGGCAACCAAACATCAAAATAATAATGGGTTGTTATCTCGAAAAACAGATATCGACCGCTTAAATAAAGAAATTGCTAATTTGACCAAGACGGTTGAAGATTATCAGGCGAAAATGACGGCTCACCGAACTAAGGCAGAAGCGTTAGAAGCTGATTTGGCAACCATTAAAACACAAGGCGACGAAGCACGCTTTACTGAGCGCACCTTGGTTACCGAAATGGACCGTTTGAATGAGCAAATTACTGACCTGGAAAACAGCTTAGCGGCCGGTCAAGGTGCAGAGGCGCTTTTAGCAAAAGTCAAAGCATCTCATGAAAAAGAGTTGGCCAAATTACAAACTGATTTAGACCAGATCGACGGACAAGTCTTGCAATTGAAGACGACCATCGATGACATGAGCTTGTCAGCAAATGAAAAAGCAGCCAAACGCGACCAACTACAAAGTGATTTACAAGTAGCTGAAACAGCATTGGCTGTCCTGCAATCGCAATTTGATCAAGTTAGCCAAGATTTGACACGACGTCAAGCCGACTTGGCAGCTAAACAAGATCAGGTAGCGAAATTCGAAGCTGATTTGAAACTGATGGCGGAGGCTATCTTATCTAATTCTGAGACTTCTAATAGTTTGGAAGCAGATTACCAAGCAGCTGTGAAAGCGCAAAAAGATTGTGAAGCGCAATTGACGAACTTGAAAAAAGGCCGCAACAACGCCCAAAATAAGGCGGACGGACTAGATAAAGAAGTCAAAGAAATGAACAGTCACTTGCAATCCTTACTTGAAAAACAAGCCAAAGTAGAAGCAACGATTTCACGCTATGAGGTTTCAATCGATAATCACTTGACACATTTACGTGAAGAATATGGTCTGACGTTTGAACGGGCACGTGCCCAATCTGAATTAACCATGTCTATGGAAACAGCATCCTTAAAAGTGCGTGAATTGAAGAAAGAAATTGAACATATCGGACCGGTTAACCTGGCGGCAATCGAGGAATTTGAAGAAGTTAACGAGCGTTTTGTCTTCATGCAGAAACAACGTGACGATGTCTTAGCAGCCAAAGAAAAACTGTATCAATCGATTGAAGAAATGGATGCAGAGGTTTCAGAACGCTTTGAACAAGCCTTTATTGCCATTCGTGATTCCTTTGAAGAAATTTTCCCTAAATTATTTGGTGGCGGTCGTGCGAGCTTGACCTTGACTGATCCGACTGACTTGTTGGCATCGGGTATTGAGATTGAAGCCCAACCACCTGGAAAGAGATTGCAACATCTTTCCTTATTATCTGGTGGAGAGAAAGCCTTGACCGCGATTGCCTTGTTGTTTGCGATTTTGGATGTAAAAACCGTACCGTTCTCGATTTTGGATGAGGTGGAAGCAGCCTTAGATGAGGCCAATGTGGCACGTTATGGACGCTTCTTACGTGAATTTGCGGATAAGACGCAATTTATCGTGATTACGCATCGTAAGGGGACAATGGAAGCAGCCAATATCTTGTATGGTGTGACGATGCAGGAATCTGGTGTATCCAAGTTGGCGGCTGTGCGATTAGAAGATTTCGATGAGAAAGCATTAGAAAAGGCTTAGTTTAGGCAAATCATGCCCTTTTTCCCATGAAGATATGGGACAATAGACGTAAGCAAAGAATACGAAAATGAAAATAGGGAAGTATGAGGGAATTATGATTGAGTTAATTGCAATTGATTTAGATGGTACGTTATTGAGTAAGGATAAAACGATTAGCCCAGCTAATATTGATATGATTCACAAGGCGATTCAAAATGGTGTGGATGTGGCGATTTGTACAGGTCGTCCGTTAGAAGCGATTCAACATATTTTGGATACTTTAGGCACTAATTCGTCCGACCACTATTCCATTACTTATAATGGTGGTTTGGTGTTAAAGAATGAATCTCGCGAAGTTGTGAGCCAAGTGACGATGTCAATGGGTCAAGCGCAATGTTTGTATGAGGCGATGCTTGCGGTTGATTTACCACTTGAAGCGGTCTTAATCGATGCGGTTTACCAATTCCCATTCCCTGAAGATTTTCCTGGGACTTATCAAGAAACCATGAATTTCTTGCCATTTAAACAGTTTGACATGACGAATTTGGATCCTGAAACAGCGATTTTTAAAGTCGTGATCAATACGGAAATTGCGCATTTAGAGAGCGCAATGACAAAATTACCTGAATGGGTATTCGAAGATTTTGAAGTGATGCGTAGTCATCCATACCAATTGGAAATCATGCCTAAGGGTGTGGATAAGGGTGTTGGGGTAGCCCATTTGGCCCAAGTATTGGAATTAACTGCTGATCAAGTGATGGTTATTGGTGACGAAGAAAATGACTTGGCCATGTTAAAATGGGCGGGTACAGCCGTTGTCATGGAAAATGGCCGTCCGGATATCAAACAATACGCTGACTACATCACGTCAAGTAACGAAGAAGATGGCGTAGCAAAAGCAATTGACCACTTTGTTTTCTACCAAGAAGACGACAATAAATAAGATTGTATCTGAGTGGGTGGCTAGCGTTTTCACGGTTTACATAGTGAGAGCGGACACCGCTTGCGAGATATGATATGATACTAAAAAAGAATAGAGGGAGTGTGCTCGATGGGATTATTTGATCGTATTAAGAGAGCCTTCACCGGGGAAGATCCAGTTGTTGAAGAACAACGAAAATCTGAGTCAGCTGAACCTAGCCAAGACCAGATTGTATTTGAAAAATATGATAAGGGTGTTGAAAAGACACGTCGTTCATTTTCAGACCGCATTAACGAATTGTTCGCTGGTTTCCGCCAAGTGGATGATGAATTTTTTGATGATTTAGAGGAAGCTTTTATTTCTTCTGATGTCGGCTTTGATATGACATTGGCACTATCTGATGCCGTTCGCGAGGAGGTTTTACTCCGCGGGGCTAGTTCAGGTGAACAAGTGAAGAATGTCATCATCGAAAAGATGGTTGAAATCTATGACAAGGGTGGCGAACCAAGTGTCGCTATCAACGAAAATCCTGATGGCCCAACAGTGATGCTATTTGTTGGGGTGAATGGTGTTGGGAAAACAACTACCATTGGGAAAATGGCTTACCAATTGAAACAACAAGGCCATAAAGTCTTGCTTGCTGCCGGTGATACTTTCCGTGCCGGTGCCATTGAACAATTAGAAGAATGGGCACGCCGAGTAGATGTGCCGATTATTACTGGTAAAGCCCACGGCGACCCAGCGTCTGTTGCCTTTGATGCAGCCAAAGAAGCGCGTGAGGGAAACTATGACTATGTCTTGGTGGATACAGCCGGACGTTTACAAAATAAAGTCAACTTGATGAATGAATTGGACAAGATGAAACGTATTTTAACACGTGAAATTCCAGGCGCACCGCATGAAACATTGTTGGTCTTGGATGCAACTACGGGACAAAATGCGCTTGTACAAGCCAAAGAATTCGACAAAACAGTTGATATCGATGGGATTGTCTTGACCAAATTGGATGGTACCGCTAAGGGTGGCGTGATTTTCGCCATTCGCTACGAAATGGATATTCCTGTTAAATTCATCGGTTTGGGTGAACAATTGGATGACTTACAAGTCTTCGATGCAGAGAAATTCATCTACCAATTAATCAAAGACGTAGTTGAAGTACATAGTTAATGCTATCTTTGTAAAAATGGGTTGGGACTTTTGGGTCCAGCCTTTTTTTGTTGAACGGAGGGGTGATTCCCATATAGGATGCCATTCGAGACAAAAACGCGAAATCATCTCGAATAAGAATTCATTCGATAAAATCCAAATAACTTGTCCCGAATAGGATGCCATTCGAGACAAAAACGAGTACCCGTCTTGAATAAAATCTCATTTAGTAAAAATATGGCAATTCTTATACAAGCACAGGGGCATTCAATAATAGGCATTTAAGGTTTAGTCGTGAGGTATTGATAATCGGTAGAGGCTTGGAACAAGCCTCATCATCTTTCAACAATAGTGGTCTTGAACAATTGCTATAGGCGTAATTTGTGCTAGTATCATTGAAAATATGCTACTATCTTCCCGACAATGTGACATTTTTGTTTTAACAGCTGGGTACTCTATAAGCTAATTTGCCTTATTTGATCTGTAGCCTACTTTTCACATCAAGAAAATTTTTAAATGATGTTATATATATAATTGCATGATGCCAAGTGTTGATATACTATTTAGGATAAAGAATGTGTTTATAGGCGCCAACGGTATGTGTGGCGCAAATATTGAGGAGGATGAGCTTTATGACTGAATTAAATGAAGATGAGCTTAAGAAAGCATCATTAGTTGAGGATGAAACGGTGACAACACCAGAGGATGAAGGGCAACAAGCGCAAGTTGTGGAGGACGAGGCTGTTATGCAAGATGTGCCGGGGACACATGTGGTGCTTGAGGCAGAGGCTGAAGATAATGGAACAGAAGCAGCGGATGACAAAGAATTTCACGCATTTTTTGATGAAGTGTTGAAGAAGATGCCTGTGAAAAGTGCGGGTGTGATTTTGGGTGCTTTGGACCAAACGAAGGCGCAAGCTGAGAAGGTGCTTGGTACTAGCAAGGAACGCTACGAAGGAATTTTTGATGAATTTTTAGTAGGCGTGGATCCTGAGGTACGTAAGAAGTCCTATACCACTATCCATGCAGCGACGTTGACTGCGGCGATTATCGGCCTTTCGCCAATTCCGTTTTCAGATGCTATTTTATTGGTACCAGTGCAAACTGTTATGATGAGTCGTCTACATAAATTATTTGGCCGCTCATGGTCTGAATCACTTGGTTGGACGATTTCTAAGGAACTAGTTGTGGTTGGTTTTGGTCGTAGCATTGTGGGGAATCTAATCAAATTTATTCCTGGTGTTGGGACACTTGCTGGTGCTGCTATTAATGGTGTAGTCGCTAGTGGCATTACAGCTACGCTAGGTTGGGTTACGGTGAAAATGCTCAACGAAGGTGAAGATATTTTCGATAATGTCTTAACTTTCAAAGGTCAATTCAATTCGCTATATAAAACAATTCAAGCGTCCAACAAGAAAAATAAAGGTTAAATAAAAAAGGGGAAATGAAGTTTTTGAATCTCTACCCGAAAACTGAA
>NZ_RKMG01000031.1 GCF_003797145.1 Aerococcus agrisoli | reverse complement strand
ATTTTATAACTGTTCTTTACAACTGCGACATTGATGAATAACTTTATATATTTCTTTGGAATTTTTGATTATTATGGGAATTTTTCTTTAATTCGAAAAATCAATATGAAAAAATCTTTATTTGATATTATTGGTTTTAAATCAAAGTATAGCTATGAAGAATCTTTGGAGTTTAGTACCAATAGAACTCTTTATCAATTATTTTTTAGAACATATTATGAACACTTGTCACGTGCTGGCTTGGAACTAGAAGAAGTTTTTGCATCTTGTTACAATGAATTATTTAATGAGGAATATCTGGCTGAAGGTTTTTCCTATAATGTATCACCGGCGGAACTTAAATTTTATGATAAGTGCAAACTGATAATACCTGAAATGGACAGTGTATTGAAACAATACGATTTTTATCGGAAATTTAAAGAAATAGATCCTGAATTATTAGAAATAGCATCAAAAAATCCAGCTTACGATGAACTAAAATCATTACAAGAGAAAAAAAATATTTATTTTAATTCTAAAAAAGTGGAGTTTATTAGTGATTTATTATTCAGAACGGATTTCTTCAAGTCATTAGAAGGTGAATCCTTATATTACCATGTAAGTAAAGGAATAACGCGAAAAGCTTTTACGTTTGAGATGGATGAAACTAGATTAGATTATTTAGAGGAGAATAATATTATTTCTTATACCAGAGAAAAGGAAATTTATTTTAATAATCCAAAGCTCTTGAGAATTTATCAATTAATTAAAAATTATGGATATTGTGATATTATTTATTTTACAAAAGATTTAATGGTAATCGTAGATAAAGATATAGAAGAAGGAAATCTTAAATATGATAACTATCTATTTTCAAAGCAAGAAATTGATTACATTTCTTATATCATGGACAAGAAGAGATTTGGTAACTCGTTAGATATTCGCAATAAGTACATCCATGGGTCAAAAGCAAAAGTATCAGATGAAGAGCATAAAGAAAACTATTTAGAGTTGATGATAATCTTACTTCTCTATACATACAAAATCAATCAAGAATTGGATTTTGAAGAACGTAGTAATAAATTATAGTTTTATACGCTAATGGCTAGTAATTAATTGTAAATACTATTTAAGACTGTAAAAATTGTATAAAATCATGTTATTAAATATAGAAATATCTATCATAGACGGCCACAGTAAATATTTGGTGCTTTAGTTGCGTCTAATTAAATACAATAAATAAAACAATAACCCCCTCAGGTATATGAAATTGAACACTTATACCTAAGGGGGTTATTTTTTGTGCCGATATTAGCAACTTATTTTTTGATAATCATTTGAATGGCTTGTTGGATTTTTTTGTTTTGTTCATCCGTATTTTCACTAGGTTGGTCGATGCAATGTAATAGGTTTTCGGCCACGATAATCCCCATTGCACGGTCAATACTTGAACGCACAGCACTCAATTGGGTAATGATATCCACACATTCTTTGTCGTCTTCAATCATTTTTTGAATACCACGGATTTGACCTTCTGTACGTCGTAAACGGTTGATAATTTGTTTTTGATCAGTTATTTCACTCATGTTTACAGCTCCTCATCCTTTTATATAAAGGCTTTTTCATATTGATTATACCTAGTTGGGTATATATGTCAAATGAAATTCATTCAAATTGGCAGAATATATGTGTTGACAAAGCGAATGGTATAGTATTTAATATACCCTGTAAGGTATACAAAGGAGGTTTCAAAATGTTTTCATTTTTCAAAAAGACACCAAGCATGTCAACAAGCGAATTAGCCACTAAAGTCAATAGCAACATTACTTTACTCGATGTACGTACGCCCCAAGAATACCGGGCGGGGCATATTAGTAAAGCACAGAATGTCCCATTAGATAAGATTGCCAACTACCAAGGTAAAAACAAAGACGTCGTCGTAATTTGCCAATCAGGTATGCGTAGTCGTCAAGCAGCTAAAATTTTAACGAAAAAAGGCTACCAAGTGACCAACGTTCGTGGCGGTATGAGCCAATGGACTGGCCGAACTGTAGGAGGAAAATAAGTTGAAAATTATTATTATTGGTGGTGTCGCTGGCGGTATGTCTGCAGCAACACGTTTACGCCGTTTAATGGATGATGCTGAAATTATTATTTTTGAAAAAGGTCCTTTTGTATCCTTTGCCAACTGTGGTTTGCCATATTACGTTTCAGGTGAAATTGCTGCCCGCGACGCTTTGCTAGTGCAAACACCAGAAAGTTTAAAAGCCCGTTTTGATTTGGATGTTCGTCCAGTACATGAAGTAACAGCCATCTCAACTGAAGATAAAACAGTAACTGTTGTAAGCAATGGTGAAAGTTATACAGAATCATACGATAAATTGATTTTATCTCCAGGTGCCAAACCATTTGTACCTGAAATTGAAGGGCTAGCAGAAGCAAATAATGCCTTTGCTTTACGTAATGTACCTGACTTAGATCAAATTATGCAGGCAATTACGGATGAAACCAAAGAAGCCGTAGTAATCGGCGCTGGTTTTATTGGCTTAGAAATGGCGGAAAACTTACATAAACGTGGGTTAAACGTCACTATCGTTGAGCGTGCCCCACATGTATTACCACCATTAGACGAAGAAATGGCAGCCTATGTAAAAAATGAATTAGTAGCACAGGGCGTTCAGGTGTTCACATCTGATTCAGCGATTCGTTTTGAAGATGAAGGCCATACAATCGTCTTAGAAAGTGGTCAAACATTAACATCAGATATCACCATTTTATCTGTTGGGGTGCAACCTGAAAGCAGTCTTGCTGAAAAAGCAGGACTAACACTAGGTTTACGCGGTGGTATTGTCGTGAATGATAAATATCAAACAAGTAATCCTGATATTTTTGCAGTCGGTGACGCCATTGTTGTCAAACAACAAATTACTGGCCAAGATGCATTGATTTCTTTAGCATCACCAGCTAACCGTCAAGGTCGTCAAGTGGCCGATGTGATTGCTGGTTTAGAACGTAAAAACCAAGGAAGCATCGGAACAGCCATCGTTCGTGCCTTCAATATTGCAGCTGCTTCAACTGGTTTAAGTGAACGTCAAGCCAAAATGGCGAATCTATCATTTGATGTTGTGCATATTTCTGGAAAAGACCACGCCGGTTATTATCCAAATGCAACTGACATCATGTTGAAACTTGTGTTCAACCCTGAATCAGGTGAAATTTATGGCGCGCAAGCTGTTGGCCAAAAAGGTATTGATAAACGAATTGATATTATTGCAACAGCCATTAAAGGTCACTTAACTATTTTTGACTTACCAGAATTAGAATTCACCTATGCACCACCATTCGGATCAGCAAAAGATCCTGTAAATATGGCAGGTTACGCCGCAATGAATATTGCTGAAGGCTTGAGTGAATCAATTCAATGGCACCAACTAAAAGATGAGCTAGCAAAAGGCAAAGTATTATTAGATGTACGTAGCCCAGGTGAAATCAAACAGGGTGCCTTTCCAAATGCCATCAACATCCCAGTCAATGAATTGCGTGAACGTATGGTAGAATTAGACCCAACAACAGAATATATCGTTTCATGCCATAGTGGTTTACGTTCATACATTGCAGAACGTCAATTAAAACAACATGGCTTCAATGTCCAAAACTTAGATGGTGCATTCGCACTGTATAAAACCATATTACCGGAGGAATTAATTTATGTATAAATCAATCTCAATGTCAGAATTTTCTGAAAAACACACAGCTAACCCAGTAAACTTAGTCGATGTTCGTGAAAAAGACGAATACGCAAATGGTCACGTACCAGGCGCAGTAAACATGCCATTAAGCGAATTAGCAGGCAGCTTTGATCAATTAGACAAAGACACTGAATACCACATCATCTGCCATTCAGGTGCTCGTTCAGCAAAAGCTAGCCAATTCCTTGACCAACAAGGATTAGACGTAGTCAACGTTGAAGGCGGCACAATGTCATGGCCGAATGAATTAGAAAAATAATAGGATGTGAGGACCGACGCTTAGAAAGCCACTGGTGGAAGATTAGGGCAGACGATGACGGTAGTCATCGGCAATCTAATC
Source organism: Aerococcus agrisoli (assembly GCF_003797145.1). Taxonomy (GTDB): domain Bacteria; phylum Bacillota; class Bacilli; order Lactobacillales; family Aerococcaceae; genus Aerococcus; species Aerococcus agrisoli. The sequence continues at coordinate 16,241 of NZ_RKMG01000031.1, read as the reverse complement.
TGAAGCGCAGGGCTTTCTGGAGGTCCGAACTCAACTTCAGGATGTGACAATAAGCGTTCAGACCCAAACACTGGAAGAGATATGCAGTAGCAAGCGCAGCTTGCTGCAAATATCTCTGAAGTGGAGTTGGGTCTGCTTATTGGAGCTCAACTTCACAGGATGTGAGAAAAAGCGTCCAGCCCCCAACCAGTGGAAGAATAGTGCCGTGGCACATGAAATGTGCCGCAAGCTATTCTGAAGTGGGCAGGGAGTTGCTTATTGGAGCTCAACTTCACAGGATGTGAGGTCCGAGCTCAACTTCAAGATGTGAGAAAAAACGTCCCAATTTACACCAGGTTTCACAGAGCCTGTCAAAGTGAATAATGCAAAAATCCCCGAACAATTTTGTCCGGGGATTTTTTTCATATCATTAAATTGCATTAAACTCTTTCAAATCATAGGCACCTTTGTGATAGACAACATGGGCAAAATGGCCATAGTCTAAAGGTTCAGTCAAATCAAATTCAGCCAAGACTTCATGTAAGAAGAAACGGATTGGCATGTCATGACTGACAATCAAAACATTGATATTCGCTTGTTGGGTTTCCATACGTGCTTCTAAAGCATCGTCATGAATCTCTAACATGGCTTCCTCGATGCGATCCCAGAAGGTGATAAAGTCCTCTGAATCTCCTTCTTCATCACGGTCGACAAGGTTTTCAATAATTAATGGCACAAATTGGGTTGAAGGAATTTGGTTTTGACGCATTTCTTCGACCAATTGAGCAATTGATTTTGGCCACACTTTTTCGACATCTTGGTCTTCCAGTCCACCAAAGTTGTACTCTCTAAAACCCTCTATCGGGAACAATTGAATGTCATTTTCTTGTTTCGATAAAATGCGTTCTCCTGTTTCGATACAACGGTCTAAATCGCTGGTATAAGCAAGGTGGAAATTGACGTTTGACAATGTTTCAGCAGCCTGATCAACCACGCGCATACCGACACGCGTCACGGGTGAGTCTGACCAGCCTTGAATTTTATGATCTGCATTTGCAGTAGTTTCGCCATGGCGAACAAAGTAATAGTGGATAGCTCCCATCTTGTTCACTTCCTTTCGTATATGTTTTATATATTAACTTTATTCTAGCACAACAAAGCATTTATGAAAACGATTACTATAATTTTTCATTTAAAGCAAATAACATAAAAGGAAGTCCCGCACATAAAGAAACATAAATCGGTTATAGCGAACACGATTGATTGAAAAGCCGTGGGCAATTTATTATCCATGTTGGTGAATAAATGATAATATGATTAGTAGAGAAAACTGTCACAAGATATGTGCCAGAAAATAGAGGAGTGTTCTTTTTGACAAAAGCAGCTAAAATCTTTACAGAAGAAGAAAAAATCAAAATTTTAAGCGACATTGTAGCCATCGAAACAGTCGACCGCAATGAAGAAGACGTAGCTAACTACTTAGCAAACTTATTATCTAAATACGATATCCCTTCAAAAGTAATTCCAACAGGTATTCCTGGCCGTGCTAACCTAGTAGCCGAAATCGGTTCTGGCGCACCAGTTATCGGGATTTCTGGCCACATGGACGTCGTATCAGCAGGGAACGTGGATGCATGGACATCTGACCCATACACATTAACTGAACGCGACGGCAAACTTTATGGCCGTGGTTCAACAGATATGAAATCAGGTCTAGCCGCATTAGTGATCGCTATGATCGAAATCAAAGAACAAGGACTTTTGAAAAAAGGTACCATTCGCTTACTTGCAACTTACAATGAGGAAAATGGCGCAGTCGGTTCAATCCAGCTAGAAGAAGCAGGATACGTAAAAGACGTTGACGCAATCATCATTGGTGAACCAACGGCGAATACCATTCATCCTTCACACAAAGGCTCAATGAACTTTGTGGTATCATCACGCGGACGTTCCGTTCACTCATCTAAACCAAGAGGTGGGATCAACGCTATTGAACCATTAATGGACTTTGCCTTAGAATTCAAAGCTGCTTTCGAAGAAGCAACGAAAGACATCCATTTTGGTCAATTAGACTTCTCACCAGCCTTAGACATCTACGGTGCTGTTGAAGGTGATGACGAAGGAAACGCTGAATTAGACCAATTATTAAAACAACCAAAATTCTCAATCACTGTATTCCGTGGTGGGGACCAAGTAAACACAATTCCTGACCACGCGGAAGTTGTATTCAACATCCGTACAGTGCCGGAATTCGATAACGAAGATGTGAAAGGTGTATTCTCAACTGTCTACAACAAATACTTAGACAAGGGTGCAGACTTCGATGTGCAATTAACATTGGACTTGAAACCACTAAATGGTGGCGTTGATTCAATCCTAGTTGAGTTAGCTGAAAAATTATCAAAAGACTACCTACCAGTAGAACAATTAGTTGTGCCAATGACAGGTGGTACTGACGGTGCTAACTTCGTAGCCAACAAAGGTGACGGATTCCCAATCATCATCTTCGGCCCAGGTACAGAAACATCACACCAAATCGATGAATACGTAGAAAAAGACAACTACCTAAGCTTCATCGACTTATACATCGACTTAATCACCACTTACCTAGACGGTGAATAATTTTAAAACACCTACTAAAAGCAATCGCGGTTTTCTCAATCCCGCGACTGCTTTTTTGTTTAGAATTTGAATAAAGAAGAGGGCAGAAGCCCTCTTTCATTTTGAAGAAAATACACCGGACCCCAAGTAGTGGACACTCGAGTATAGGGCGGAAATATTTTTAGGCACACTAAGTTGAAGCAGTGCCCTTAATTTATTTGGTGAATTCGCAAATATTTACGAATTTTGAAATCAGGATTGTTGGATTGCCGAAGGCGATAGTGTATGTCCTTTAGCCGTGAAAGAGGATGAAATCGAGACCGTGGCTCGATTTCAAGTCGAGAGTCCTTGGCTCTCAGAGTTGAGTTCCAATAAGCAGACCCAACTCCACTTCAGACTATATTGCGCCACCCTGCGTGTGTCACTGCAATAGTCTTCCCGTGTTCGGGTCTAAACGCTTATTGTCACATCCTGAAGCTCCCACGGCTTTTAAAGGACTATACGCGACAAGCCGAAGGCTGAGTAAGCACACCAACAATAGTTATGAAGTCGAGTTCGGACCTCCAGAAAGCCCTGCGCTTCAGATTAGATTGCCGATGACTACCGTCATCGTCTGCCCTAATCTAGTTGAGTTCCAAAAGGCAAATCCAATGCCACTTCAGATTAGTTCGTTCTACTCTCTAAGTGTCTCATCACTAATCTTCCAGTGTCTTGGATTAAAACGCCTTTTGTCACATCCTTTCTCCACCGGTGGCTTTCTAAGCGTCGGTCCTCACATCCTGTGAAGTCGAGTTCGCTTGGGCAGACAGGTCTCCACTTCAGAGATATTTGCAGCAAGCTGCGCTTGCTACTGCATATCTCTTCCAGTGTTCGGGTCTAAACGCCCGCGCTCTCATCCTGGTATTCGCATATATTCTTTTTCTTTGATAAAATAAAACTATTGAAGCGGACAAGGTATCCGCAAATCGTCGTTGGAACCAGTATGATTTTTTCAGAACCTAGGGGTGTAAAAAAACATGGTAGAACATAACTTAACAGAATCAAACAATCAACCAGAAAAATTAATCGGTAAGACAATCGAAGCCATTAAAGTAGGGGATACGTTCAGAGTAACAGAATCCATCCGCGAACGAGATGTCTTGTTATATATGGGCGTTACGGCAGATTCAAACCCAGCCTATCTACAACAAACATCAGAAAGCGCAGGGATTTTACCGACAGAAGTAGTCGTACCACCAATCGCCTTGATGGGTGTTATCACACGTACCGTATCCATGAACTTCCCTGGCCCAGGCTCACGCTTAGTCGAAATGAACATCAACATCATTCATTCAATCCCACATAACTCAATCATCACCTTCGAATTCGAAGTCATTCGCGTCGAAGAATTGAAACAGTTTGTGACCGTCCACTGTATCGGTAAATTCACCAATTCAACAGACGACGAACGCGTATTAGACGCCATGCTAACAGTCTTACCACCAGAAGAACATCTACGCCACGATACCGAAACTATCGACGCTGGTGTATTCCAACGAATTTCAGGAGGAGACTCAATTGAGTACTAAAACAGACAAAAAGAAACTCGTCCTCTTCGACGGGTCATCACTGGCATTCAGATCATTCTATGCCATCCATAACATCGATTCATTCGTAAACAAAAACGGCATGCATACCAACGCCTTATTCGCCTTTCATGGCATGATGTCTAAGATTTTGGAAAAAGAACAGCCTACACATGCCTTAGTTGCATGGGACGCTGGGAAAACCACTTTTAGAACAGAATTCTTTGGCGAATACAAAGGTGGCCGCCAATCAACACCATCCGAATTTAGAGAGCAAATGCCTTTCTTTAATGTCCTATTAGATGCGTTCGGTGTGTCACATTACGAACTAACCAACTATGAAGCCGACGATATCATCGGTACGTTAGCTATGTCAGTAGACCCTGAAGAATATGACGTTGTCATCATTTCTGGGGACAAGGATTTAACGCAGCTTGCACGTGACAATGTCCGTGTTGATATCACCAAAAAAGGGGTATCTGAATTACAATCCTATACACCAGCAAGTATTCAAGAAGACATGGGTATCACACCAGACCAAATCATCGACATGAAGGGCCTTATGGGCGATTCATCCGATAACTACCCTGGTGTTACAGGGATTGGGGAAAAAACGGCCCTAAAACTTTTACATGAATATGGCTCTGTTGAAAACTTATATGATCAAATTGATGATATGAAGAAATCTAAGCGTAAAGAAAATCTGATCAATGACAAAGAAAATGCCATTTTATCCAAAAAATTAGCCCGTATCGAAACGGATGCGCCAGTTGAAAAAACGATTGCGGATATCCCATACAAGGGTAAAAACGTAGAAGCATTAATGAACTTCTACAAAGACATGAATTTCAATACTTTCATGTCCAATTTACTAGCCGACTCAGACCAAGCAGACTTGTTGACCCAAGACTGGGCTGACGTTAACTATACATACGTGGCAAGTGTTGACGAGTTAAAAGCAGACTACTTCCCAACAGCTTCAAAAGCGGATGGTTATGCTTTTTACGCCGAAAACCTAAGCAAAAATTACCACGATTCAGATATCGTACAAGTTGCTTGGACCAATGGTGAGGACATCTTCGTCGGTCCAGCAGACTTACTACAAGCTGATAGCTTCAAAGATTTCCTAGGCAATGCAGCTATTGCCAAAGTAGTCTTCGATGCCAAGAGAACAATGGTCATGCTAGATTACGTGGACGTAGCCTTTGCTGGTGTTGTTGACGACGTCTTAATTGGCTCATATTTATTAACAGCTCGCGATAACTCAAATGACCTTGCTGAAGTCGCACGTGAATTTGATATCGAAGATTTATCTTACGATGAATCAGTCTACGGCAAGGGTGCCAAACGCGGTGTCCCTGAAGATGCAGCTGTGATGCATGACCACCTAGCCCGTAAAATTCACGTGATGGCACGCCTGCAAGCAGCCATTCGCCCACAACTTGAAGCCAACCAAATGGATGACTTATATCAAGAAATGGAATTGCCTTTAGCACTAGTGTTAGCCAAATTAGAAATCTTAGGTATTACTGTGGATAAATCACAACTTGAAGCCATGCAAGTGGAGTTCCAAGGCATTTTAGATGGCTTAGAACAAGACATTTACAAAGAAGCAGGTCACGAATTCAACGTCAATTCGCCAAAACAATTAGGGGTTATCCTATTTGAAGAAATGGGCTTACCAGTCATCAAGAAAACAAAAACAGGCTATTCAACAGCCCAAGACGTATTGGAAAAACTTGCTGGTGAAGCACCAATCATCGATTTAATCTTGAATTACCGTCAATTAAGTAAATTACAATCTACTTATGTCGAAGGTTTACAAGATTACATCCATGAAGACGGCAAAATTCATTCACGTTTCCAACAAACCTTGACCTCAACTGGTCGTTTGTCTTCAGCAGATCCAAACTTACAAAATATTCCGATTCGTTCAGAAGAAGGCCGTGCGATTCGTAAAGCCTTTGTGCCTAGTCAAGACGATTGGGTCATTTTCTCAAGTGACTATTCTCAAATTGAGTTGCGCGTTTTAGCCCATATCTCAGGCGACGAACATATGCAGGCAGCCTTCAACAACCATGAGGATATTCATACATCGACAGCTATGAAAGTTTACGGTGTGACGGAAGATCAAGTAACGCCGAACATGCGTCGTAACGCCAAAGCGGTTAACTTCGGTATCGTTTACGGTATTTCAGATTATGGTTTAAGCCAAAACTTGAATATCTCACGTCCAGAAGCTAAGAAATTTATCGACACTTACTTGGAAAACTATCCAGGCGTCCAAGCTTACATGAAAGATGTCGTAGAACAAGCCAAAGAGGACGGCTACGTTGAAACTTTATTCAAACGTCGTCGTTACCTACCAGACTTGCATGCTAAGAATTTCAACGTGCGTTCATTCGCCGAACGAAATGCCATGAATACACCAATTCAAGGTACAGCAGCTGACATCATCAAAATCGCGATGGTACGTATGGACCAAGCCTTGAAAGATGCCGGCCTACAAGCCAACTTGCTATTGCAAATCCACGATGAGTTGGTATTTGAAGCACCTAAGTCAGAAATCGATGACTTAGAAAAACTGGTAACCCAAATCATGGGCGAAGCAGCCCAACTAGACGTACCACTAGAAGTCGAATCAAATTACGGCGCAACTTGGTACGAAGCTAAATAATCACTTGATGTGAAAAGGATACCCCCTGGTCAAAAGCAGTAGCGCTTAGACTGAGGGGTATTTCTTATTCATAAATGGACCACCATTCGCGACACAAGTAGCAGTTTTATCATCAATAGATTTCCATAAATGAAGTAGCGGTCCATATTTTCGCAAATAATAGCTGGTATGTGAAGATTAGCAGCATGATTCATCTTCAGCAGCGCATAAAAGAATTTCGAGCGACATCATCACAAATGAAAAGATATTTGTGATGATTTTTGAAGATTTTTCACGAATGAAATTTCATATGTGAATCGAACGAAAAATTTCCAATAGCACGACAGCCCCACAAAATGAAAAAGCTATTTTATTTAGCGGGTATTTGCTTTAGAATAAGTACAGAAAGCCCAGTAGAAAGTAGGAGTAAGATGCCAGAATTACCAGAGGTTGAAACGGTCAGACGCGGATTGGAAAAGCTCGTGATTGGCAAAGAAGTCAAAAGTGTCACAGTCTTGTGGGACAATATCGTGCAAGCACCAGGCGGGGTCGCTGATTTTGTTCACCGGATGCCTGGTCAAAGCTTGTTATCAGTGGAACGAATTGGGAAATTTTTAATTTTCAATTGGACTGATGTCGCTTGGATTGCCCACCTGCGTATGGAAGGTAAATACTTGTATGTACCGACGACTGAGTCAGTAGATGCCTATTCACATGTCATCCTACATTTAACAGATGGCTATGATTTGAGGTACCGTGATGTCCGTAAATTTGGACGTATTCACATGGTCGACAAAAATCAACTAGAACAAGCCATCAATGCGCTCAACTTGGGACCAGAACCAAAGGATTTAACAACAGTATATTTAAAAGGCAAGCTAGAAAAGCGCAAGCGACCCATCAAAGGGGTCTTATTAGACCAGTCTGTCATTGCAGGAATCGGTAATATTTATGCGGATGAAGTATTGTATGCAGCCAAAGTGCATCCCGAACAAGCAGCCAATACACTGACAGATCCAGAAATACAGGCCATTGTTGATGCCAGCCAAGCAATTATCGGCCATGCCGTAGAAGTTGGTGGTACGACAATCCGGTCATACACCAATGCTTTTGGTGAAAATGGCCACTATCAACAATATCTGCAGGCGTACGGCAGGACTGGGAAACCCTGTGCAAGATGTGGGACGCCAATTGAAAAGATCAGTGTCAGTCAGCGCGGTAGTCATTTTTGCCCAAACTGTCAAAAAGTACATGGCTAAACGCGTGTAGTAGGAGGAATTATGAGTCATATTTTAGGATTAACTGGGGGCATTGCGACGGGTAAGTCGACGGCCAGTAAATTTTTCAAACAGGAAGGTTTTCCCGTGGTGGACGCGGATTACGGCGCACGCATGGTGGTAGAACCTGGTGAGCCTGGATTAGCGGCGGTGAAGGCATATTTTGGGGATGATATTGTTTTTCCAAATGGTGTCTTGGACCGCAAAAAATTAGGGGGCATCATTTTTGAAAACCCATCTGAGAGAGAAAAACTGAATGAATTGTTACGTCAACCGATTCGCGATTGGCTCAACAAAGAGAAGGAAAAGTATATCGCAGAGGGTCACGAATTGATCATCATGGATGTGCCACTGTTATTTGAGAGCAAGTTGGAAGATCAATATGATGATATTATGGTCATTTATGTGTCGGAAACCTTGCAATTGGACCGATTAATGGCGCGCGACAATTTGAATTCAGTGGATGCCTTCAAGCGCATGACTAGCCAAATGTCGATTGAGCGTAAGGCCAATATGGCGGATTTTGTGATTGATAATTCGGGCTCAGTTGAAGAGACCCACCAACAATTAGCCGCTTGGTTAGGTATTTTTGGTTACCAACCCCTGAAATAGGGTTATATTAGGCTTTATGCTATAATAAAATGTGAAAAAGACCAAATTTGCATTAGCAAAAGAAAGATGGAGGTACATTCATGCAATGTCCAAATTGTGGTTCAGATGATTTGAAAGTAATCGATAGTCGTCCTGCCGAAAGCAATACGTCTATTCGTCGTCGCCGTGAGTGCAACAACTGCGGTAACCGTTTTACGACCTTTGAACGAATTGAACGCACACCTTTATTAGTCATTAAACGTGATGGGACCCGCCAAGAGTTTTCGCATGAAAAAGTCTTACGTGGTCTTATCCGCTCAGCAGAAAAACGTCCAGTATCTGCTGACCAATTAGAAAAATTAGCTTCAGATGTAGAATCTGAATTACGTTCACGCGGTGTTAGTGAAGTGCCCGCTTCAGATGTCGGAGAACTTATCATGAATGCCTTACCAGATATCGATGAAGTAGCCTACATTCGCTATGCTAGCGTCTACCGTCAATTCGAAGATCCAACAGTATTTTTACGTGAAATTGAACGTTTACGCGGTCGTAACAACACCGAAACACCGGATGCACCGACAGATACAAATCAAACACAAACAAACGATAAGAAATAACATGCCGAACTAAACGGCACGAAAAGAACTAGAAGGGAGGGTAAGTACATGACAAACTACCCATGGCAAAATTTAGATCCAAAGGGCCTTGTTCAAATTACCCAACCCCAGTGGATTTCTGATATCGATCAGCAAGTCCTGCTACATCTTTACCAACCGATTATCGGTGGCGCAGCCTACGCGCTCTACCAAACCTTGTATGCCAATATCGAAAAGGCTACCAATGTCTCCAAACAAATTCGTCATCACGACTTGATGGAGCAAATGGTCTGGGGCAAGGAGCCTTATATCAAAGCCCGCCGCAACCTAGAAGCAATCGGACTGTTGCAGGTTTTTGAGCAAAAAGCACCCGCGCAATCGAGTAATGCCGTCACGGTATATCAGCTACAAGCGCCCTTAAACAGCAAGACTATTTTTGCCGACCCAATCATGTCTACACTTTTGATGGACCGCTTGGGTCAACCGCGCTATAACCAACTGATTGCCAAGTTTAGCTATGACATGCCCGTCGATGTTGAAGATGGTAGTTGGACCGATGTGACCGCAACCTTCAAGGACGTTTTCCGTCTACCGAGCCAGTACTATCCGATTCCGAGTGAAACGGAAGACCAGCTCATCAGCCAAAACCGTCAAACGAAAGCCGTTCAAATCAAGGACCACAATCTCAATATCGGTTTGTTGAAGGAGCTTATGCAATCATCCTTTATATCCGAAAAAGCCCTAACTGACGCCGTTATTGACATGGCCATTTCGCTCAACCAAATTTACGGCTATGACGAAGTGGACATCCAGAAACTGGCTACAGCCGCCGCAGACTTACGAACAAATACGATTGATTTGGCGAAAATGCAACGGCTTGCGGTCGACCAGGCAAGCGATCAGTCGAGCCAACAAGCCAATCAAACACAGCAGTCCTCTAGCTCGCCAACTACTGGTGGGGTTACGAATGCGAATACTAGTGCGACTAAGGGTAGTGGAAGCAATGTGTCGGCTAATGACAGCGGTGCGGCGAACGGCGCTATGAACGGCACCGGCGCCAGCTCCAAAACAGGGCTAACCGACCGGATTACCGCAACAGAGGCTAATCAATCAGCCACCCGTGCCAAATGGCAACAACTAGGTCTAGATCAAGAAGCGTTGGAATTTGCTGATTTTGCCAAGTCTTACCCACCGATTGCCTTTGCGTCATCAATCAAAGAACAAAAGGGTGGTTATCTAACCAAGGCAGAATCTAATACAATTACAGAATTAATCCGCCGAAACATCATTAGTCCGGCGGTTATGAATATCATGATACAGTATGTGTTGCTGGAATTAGATGAACCAAACTTAAGCCGTTCATTTCTTGAACGCATAGCGGATGACTGGAAACAACAAAAGATTTCAGAACCTGAAGCTGCCATGCTATACCTAAAAAAACGCCAAAAAGACAATGCAGAACAATACGAGAAACGTCAGAAAAATCGTATCAGCAAAGGGCGTTATCAAACGCAAAAAGAATCCGTCAAACCAAAATGGTTGGATGAAGCGAGTCGTAAAGAAAAATACGAAAAAACACCAACATCAGCAAGTATTGCTGATGAAAGTGAAAAGCTAGCAAATCAAGAAAATGCAGCAACCATCAATGCCAAAGAAGCAGAAATCCGTCAATTGATGCAAGCATTAGAATTAAAAGAAGGTGAATAATATGGCTGACGACAAACAAATGAAAAATGTGGGCGATAGTTTCAAACAACAAATCAACCGCAACCCTGCCTTTAAAGAAAGACAGGCCAAAATAGAAGAAATCGTGAAAAACGACCCAGCAGTTCAAGCCTTTTTACAAGCGCATCAACTGACATTTGACGATGCCATCGTCAAAAAATCATTCTCAAAATTGTATGAATTTGCCCGTGAAAATGGCAACCAGGCCTTAGGACAAAAGAAATTTCATTTATATGCACCATCATTGATTATGAACGTTAATTTCATCGATGTGGATTACCATCCAACACAAGACTTCATTAAATTACAAGAAGCCGAAGAATTAGCCAAACGTGTGACCATGGTATCTATGCCGAAAAGCTTACGGACGGCATCGTTTGAAGCTATGTCGCCAAACGATTATCAAGATCGTTATGAAGCCATCCAAAAGAGTTTGGAATTCATCAATGCTTACACCAAAGAACCAAACACATTCCACAAAGGTTTATATCTGCATGGACAATTTGGTGTTGGGAAAACCCACATTTTAGCAGCTTTAGTGAATACCTTAGCTGAACGTGGTGTTAAATCCAGCATGGTACATTATCCTGAATTATTGGTAGATTTAAAATCCCGTATCCGTAGCAACACCGTTGACCAACGCGTGAATGAAATCAAACAAGCGCCTATTTTGGTCTTGGATGATATCGGTGCAGAGTCTAATAGTGAATGGGTACGTGACGATGTCTTAGGTGTTATTTTGCAATACCGGATGCAAGAGCAATTAGCTACATTCTTTACCTCTAACTTTACAATGTTGGAATTGGAACAATTCCTAACAACAACAAGAGAAGGTGCAGACGTAGCCAAAGCAGCTCGTATCATGGAACGAATTAAATATTTAAGTGAAGCAGTAGAAGTAGGAGGTAGAGACCGTCGAAACGGTTAATACCTTCTTTTTTATTTGATATTAGGTGAGTATGCAGGGACTTAATCCCTGCTTTTTTGGTGATTGCATATTTAAAAATTAAAATGAACGAAAAGTGTAAACTTGAAGGGCTTCAAGTTTACAAAATGAGAAAAAACGTGTCGAATAAAGTGCTGTTTGATTCAAATTTGCAGAAAAGTATCAAATAGGGCCTTGAAGTTAACTAAATGAGAAAAAATGTATCAAATAAAGCCCTGAAGTTTACGAATCACGATTATATCAATCTCTATAAATGAAACATTGCATGATTAGTCCACTAAAAATGCCTTTACCATGCAATCTCAGATAACCCAAATAGCATATCATTTGAATCCTTAACTTTAAAATGATAAAGTCATATTATAAGATATAAAATATAAAAATTCGAATCAGGGAGGTGAGTGCATGAGTGGATTCAGAAAATTTTTACAAATCCTTCTATCACTCCTAATCATTGTGGCAATCCTTATCGCAGCAGCTACTATTTACCCAATTCCTTACGTGAGTGAATTTGTGGCGCGTTACGTGACAGCTTATCAAACAGGTATTTACATTGTGGTGAGCTTACTCGCTTTAGCATTGTTATACTTTGCCATTGCCTTTATTTGGGCATTGTTAGCACCTGCAAAATCACGTACCTTAAAAGTGAATAGCGAAAAAGGCCAAGTCGCCATTGATCATGAGACAGTCATTCAAGCCATTCACCGCGATATTTTGGATGTGAAACAAGCAAGCAACAAACGCGTTGATGTGAAATTTGGGCGTAATCCTGAACAGACAAAAGTCAAAGTGGCCTATGCCATTGCAGAAGATCAAGCTGTTCAAACCATTTCCGATGCCATTCAACGCAAGGCAAAACAAGCAGCGGAAGCTGTATTAAATACCACAATCAAAGAAGTGAAAGTGACTGCGGATACTTACAACCCAGATGAAATGCAAGCGAATGCCAATAAACAAGGACATGCGCGTGTCAGATAGTCAGATAGGTTATAGGTCGCAGTTAAGTAGAGGAGGCAATCACCATGAAACAACCACCACGTAGTTGGTATCCATATCGAAACCGTATTATCGGAGGCTTAATTGCCTTTATCTTCGCACTATTATGGATGTGGTTTGGCTTTGGTCAAGCCTTGTTCATCCTAGTATTTTCTACCATTGGTTTTATCATCGGCGCTTATTTCGATGGTGAAATCGACTTAGAAAGCTGGTTTCGTTTTTTCAATCCATAGATTCATATCATTTGAGTTAAGTGAAAAAATTTGATACGATAAATACAACTTATTAGTTATAAAACAATATAGAAAAGGGGAATTTTAAATGTCTGAAAACGTAAAACACACAAACGATTTAACTTTTGATAGCAAGGTTCTTGAAAAAATCGCACACTACACAGTAGCGAATGTTGACGGTATTTTAGAATTAAAAGGTAACCTTACTTCAGGTTTGAAAACTTTATTCTCAAGTGGCGAAGATGAAACAGCCGGTGTAAGTGCTGAAGTCGGTAAAAAAGAAGTCGCTTTAGACTTAGAAGTAATTGCTGAATATGGTAAAGATATTCCAGCTGCTTTTGAAAAAGCAACACAAGCAATTTCTGAAAATGTTCAAAAAATGACTGGTTTAACAGTTGTGGAAGTGAACATGAACGTAAATGACGTCTTAACTCGTGCTGAATACGAACGTGATCAAAACGAAAAGAACCGCGCAGCGCAAGAACAACGTCGTCAAGCAAACCAAAACGGTCAATACACTGACGGTTCACGCGTACAATAATTTTTACAGGAAATTATTTGACAATTGAAAATGTGATGCTTATACTTATCCTCGTAATGAATAATTTCTATCAAGGATAAGAGACACGCTAGATGATAGGTAATCAGGGACAAGTTGGTCAGTGAAAAACTTGCAAAGCCATTTAGTTAACCACTCTTTAGATCGCACCGAAATTTATGACCATCAAGGTACATAGCTTAAGGTGTAAGGGTTGCCCCCATTATCAGCAATAGAGGGTAGATTTGTCGACCGACAGATTTACTGAACTTGGGTGGAACCACGCAAATTGTCTAATAGCGTCCCATTTTAGTCGTAAGGCTAGAATGGGACTTTTTTTGTGTCTATTATGTCTATAGATAACTACCAAACAGGAGGATGAAACATGATTGAATTAGTATTCCCAGATGGGGCGAAGAAATCTTTCGAAGCCGGTGTAACTGGTCGCGATGTCGCTGCCTCAATCTCTAACTCTTTAGCGAAAAGAGCATTAGCTGCTAAAATTAACGGCGAATTGGTAGACTTAAATGCCCCAATTAACCAAGACGGTTCCATTGAAATCGTCGACCCTAAACACCAAGATGCATTAGGTATCTTACGTCATTCCACTGCCCATTTAATGGCTCAAGCAATGAAACGTTTATACCCAGGTATCCACTTCGGTGTTGGACCAGCAATTGACTCTGGTTTTTACTACGATACTGACCAAGACAACCAAATTGCTGAAGAAGATCTACCAACAATCGAAGCTGAAATGGCTAAAATTGTAAAAGAAGATTTCCCAATCGTGCGTCGTGAAGTTACACGTGCCGAAGCAAACGAAATCTTCGCAGATGACCCATACAAAATTGAAATCATCGCTGATTTACCAGAAGACGAAGTATTAACAGTGTACACTCAAGGTGAATTTACTGACCTTTGTCGTGGTATCCACGTTCCTTCAACTGGTTACATCAAAGAATTCAAATTATTATCAGTAGCCGGTGCATATTGGAGAGGCAACTCTGACAACAAAATGATGCAACGTGTTTACGGTACTGCCTTTTTTGACAAAAAAGACCTTAAAGAATTCATCAAACAACGTGAAGAAGCCAAAGAACGTGACCACCGTAAATTAGGTAAAGAATTAGACCTATTTATGATCAGCCCAGAAGTTGGTTCAGGTTTACCATTCTGGTTACCAAAAGGTGCTACTATCCGTCGTACAATCGAACGTTACGTAGTAGATAAAGAAGTTTCACTTGGATACAACCACGTGTACACACCAATCATGGCAAACGTTGACTTGTACAAAACTTCAGGTCACTGGGATCACTACCATGATGACATGTTCCCACCAATGGACTTAGGTGACGGCGAACAATTGGTATTGCGTCCAATGAACTGCCCACACCACATGATGATTTACAAAAACGACATTCACTCTTACCGTGAATTCCCAATCCGTATCGCGGAATTAGGTATGATGCACCGTTACGAAAAATCTGGTGCCTTATCTGGTTTACAACGTGTACGTGAAATGACTTTAAACGATGCGCACGTGTTCGTACGTCCAGATCAAATTAAAGAAGAATTCACTCGTATGATTACATTAATCAAAGAAGTATACAAAGACTTCAAGATTTCTGACTACCGTTTCCGTCTATCTTACCGTGATCCAAACAACACTGAAAAATACTTCGATGACGATGAAATGTGGGACAAAGCACAAGGTATGTTAAAAGAAGCAATGGACGACCTAGGCTTAGAATACTTCGAAGCTGAAGGTGAAGCAGCATTCTACGGTCCTAAATTGGATATCCAATTCAAGACAGCTTTAGGTAACGAAGAAACAATGTCTACAATCCAATTAGACTTCTTATTACCAGAACGCTTTGACTTAACTTACGTTGGTCAAGACGGACAAGACACTCACCGTCCAGTTGTAATCCACCGTGGTTTATTATCAACAATGGAACGTTTTGTGGCTTACCTAATCGAAGAATACAAGGGTGCCTTTCCAGCTTGGTTAGCACCAGTTCAAGCGAAATTAATCCCTGTAAACGACGAAGCACACGGTGACCACGTAGAAGAAATCCGTCGTCGCATGAAACAAGCAGGTATGCGTGTTGAAGTTGATAACCGTAACGAAAAAATGGGTTACAAGATCCGTGAAGCCCAAACTCAAAAAGTACCTTACCAATTAGTATTCGGTGACCAAGAAATCGAAAACAACACAGTAACAGTACGTCAATACGGCTCAAAAGAAACATTATCATTACCATTCGACGAATTCTTCGAACAACTACAAGCAGAAATCAAAGAATATAAATAACAGGATGCGACAATAAGCGTTAAGACCCAAACACTGGAAGACTATAGCAGTGACACACGCAGTGTGGCGCAATATAGTCTGAAGTGGAGTTGGGTCTGCTTATTGGAGCTCAACTTAACAGGATGTGAGAAAAAGCACTGGCGCAAGCTAGTGCTTTTTCTTTTGCCACAATAAAAAACCCCTGAAAGTCATTACCAACTTGGTACCGACCCCCAAAAGTTAGA
>NZ_RKMG01000030.1 GCF_003797145.1 Aerococcus agrisoli | reverse complement strand
CTAACTTTTTGGGTCCACTATATCCGTAGTTGCCTACAGACCAGGGATTTTTCATTTAAACTTTAAACCGAATTAACGGTTAGAGTTTTTCTTTTTAGCAGCTTTCGCACGTTCAGCTTCGTTTAAGATAGCTTTACGTAAACGGATGCTTTCTGGTGTTACTTCACAGAATTCATCTTCGTCCATGAACTCTAATGATTCTTCTAATGTCATAATTTTTGGTGTTTTGATTGTAGCAGTTTGGTCCTTGTTAGAAGAACGAACGTTAGTCAAGTTCTTCGTACGGATGATGTTTACTACGATATCATTTTCACGTGTGTTTTCACCAACGATCATACCACCGTAAACTTCAGTACCTGGGTTAACAAAGATTGTACCACGGTCTTCAACTTGCATGATACCGTATGTAGAAGCTTTACCAGTATCAGTTGATACTAAGGCTCCATTACGACGACCACCGATTGGTTCGTTAATGTATGGACCGTAGTGGTCAAATGTATGGTTCAAGATACCGTAACCATGAGTCAATGTCATGAAGTAAGTTGTGAAACCAATCATACCACGAGCTGGTACATGATAAGTTAAACGAGTTGTACCTAAACCAGTTGAAATCATATCAATCATAGAACCACGACGTTGGTTTAATGCATCAATAATTGAACCTTGGTATTCTTCAGGTGTATCGATTTGAACTAATTCGAATGGTTCAGATTTCACGCCATCAATTTCTTTGATGATAACTTCTGGACGAGAAACTTGTAATTCGTAGCCTTCACGACGCATGTTTTCGATTAAGATAGATAAATGCAACTCACCACGACCTGAAACGATCCATTGATCTGGAGACTCAGTGTTTTCTACACGTAGAGAAACATCTGTATGCAATTCGTAACGTAAACGTTCTTCCAATTTACGAGAAGTAACGTATTTACCTTCACGACCAGCAAATGGTGAATCATTTGTTAAGAATGTCATTTGAAGTGTTGGTTCATCGATACGTAATGGTTGTAAAGCTTCTTTAGCGTTTGTAGAAACAACTGTTTCCCCAACGAAGATATCTTCCATACCAGATACGGCAATCAAGTCACCAGCTTTTGCTTCATCGATTTCAACACGGTCTAAACCTAGGAAACCGAATAATTTTGTTACACGGAAGTTCTTTTCAGTTCCGTCTAATTTCATCAAAGTAACTGTATCCCCTACAGCAATCTTACCGCGGAATACACGACCAATACCGATACGTCCAACGTAGTCGTTATAGTCTAATAATGATACTTGGAATTGTAATCCTTCATCTGAGTTATCTTCAGGTGCCGGGATTTCAGAAATAATGGTATCAAAGATTGGTTCCATAGTTTCTGTTTGATCTGCAGGATCATCAGATAAACTAGATGTTCCACCTAACGCAGAAGCATACACAACTGGGAAGTCTAACATTGAGTCATCTGCACCTAATTCGATGAATAGGTCTAATACTTCGTCAACAACTTCAGCTGGACGAGCAGATGGTTTATCAATTTTATTTACAACCACGATTGGTGTTACTTTAGCTTCAAAGGCTTTTTTCAATACAAAACGTGTTTGGGGCATTGTACCTTCATATGCATCTACAACTAGGACTACACCATCAACCATTGTCATGATACGTTCCACTTCACCACCGAAATCGGCATGTCCTGGGGTATCCATGATATTGATGTGGTAACCTTTATAGTTTACTGCTGTATTTTTCGCTAGGATAGTGATACCACGTTCTTTTTCGATATCGTTTGAATCCATTGCACGTTCATCAATTTGAGTACGTTCATCTAGAGTGTCTGATTGTTCCAACAATTGATTTACCAAGGTAGTTTTACCGTGGTCAACGTGGGCAATGATTGCTACGTTACGAATATCATCACGTTTTGCCATTTTTTAAAATTCCTCCATTTATATAATAAATACATTTTTGTATAAATTACTTGTTAAGTTTATGAAACCGTTTTACCGTAAAATCCCTTACTTTTAAACTTTTCAAAGTTTCTCGCAATAAAACCGCCATAATATCGTATCATTATTCCTTTTAAATTACTAGTTTTTTTCATTGTGTAGGCTAAATACATGCCTACTAGCGCCATTTCCCTCTGAGAAAAAAACAATGACCGCGCTTTATTGGTTTTTAAAATTTCCAATCATCGCGTCATAAGTTGACGGATATGCGATAATTACCGCATTTGCTTGCAGTAAATCTACCGGCTCTTGCGATAACTGGCTAACCTTCAAACCCATTTCCTCCGCAAAAACCATACCAGCTGCGATATCCCATGGTTGTAAACGCGGCGAAATATAGGCTGCAATTTCACCCTTCATTAAACCAACAATTTCGATGCCGGCTGAACCATAGATTCGTAGACCCATAGATGCTACGATCAAATCCTGTACATCGTATACATTACGCATCACCATGCCACCATTAATCGCAATCAGTGATTGGTCCAACTGTTTATCTGTATAGCGTGGGATAAATGCCTCGCCATTACGACGAATACCTTTCCCCTTGATGGCTTCAAAATAATCATCATGCATCACATCATAAATGACACCTAGTAAGCCTTCACCATCTTCATAGTAGCCTAGCATAATTGCAAAATGATTTTGTTGTAAGACAAAATTGGCTGTGCCATCGATGGGATCTACAATCCATACCGGTCCATTTAGACTTGTTGGATTATCCCCCATTTTTTCCTCACCAAAATATTGGTCTTGTGGGAAATGTGCTTCAATTTTCTTTCTAAAAAATACTTCAACCGCTTGGTCGACATTTGTCACTAAATCAGTTCGGTGTGATTTTGTTTGTACTTGAATTTCTGTTTCAAACTGCTGACGAATAAAAGTCGCCGCTTCACCCACCCACTCTTTGACAAGTGCTGCGCGTTCCTCTAACTTCATTGCTTCCTCCTAGTTACATACATTGCCTCGTTAAGGCATTGTAATTTTTTTGCTTTCTGTATTTTTCGCTTTTTTAATCGTGCCATATAATTGGTAACCTGATGCCTTTTCAAAGGCGTTACCTAATTGTTTTTCTTCCATTTTGCTTGGAACAACTTCTTTAAAGGCGCGATATTTACTCAATAAATCTTCACGGTCGATGCCACCTTCATAGGCTTTCTCTAAAGCATTCCACATGTGGACTACTGTAGCCATTTCTTGTGGGGTCCAGTCTAAATCTAAGGGGTATTGATAATTGTCTGCCATGATATTCCTCCATTTGAAGTATTGCACACTCATTATATAGGAAATATCGGCAAAAATATATTTTCACTTACAAGTTACATGCATTGATTAGGTTTGCAATCTAGCTTAAAATAATAAGGTATAGTTTTTTGGAGGAGGAGTAAGATGAATTTAAGAAAAGTATTAACAACAGGAATCGCTTTAACAAGTGCTTTTGTTTTAGCAGCTTGTGGTGCCAATGCAACGAATGAATCATCTAGTTCAACAGCAGCAACTAGTGAATCTAGTGAAGCAACACGCGAATATTCAATTGGTGTGGTGGGTGATGTTTCAGCAGAAATCTGGGAAGGCGTAGCTGACCGTCTAGTTGATCAAGGAATTGACCTAGAAGTCGTGACGTTTTCTGATTACAACCAACCTAATGCAGCCTTAGAAGAAGGCGATTTAGACTTGAATGCCTTCCAACATACAGCATTCTTGAGCGCCTATGCTAAAGACTTTGGCGATTCTAAAATTGTTCCTGTAGCTTATTCAATCGTTTCACCAATGTATATTTTTGCAACAGAAGAAATTCCTGATGTAGAAAGTATTCCAGACGGTGTTACTGTTGCCGTATCTAACGCAGCAACTAATGCTGAACGTTCATACTTAGGTTTACAAGCTATCGGTTTGATTAAATTAGATGAGGAAGCAGGCTTTGCACCTACAAAAGCAGATGTTGTTGAGAATTTAAAAAACATTGAAATCATTGAAATGGATCCAGCACAAATCGCGCGCTCACTTGGTGATGCCGATTTAATCACTATTGGTGGAGACATGTTAACTGACGCCGGTTTAAATCCTGATGATGCAATCTATGTTGATACAGAAGACGCATCAAATATTGATCCAGCTAAGAAAAACATCATTGCGACAACCGAAGATAAAGTCGACAATCCAGATATTCAAGCGATTGTAGATGCTTATCAATCTGAAGAAACAGCCGCAACAATTGAAGAAATTTCTGGAGGCTCATCTATTCCAATTTGGACCGATAATGACGATCCACAAGCGGATTATGAGGCTTATGTAGCTAACCAAGAATAATATTCAATACAAAACAAAAATGCCTAGGACGATAATGTTGTCCTAGGCATTTTTTCGTTTATTTTACAACATCGATGACTTGCGCTTGGTCTTGAGCAAGTAGACACAACTCTTGTGCTTTAAAAATATGTTCTTGCGTCATGGCATTTTCCGTACCATTTAAACAGTCCAGAATCATTTCACCAAAGAATGGGAAGCCAATTTGCCCCGTAACTTGGAAATGTTCCTCGCCATCTTTCGTCACCAAGAAGACATGATCTTTTTCTTCAGATTCAGCAACATTGATGTATTTACGTAGTTCAATGGTGCCTTCTGTTCCGGTGATAAAAGTACGACCGTCACCCCATGTACGTAAACCATCAGGTGTAAACCAATCTACTTTAAAGAAGAAAGTAGCCCCATTATCACCAATAAGGGTGGCATCACCGTAATCTTCTAATTCTGGTGTGGCTTCATTATTATAGTTAGCTACCTTAGAAGCAATCACCTTAGCATCCGCATTCCCTGTATAGTATAGGAATTGTTCAATTTGATGAGAGCCAATATCAGCTAAGATACCGCCATACTGTTCTTTCTTGAAGAACCAATCTGGACGAATATCCTTGTCTAATCGGTGCGGTCCAAATCCAGTTACCTGAATCACACGACCAATTTTTCCTTCATCAATCAATTGCCCAGCTAAGACTGCAGCCTCCACATGTAGACGCTCTGAGAAATAAACAAAGTAACGACGACCTGTTTCAGCAGCTACACGTTTGGTTTCTGCTAATTGTTCTAGACTAGTGAAACCTGTTTTATCTGTAAAATAGTCCTTACCAGCACGCATAACCTTATTCCCTAAAGCAGAACGCAAATTGGGTACAGCAGCTGCAGCCACCATATGGATACTGTCATCCGCTAAAATTTGGTCTAAAGATTCTGCAACAGTCACTTGCGGAAAGGCTTCGACATAGGCAGCCACCTTTGCCGGATCTGGATCATAGACATATTTAATGGTTGCGCCAGCTTCGATTAGCCCATTTGACATACCATTAATATGACCATGGTCTAACGCTGTAACCCCAACGTTAAATTCGCCAGGTTCTACTACTAAATTTACTTTGCCTTTAGGGGCATAATTCATTCCGTCGCTATTTGCCACTTCATTCACTCCTTCATGTCTCTACTGTTAAAATAGATCACCATAATTATTATCAACTAACCATTGATACGATTCAGCTAATGATTCAAATGGATCACGACCATACGTATCATCTTGCTCAACTAGTAAGTAGCGCGCACCTGAATCGATAGCAGCTGCAATAATTTTAGCTAAATCTAAAGAACCTTGGCCCAACTCTGCAAACTCTACATTATGGTAGAAATATTTGTTGAAAGGTTCCATTTCTCCTGTAAATAAAGCATCAATCGCTTCTTGAGGAATTGGGTTCACTCGATAATCTTTCAAATGAACTAAATCTACACGACCCTTATATTGATTTAAAACATCTACTGGATTGGCACCACCACGTTGTACCCAATGGATATCAATTTCAAAACCTAAATCTGGTGCTTCTTCAGCAATGATATCCAATAAATATTTGCCATCATATTTCACAAATTCAATATGGTGGTTGTGGTAGTACAATTTAATACCATCTGATTTTAGACGTACTGCATATTCATTTGCTTTGGTAGCAAATTCTTTCACCAATTCTAGAGAAGACATGTAGTTTAATGGCAACATACCGATACGTAATAAATCTGTACCTACTGCTTTACAGTCAGCAACAATTTTGTCATAGTCAGTTGTTAAACTTTCTGCCCCTTCTGTTTGTGGTTCAAGTGAAGCAGACATTGATGCAATCTCCATGCCAAAATCTTCGCATGCTTGTTTCAAAGCTTGAATATTTTCAGGCGTCGTATCGATTTGTGAAATTTCGACAGATTTGTAGCCAATGTCAGATAGCTTACGCATCGTTTCATACGTATCTTCGTTAAAAGCGACCTTAACTGTCATTCCTTGTACACCTAATTTAACCATTTAAAAATGCCTCCTTGTAAATTCTTGTTTGCGTCGCACTGGATGCTTTCATCGCATCAATCATCTGCATGGTTGGCAATGCATCCCTTATTGAACAGTACTTATCTGTGTTTGCCGTAATGGCAGTGTAAAATTCTTCCATGCAATCTTGATGCCCAGGACCGTAATAAATTTTAGAATCTGGTATTTTCGCATCTTCAGCCAAACAATGCCAATCATCATCAAACAATTTATTATCTTTGATGGTATAGCGAGATTTGTTGGTTACCACTTGTAGCTCAACGGAATCATTCCCATAATATGCATTGGTCGCATAGAATAAGCCATGTGCCCCATTGGAAAAGGTGAAGTTGGCATTGGCTGAATCTTCTACTTCAATGTCATAATCTAAAATATTGTGTACCGAAGCGCGCACATCAGTCCATTCGGCATCCATAACGTAATGCAGTAAATCCAAAGTATGGATGGATTGATTGATAATTGTGCCCGAACCAGCTTCCTTGATGGTGCCTCGCCAAGGTTTTTCAGCATAGTATTCAGGTCCGCGGTACCAAGCTACTAAGCCTTTTACCGCGATGATACCCGACGTATCTTCTTCTGTTAAAATGCGTTTTAACTCGATAACCGATGCATTCAAGCGGTTTTGGAAGCAAATCGCAACTTTCACACCATTATTCAACTCGTCTACGGCATCAGCCAAAGCTTTTGATCGCTCGTAGTTGACTGACACAGGTTTTTCACATAGGACATGAATACCTTTTTTCGCAACATCAAGTGTCACTGTATCGTGCAAGTAATGCGGTAGACACACGTGCACAACATCTAAATCTTCTTCTGCTAACATGGTTTTGTAGTCAGTATAAAAAGTTGCGTCAGGTACAAGGTCCGCTTTACTTGAATCAATGTCACACACCGCTACTAGGTCGGCCATTGCGGATGCTTGGATACCTCTGATGTGCACAATGGATACGGTACCTAGACCGATGACAGCTACTTTTAACATATAGAACAGTCCCTTCTATTTGCGGGTGTCAAATTTTCCTTCATCAGTAATGTGTTGGTTTAATAAATCTAAGTATTGATCGTCATCAAATTCAGGGATAGACACTTTTTCACCTGTCCAACTTGATAAATGAATTGCATTCGCTAAACGTACACCATTGATACCTTCTTGGCCATCTGCAATTAATGGTGTGCCGTTCAAGATATGTTGGGCAAAGTTTTCAAGAACACCTGAGTGTTGTAAGCCCCATACGTTTTCTTCTTGGATGACTTCTTTGTCATATAATTCTTCGAAGGCTAATTGGCCAGTCATCAATTTACGTACGCCATCCACATCCATGTTTTTGTTGATGTCTGTTTCTGATTCTTTCATACGGTAAATTGTTGCAACGGCTGAATCATCAACAATAATCTTCCCTGCATCACCCACAATTTCCAAACGGTCTGAACCCACAATTTCATTTGTAGATGTGACGAAAACCCCTGTTGCACCATTTTCATATTCGAAAATTGCATGGACTTGGTCTTCTACCGCGATGTCTCGTTGGTAACCGTATTGCACACGAGAAACAACTTTTTCAGGTACGCCAGTTAACCATTGGATTAAATCTAATTGATGCGGTGCTTGGTTTACGAGAACTCCACCACCTTCACCACCCCAAGTTGCACGCCAAGCTGATTGATCATAGTAAGCTTGTGGACGCCACCAAGTAGTGATGATCCAGTTCACACGACGAATATCGCCGATTTCTTTGTTATCAAGAATGGTTTTTAATTTTTGGTATAAAGGATTGTTTCGTTGGTTAAACATGATGGCATAAGTTGCATCTACTGTTTTCGCATACTCATTTAACGCTTTTACATGCTTGGTATATACACCGGCTGGTTTTTCATTTAAGACATGGATTCCTTTGCTCAATGCATATGTCGCAATTTCAGGGTGTAAATAGTGCGGTACAGTTGTGATAATGGCATCTACTTCACCAGAATCAATGATAGCTTTGTAGTCATCAAAACGTTGCACTTGCGGATATGTTTCCTCAATTTGTGTTAATTTAGCGGGATCAATATCTGCGATAGCCACCAAATCCATGCTCGGTACCATACCGTCAGTGATGAATTTTGCATACATTGAACCTTGGTTACCAAAACCGATAATTCCGAAACGAACTTTATTTTCTGTTGCCATCAATAAATCCTCCTTCTGCCATCGTATAGATAGCGCTTACAATTTTACCTATCATATTGTAGGTTTTTACCCATTCGCTTTACGATACTGTAATGGTGTTTGCCCAACATGTTTTTTGAAAAACCGTGAAAAATGTGCGTTCGACTCGAAGCCTGCCTCCTTCGCAATTTTATTTATTTGAAGTTCTTGGCGCAAGCGTAGTAAATACATGGCTTGTGATAAACGATAAGACATTAAGAATGTCATCACCGTCATTCCTGTAACTTCTTTAAACACATGTGATAAATAAGACTGGCTCAGATTCGTAGCATTTGAAATCGTTGCAATATCAATTCGTTCTTTGAATTGTAAGGTCATAAAACGCGCAATTGATTCAGCGTGTGTGATTTTAATATCACGTTGATTTGTTATTTTCGGCGACTTAAGATTGCTTGAGTCAATCTCTAACAGTATTTGAGTCAAAATTAAAAGTGATTGGCTTTGCACATTTTGTGACTTTTTCACATGCTGCAAACGGTCTAATTCTCGCATGTAAGTTTGAATTCGTTCCTTATTTTCAGGATTTTTTAGCCGGTATAAATAGCCTCGTTCACCTGAAAAAAGTGTTAACACATGTTCAGCATCAATACTTTGTAATAGAGGTGTGATATCTGCTTGTTCAAAGTGAACTACAGTACGCTTATATGCGCCACTTTCCTCACTAACAAAGGCTTTGTGCAAGGTTAACCCGTTGATTAATAAAATATCATCTGGCTGCAATTCAAAAAAGCGATCCCCAATTTGAAATGTACATTCCCCTTCTAATAACATATAGATTTCAAAGGTTGAATGGGTGTGGAAAGCTAATTGATTGATGCCTTCTTCAATTTCATATCCAATGCTAACTGTCATATGTGCACTCCTTCACTTCATAGCTACATTATATAAAAGAAAGCGCTTTAATTCATTGCATGCATATGCTCGAATGCATGTCCTAATTGACTCAAACTGCTTTCACTTGTATTAAACCACAATATCTGCAAACAATCCAATTATCTCTACTTATTTATTTGCAAAAAAATAACCTCATGCAGGTTAACCTGCATGAGGTTTTCTCGTTTGACTATTCATTGTTTAGCGTGTTTCAAGCTTACATGTGAATTGGCATACCTAGAACACCTTCAGCTGCATCCATAACAGCTTCAGATAATGTAGGGTGACCGTGAATAGTTAATGCAATATCTTCGGCATTCATACCAGCTTCGATAGCTAAACCTAATTCAGCCATTACATCAGAAGCAGAGATACCTACCATTTGTGCACCAACAATTACGTGATCATCTTTAGTTGCTACTAAACGGATGAAACCTTCACCTGCGTTTAATGATAAAGCACGACCATTACCAGCTAATGGGAATTTAGTTGCTTTAACTTCTAAACCTTTTTCTTTTGCTTCTTTTTCAGTTAAACCATAAGATGCGATTTCAGGTGTAGTATATGCAACAGCTGGCATCACTTTGTAGTCAATTGCAGCTGGTTTACCAGAGATTGCTTCAGCAGCGATTTTACCTTCGTAAGAAGCTTTATGTGCTAATGCAGCACCAGGTGTGATATCACCGATAGCAAAGAAGTTTTTCACTGAAGTACGTCCTTGGTTATCAACTTTTACTAAACCACGTTCAGTTAATTCGATACCAATTGCTTCTAGACCTAAGTCAGCAGTATTTGCACGACGCCCTACTGATACTAATACGTAATCAGCAGTAACTTCTTTCGCTTCACCTTTTACTTCGTATTTAACAGTTACTGAGTCACCGTTATCTACAGCTTCTTTAGCCATGGCATTCACTACAGTTTCAATACCGATGTTTTTCATTTCTTTTTCAACAACTTTTACCATGTCTTTTTCGAATGTAGGTAATAATTGTGGAGAACCTTCAAGGATTGTTACCTCTGAACCTAAGTTAGCGTATGCCATACCTAATTCAGAACCGATAACCCCACCACCGATAACAACTAAACGTTTTGGTACTTCTTTGAAGTTTAAAGCACCAGTAGAATCTACTACACGGCCGCCAAATTTGAAACCAGGGATTTGGATTGGGCTTGAACCTGTTGCAAGAATTGCGTTGTTAAATGAATAAAGTTGATGAGTATCGCCTTCACCCATTACAGTGAATTCACGTTCGTTGTTGAAGTATGCTTCACCACGGATGATTTCAACTTTGTTCTTTTTAAGTAACATTTCAACACCAGAAGTTAATGTATTCACAACTGTATTGTCTTTCCATTCTTGTGTTTTTGTGAAGTCTAATTTCACATCGTTTGAAGTAACACCAAAGACAGCGTCGCCACCTTTAGCATTGTGGTAAGCATGACCAGCTTGGATCAAGGCTTTAGAAGGAATACATCCAACGTTTAAGCAAACACCACCAATATATTCACGTTCAACGATTGCTACTTTTTGGCCTAATTGTGCAGCGCGGATGGCAGCTACGTAGCCACCAGGTCCAGCACCAATCACAACAGTATCTAATTCAATTGCAAATGCGCCTACTACCATTCTATAATCATCCTTCCATTAATAATAATTCAGGGTCAGCCATTAAACGAGCGATTTCATTAAGGGCTTTTTGACCAGTTGCACCATCTACGATACGGTGGTCAAATGTTAATGATAATTTCAATACGCGACCCGCAACTACTTCACCTTCAGCATTTACTACAGGTTCAGACTTGATAGCACCGAAGCCTAAGATAGCTGTTTCAGGGTAGTTTAAGATTGGTGTAAAGAATTCCCCACCAACAGAACCAATATTAGAGATTGATACTGTACCATCAGCCATATCAGGGCCTTTTAATTCGGCTGCATGCGCTTTAGCTGCATTTTCGTTGATGATATCAGCGATATCAAACATTGAACGAGTATCTGCATTCTTGATGTTTGGTACATATAAACCAGCATCAGTGTCAGTAGCAATACCAATGTTGTAGTAATGTTTGTAAACAAATTCTTGTGTTGCATCATCAATAGAAGCATTCAATTGTGGATATTTCTTAACTGCTGCTACTAAAGCTTTTACAGCGTATGGTAAGAATGTTAATTTAGTACCACGTTCTGCAGCAATATCTTTGAATTTCTTACGGTGATCCCAAAGTTTAGAAACTTCAACATCTTTGAATAATGTAACCATTGGTGCTGTGTGGTTAGCTGTATCCATTGCTTTCGCAATAGCTTTACGCATTGGTGTCATCTTAACGCGTTCAACACGGTCAGCATTGTTTGTTGGAACAGTTACTTTAGCAGGTTCACTTGCTTTCGCAGCAGTTGTTGCGCTTGCAGCGGCTGGTTCAGATGCTGTTGCAGCTACTGGTGCTGCTGCTGGTGCAGCATTGAAGTTTTCAATATCTTCACGTAATACACGTCCGTTTTTACCTGTACCGTTTACAGCTGTGATGTCCACACCTTTTTCACGGGCAAATTGACGAACAGATGGCATAGCTAATACTTGTTTATTAGGGTTTGAAGCAACTGGAATAGCACCTGCAGTTGGAACATCAACATTTGCTGCAACGTCAACAGCTTTTTCTTCTTGAGCTGGTGATGCTGGCGCTGCTGCTGTGGCACCGTTGTGACCTGGCGCATCGATTTCAGCTAATACGTCACCAACTTTAGCAACTGTACCTGCTTCAACTAGGATGCGGACAACTTTACCAGTTACAGGAGAAGCAACTTCTTCAACTGATTTGTCATTTTGGATTTCAACTAATGAATCTTCTTCATTGATTTCGTCACCTTCAGCAACTAACCAAGAAACGATTTCACCTTCTGCCATACCTTCACCAACGTCAGGTAATTTGAATTGGTAAACGCCTGTTGAAGCTGCTGGTGCTGCCGCTTCAGGAGCTGGAGTTGCAGCTGGTGCTGCTTCTGCTGCTGGCGCTGCCGCTGCGTTATCTTCTAAGCCTTCACCTTCGAATGTGATTAATGGTGTACCTACAGTAGCAACATCACCTTCTGCATAGTGTAAAGCTGTTACTTTACCTGAAACAGGTGAGTAAATTTCTTCTACAGATTTATCGTTTTGGATTTCAACGATTGGATCTTCTTCATTAACTTGATCGCCTACAGCTACTAGCCATGAAACGATTTCGCCTTCCGCCATACCTTCGCCGACATCTGGTAAATTAAATACAAAGGCCATATTTGTTTTTCATCCCTTCTAAAATAACTAATGTAATATTTGCGCTATATCTATTCAAGAGAATGAAGAGTAAGAGACCGTCCTACCCTTCACCTTGAATCAATTATTTTCCTGTAATTTCGTTAGCTGCTGCTACAATATCTTCAGAGTTTGGTAACCAAACATTTTCGGCCATACCGAATGGGAAGATTGTATCTGGCGCTGCAACTACTTTAATTGGTTCTTCTAATGAAAGAATGCTGCGTTGTGAAATTTCTGATGCAACTTTATCCGCAATACCTGCTTGACGTTGTGCCTCTTGTACAATTACCACACGACCAGTTTTTTCAACTGATTTAGTAATTGTTTCCATATCTAATGGAGAAACAGTACGTAAGTCAACGATTTCTACAGAAACGCCATTTTTACCTAATTCTTCAGCAGCTTTGATTGCTTCACGAACCATGTAACCATAAGCGATGATTGTTAAATCAGTACCTTCTTGAACAACGTTAGCTTTACCTAATTCAAGTGTGTATTGTTCTTCTGGAACTTCTTCACGGAATGAACGGTATAATTTCATATGTTCTAGGAAGACAACTGGGTCGTTGTCACGAATAGCAGCTGTTAACAAACCTTTTGCATCATATGGATTTGAAGGGATAACAACTTTCAAACCAGGTGTTTGTGCCATTAAACCTTCTAATGAGTCAGCGTGCATTTCTGGTGTATGTACACCACCACCGAATGGTGAACGCACTGTAATAGGTAAGTTACGAGTTTGACCCATACGGAAACGTGTACGGTTCATTTGTCCTGCTAATGAGTCCATTACTTCGAATACGAAACCGAAGAATTGGATTTCCATTACTGGACGGAATCCATGTAATGCCATACCGATTGCCATACCACCGATTGCAGATTCAGAAAGTGGTGTATCGTTCACGCGTTCTTCGCCAAATTTATCGAATAAACCTTTTGTAGCACGGAACACCCCACCATTTTTACCAACGTCTTCACCAAATACGTAAACTTTATCGTCACGTTCCATTTCTTGGTCAAGTGCTTGTGTAATAGCTTCAATCATTGTTAAGTTAGCCATAATTATTTAGCCTCCTTTGCTGAATATGCTGCAATTTGTTCTTCGATATTTTGTCCTGGCACTTCAAACATGTTAGATAGGAATTGAGAAACAGTTTGTTTTGGTGCTAAGTCAGCTTCTTTTGCAGCTTCTTTAATTTCTTCACGAACTTGTTCTACGTATTCATTTTCGATTTCTTCAGACCACAAACCTTTGTTTTCTAGGAAAACACGCATACGGATTAATGGTTCACGTTTTGTCCAGCTATCGATATCTTCTTGTGTACGATAGATTTTAGGATCATCACCTGAAGTAGAGTGAGCACCTAAACGGTTAGTAATTGTTTCAATTAAAACAGGACCGTTACCAGCTAAAGCCCATTCACGTGCTTGTTTAGCAACTGCATATACAGCTAAAGCATCGTTACCATCTACTTGAACACCTGGGATACCTACTGAAACTGCTTTTTGTGCTAATGTTTCAGCCGCAGTTTGTTTGTAACGAGGTGTTGAAATCGCAAAACCGTTGTTTTGAATAAAGAACACGATTGGTGCTTTATAACGAGATGCGTAGTTTAAACCTTCATACATATCACCTTGAGATGAACCACCGTCACCTGTATATGTGAATGTAACAGCTTTGTCACCTTTTAATTGTTGTGCACGTGCTGAACCCATTGCTTGGATGTATTGTGCACCAATGATAATTTGTGGTGGCATTGCATGTAAATCTTCTGGATAGTTGTTTCCTTCAACGTGGCCACGAGACCATAGGAAACCTTGAGAAATTTTTAGACCATGTGCGATCAATTGAGGGATATCACGATATCCTGGGAATAACCAGTCATCTTTAGTGAAGGCATATGAGCTCGCCATTTGTGAAGCTTCTTGACCTAATGTAGGTGCATAGAAACCTAAACGACCTTGTTTTGCTAATGCCATTGAGCGTTCATGAAGTGTACGTGAGAAAACCATACGTTTCATCAACTCTACTAATTCTTCATCTGATAAATCAGGCATAATGTCAGGATTTACAACATTTCCTTCTTCATCCAAAATTTGAACCATTTGAAATTGAGCACTGATTGCATCAAATTGTGCTTCATAATCCACTGGTAATTTAGCCATTTGTAACACATTCCTCTCTTTTATAAAAATTAACGCTGCTTTTGAAAAGCTGTGTTATTTTATTTACCTTACTGACTAAATGTATCAAATAAAGATAGCCTTTTCAATCTTTTTACAAGAATTGCAAAAAATTCTATTATAATACAGACTCGCTTAAAGGAACCCCTTTCATCATTATTTTCATAGGAATACTGCTAACTCTTATTTTCAATCAATTTTCATTTTCACAATTCCAAAGTAAATTTGCAATTCTGAGAAAACTGTACTAATCAAAAGGTGTCATCTGTTACATACACCCTAATCCAGTTAAAGGTGGCCTTTCTTTGCATTCCTTGTAAATATGTGAGAAAATAGTTCAGTTAAAACAGACGATTGAAAGGAGTTGTTACGATTGATTACAATGGATGACATTATTCGTGAAGGACATCCAACTTTACGCAAGAAAGCTGAAAAAATTACCTTCCCAGTTTCTGACGAAATCCGTCAACTAGCAGCTGATATGTTGGAATTTTTACACAATAGCCAAGATGAAGAAATAGCTGAAAAATATGGTTTAAGAGGTGGCGTTGGTCTAGCAGCACCGCAAGTGAATGTATCTATTCAAATGACCGCACTATTAGTACCTGATATGTTTGATCCCGACGCAGAACCATTACTAGAAGGCGTCTTCTTGAACCCACGTATCGTAAGTCACTCTGTAGAAGGTGTCTGCCTACGCGAAGGTGAAGGCTGTTTATCAGTAGACCGCGACGTACCAGGATATGTACCACGTCACGCACGCATCACCGTAACTTACAACGATTTAGACGGCAACAGCTATAAAAAACGTTTCTCAGGCTACGAAGCCATCGTGTTACAACACGAAATTGACCATCTAAACGGTATCATGTTCTTCGATCATATCAATGAAGAAACACCATTCAAACTTGAAGAACATACTTTCTTCTTAGACGAAGAATAATTCTTATTGCAAAAAGAAAAGCAAGTAAGTAGCTAGCGATCATCACTAGTACACTTACTTGCTTTTTTGTATTACTTCTTATGCTCTTGAACGGCTGCCAGGATATTTGCTGCAACACCGATTTTACTTTGGCGTTCCAATGTAATCGCGCCTTCAGTCGTTACAAGGGTCACCTGATTTTCGTCAGAATTGAAACCGATTGTTTGGTCTGATACATCGTTAGCAACAATCATATCGGCGCCTTTTTTCACCAATTTCTGTTCTGCATATGCGATGACATCTTGCGTTTCTGCGGCAAAACCTACTGTGTAGTGCCCTTCTTTAGGCAAGCTTGCCAAAATATCTGGATTTTCAACCAGGTTTAAGGTTAAGCCACCTTCATCCGAAGAAAATTGATTCTTCTTCATTTTTTGGTCTGCCTGGTTGGCTGCACGGTAATCGGAAACCGCCGCAGACATAATGACTATGTCCTGATCAGCAACTTGTGCATGCATTTGGTCATATAGTTCTTGGGCAGATTCAACTGTAATTACCTTAATTCCTGGTAATACAGGCAATCCTACTGCATGGTTAGTTTGGACAAGTGTTACTTGACCTCCCGCTAAGGTTGCCACGTTAGCGATGGCTACACCCATTTTTCCAGAAGAACGGTTAGTTAAGAAACGAACAGGATCTAGTTTCTCGGTTGTCCCACCTGCTGATACTAAAATGCGGTTACCACTCAGGTCTAATGTTTCTGTTAGTCGGTCAAGCGCTACAAAGGCTTGAACAGCTTGGAATATGGCATCCGGTGCTGGCATACGACCTTTCCCTTCATAGCCTTCTGCTAAAAAGCCTGTGTCTGGTTCGAGTACTGTATGACCATCTAAACGAAGTTGTTCAATATTTCGTTGTGTTGCTGGATTTGCCCACATTTTTTCATTCATAGCAGGCACAAATAATATTGGACTGTTTAATGCTAACAACATTGATAAGGCTTCGTTGTCTGCAATACCATGGGCATATTTCCCTAAAGTATTGGCCGTTGATGGCACGACAATGGCATAGTCCGTCCAGTCAGCTAAAGCAATATGCGCCACTGGATCTGGATAGGCTTGACCTTCGACTAAAACGGCATGTTTTGTTAACACTTCAAAGGTAAAGGGTGTGACAAACTGCAAAGCTGCCTCAGTCATGGCGATGCGTACGTTTGCCCCCGCTTTGATCAGTGTGCGCACAAAATCTGGCACTTTATAGGCAGCAATCCCACCTGTCACAACGACAGTTAAATTGAGTCCTTTTAGCATAATTTCCTCCAAATCTGTATCTTATGCGTCACCCAATAGAATATTTACAACCAAATCTTTCATACCAGTTACAGTTGAAACACGATTATGGCTTACTTCTGCATCACGAATTTCATTGATGGCATTTGGGTATTCGCCTTGATTAAATTGTTTGATGCCGGCTACCAAAGCATCGTCATCATAGTCAGTCACATCTTCCCCTACCGCTGTTAATACAGCTTGTGGGAATTTATATGGACTAGCAGTTGAAACGACAACATTGGCACCTTCAAGTGCATTTTTATCTTTTAATTTTTGTAGACTAGCTGATGCTACCCCTGTATGTGGATCAATTAAGTAATCATAATTACTGAACACACGATTAATTTCAGTTTTAGTTTCATCTTCATCAGCGTATTCACCGATATAATCCGCAAAGTGTTCACTTACACTAGCTGGGAAAGTATAGCTACCTTTAGTATTTAAATCAGACATCAAAGCAACCAATTGATCTGTATCGTCACCTAGTGCGTGGAATAACATACGTTCAAAGTTACTTGATACTAGAATATCCATTGATGGTGAAATCGTTAATTTGAATGGTCTATTTTTGTCGTATACACCTGTATTAAAGAAGTCGTATAAAACAGTATTGTCATTTGACGCACAAACTAGTTTACCAACTGGTAAGCCTAATCGTTTACCGTAATAACCAGCAAGGATGTCACCGAAGTTTCCTGTTGGGACAACAAAGTTCAAAGCGTCGCCAGCTTGAATTTCTTCAAATTTCACCAATTGCGCATATGTATAGAAGTAATAGACAACTTGTGGAATTAAACGACCGATATTCATTGAGTTGGCACTAGAGAATTGAATACCTTCAGCTGCTAATTGTGCGCGTAAAGCCTCATCGTTAAAAAGATTTTTTACTTCTGTTTGAGCATCATCAAAGTTTCCTTCAATTGCCACAACAAAAGTATTGTCTCCTTTTTGTGTTACCATTTGTTTTTCTTGAATTGAAGACACGCCCCCTTGAGGGTAGAAAACAATGATTTTCGTACCAGGGACATCAGCGAAACCAGCCATTGCTGCTTTTCCAGTATCCCCTGAAGTTGCTGTTAAAATTGCAATTTCATTGGTATTATTGTTCATTTCAGCTGATTTTTTCATTAAGTGTGGCAAGATTTGTAAAGCTAAGTCTTTAAAGGCAATCGTTGGTCCATGGAATAATTCTAAATAATAATCATCGCCAACTTTGGCTAATGGCGCGATGACATCAGTATCGAATTTTTCATCATAAGCAGCATCGATACATGCTTTTAAATCAGCTTCAGAAAAATCATCGAAGAAGATAGACATTACGAAATAAGCCATTTCTTGGTAGCTATAATCTTTCAATACATCCCAATCAAGTTCAATTTCCGGCCATGTTGAAGGTACATATAAACCACCATCTGTGGCCAAGCCTTGAATAATCGCTTGTGAAGCTGTAACAATATTATCTGCATTACGGGTACTTTTGAATTGCATCATATTCCTCCTAGACGACTCGTCTTTTACCTATGAATAGTCGCTTTACATTGTTTGTCCTATTTTAACATATACCAAGCAAATATGGCATACTTGTGCCGGTGAAAGCTCACTTTCACAATACAATTTAGGATTATATTTTTTAATTTATATGCATTAAAATAGATTTCGGTTCATATATATGTTATAATGAATCATGTTTCTAATATTTAGAAAACTCAAGAAACGTAAATACTCAGGAGGTATTCGAATGAAATTTACAGCTCAAAAACGTGAATCTGTTGGTACATCAGCAGCAAAATTATTACGTAACGAAAACTTAGTCCCAGGTACAGTATATGCTAGTGACCTAGACCCAATTAACATCGCAATGTCAGTAACTGACGTTGAACAAATCCGTCGTGAAATTGGTTTAAACTCAGTTTTCGATTTAGAAGTAGAAGGTAAAACACGTACAGTTTATATTCGTGAAATTACACAATCTTCTTTAAAACCAGTTATTTATAACATTGCTTTACAAGCAATCAAAAAAGGTGAAAAACTTGAAATGCCAATTTCAGTTGTAATCACTAATGACGATGCTTTAGCAGATCCAGATGGTGTTGTTTCAACAACATTATTGGAAATTACTGTTATTGCTGACCCAGCAACTGCACCAGATACAGTTGAAGTTGATGCAACAGGCTTAAACATCGGTGACTCAATTACAGCTGGTCAATTATCATTACCAGACGGTATTGAATTAGTTACTGATCCTGAAGAAGTAGTTGTTACTGTTTCTGCTCCAGATGAAGCACCTGAAGATGTAGATCCAGAAGCTGAAACTGCTGAACCAGAAGTAATCAACGAAAAAGAAGAAGCAGACGCTGAATAATCGTCCCTTCTCATAACATGAGTTTCACAGAGGACCAAAAAGCCTAGCGCTTTTGGTCCTCTTTTTTTATCAGGATGTGAGGACCGACGCTCAGAAAGCCACCGATGGAAGATTAGTGCAGACGATGACGGTAGTCATCGGCAATCTAATCTGAAGCGCAGGGCGTTCTGGAGGTCCGAACTTAACTTCAGGATGTGACAAGAAGTGCTTAGACCCAAACAGTAGAAGAATAGTGCCGTGGCACGTGCAATGTGACGCAAACTATTCTGACGTGGTCAAGGGACAGCTTTCTCGAACTCAACTTCAGGACGTGACAATAAGTGCTTAGACCCAAACAGTGGAAGAATAGTGCCGTGGCACATGCAATGTGACGCAAACTATTCTGAAGTGGGCAAGGGACAGCTTTTTCGAACTCAACTTCAGGATGCAAGCACGGGCGTTTTGACTGGTATCACTGGTGGGAATAAATAAAAAACCACAAAGATGGCTAATCTTTGTGGTCTTGTAAGGTCTCTTAAATCCTCTTGCTATGTTTGATATTTACTTACACCAAACACACCAACAGGTTGAGAGGTGAAGTAAACTTATTGTTCCGCAATAATCAATTTTTTATTGGTGCGGATCAATATATAAGCAACAGCATAGGTTGCAATCCATGTAACAAGTGCTGAACCGGAGTTCATGATACCTGAGTATACCCATGGTCCCATGCCTTCAGGCGCATATTGGCCCCAGAAAGCAACACCTGCTAAGAAATGGATAAAGTATTCGGTGATAATGGCGATGAATGTACCTTTACCAATAGCAAACAATAATTGCTTGTTATCTTTCGCCTCTACCGCTGATTTCGCTTGAAAGGCATATAAACCAGCAAGACCCGCGAAAAGAAAGGCAAAAATATACTCAATGAAACCTTGTAACGGTGATAAAATTTGGCCGAAACCAGTAATCAATTCTAGTAACCCATATAAGAAACCAGCCATCACACCCACACGAACACCGCGGCGGAAAGCAACAATATAAATCGCAACAAGTGCTAGTTGAACCCCAAAACTAGGACCGATTTGTAAGGGCACCATTGAAATTAAGAAGGCAATTACAGCTGCAATAGCTGCTTCGACATTTCCATATAAACTTTTTGAACGCATAATATTTTCTCCATCCTTTGTATATACACTAAAGGACCAGATACTTCGGAAAGTAATCAATAAAAAATCGCATGTATCAACTAGTGATACACACGACCTCTCATTGTATTCATCGATTTATGAACATAAATCATTCGCCAACAAAAAAGTTGGTTATTGAACACTTCCTTACGCCAGCATGAACTGGATCAAGTTATGAGGGTCTGTTTTGAAACATCTCAGCAAAAGCTCCCCTAGTGCATATTTTGTTTTTATTTCTTCTTATATTAGAACAATAAATGTCTTTTGACAAGTATAAAATTAAACATTTCATAAAATTTTATTATTGATGTATAATGATGTTGTATGAGCTTTTCATGAGAACCATACTATTGTAGATATATCATATATATGATATAATTTATGTTTATGAACATACTACTTATTTTTATATGACGAATTTACAATTTAAGT
>NZ_RKMG01000003.1 GCF_003797145.1 Aerococcus agrisoli | reverse complement strand
AGGTGTGAATGATTTCTCATCCACACCAAAAGTCTGAGACCCACTATTCTAAAGTGGGCAGAGGGTTGCTTTTTCGAACTCAACTAGGAGCCAAGGTCTCCAGACTTGAAATCGAGCCAAGGTCTCGATTTCATCCTTCTTCACGGCATAGGAACTACACTTCCAGTCCTTTACTGGTTCTCTTCATGCATTACAAAAACATTCTTTCCAAAAACGAAAGACGCGAATAATTCTTCTACGAATTGTTCGCGTCTTTTTTAGGGCCTTTTGTCCCTACCTCTTTTTCTTATGATAAATATGCGTTTTTCACTTCAATTCCTAAAGCAACATCATCTGTTATGATATTCAAGATGTGTTGATCAAATAAGGCTTCCATATCTTGGCGACGGTTTACTGTATATGTATTCACACCAATGCCATGTGCATTTAAATTGGCTAAATCTTCAGCTTCTAATGTAGCGAAAAATGGATGGTAATATTCATGTCCATATTTTGCCGTATAAGTTCCTGGTTGCAAAATACCAGAATCCGTTAACAAACCAGTTCTGATTTGAGGATTAATGGCTTTCGCTTTTTCCATGGTATGGTGTTGAAAGGATGATAAAATCACACGTTCAGTGACACCATAAGCTTGAACTAGATCATTCACTTTTTCAACTAAACCTTCATAACGAAAAATATTCGTTTTCAGTTCAATGTTGACTTCAAAATCAAAATCCAGAAACCATAGCAAAAATGTATCTAAAGTTGGTATTTGAATATCTTCATTATCTGGATACTGACCTTCAAATTTACCATAAAAAGAATATTGCTTCAGTTCAGCTAAGGTCATGTCCTTGATAAACCCTTGGCCATTGGACGTTCGGTCGATGGTTTCATCATGACAGATGACAACTTCGCCGTCTTTGGTCAATTGAACATCTAGTTCAATTCCATCTATGTCGAATTTAGCTGCTTCTTTGAACGCTAACATGGTATTTTCTGGAAATAATTTAGCGTAACCTCTGTGG
Organism: Aerococcus agrisoli; assembly: GCF_003797145.1. Lineage (GTDB taxonomy): Bacteria > Bacillota > Bacilli > Lactobacillales > Aerococcaceae > Aerococcus > Aerococcus agrisoli. Next base: position 114,087 of record NZ_RKMG01000003.1, on the reverse strand, counting down.
GCAAATACACCTGTCATTTTTCAACCACCTTCTTATTTTCCGCTATCTGCTGAAAGTTTATTTTTCCTTATTTAAATCAGCGTCAGTAATAAAGTTTTCTGGTAACATATCTTCAAAAATCACTTTGATACTGTCTCTAGTTGCGAAGTTATGTTTATCCATTGCATCGATGATTTCTTTAGCGATGACTTCTTTTTGTTCTGGTGTTCTTCCTGCTTTTAATTGAATGCGTACAAATGGCATATTATTCACCTCGTATAGTATTTGAATTTAGAAAGAGTAAAGAACTAAACTTTACGCTTCTCATCCATCTCTAATTATACTCATCAATAGCACAAGTTTACAAGAATTTCTCATTTAACCTGCTAATCTTTCTATACAACAAGCAATTATTACATTTTCAACCTCGTCAAAATTTTTATATACAATATATACCTAACGAAATATATAACTGTTGGATCTATACATCACTAAAAACACCTACTGGAAAGAATCCAATAGGTGTTTTTTAAAGGAAATAATTTCCTTCTAAATTATAAGAAATAAATTTTTAGCTTTTAGATTTATGAACAGCTTCTTCTAAGCCTTGCAAATAACTTAATCCCAGTGCTCTATCATATAAACCATATCCAGGTCTAGCAATTTCATTCCAAATAGTTCTACCATGGTCTGGTCTTGCTATTCCATCAAACCCAATGTCATCTAAAGCCTTGACAATAGCATACATATCTAAAGATCCTTCTTTACTCAAATGAGCTGATTCTAAGAAATGTCGTTCTCCTAAAATCTTCACATTTCGCAAGTGTGCAAAATGGATTTTTCCTTTTAATGAATGAATCATATCAACCAAATCATTTTCCGGATTAGCTCCATATGACCCTGTACAGAATGTTACACCATTACAAGGTGAATCTACTGCATTAACAATTTTTAAAATGTCAGCTTTATTTTTTGTGATTCTTGGATATTCAAACATATCAAATGGTGGGTCATCGGGGTGAATTGCCATTTTTACCCCATATTCTTCACAAACTGGGATAACTGCTTCCAAGAAATATTTTAAATTGTCAAAAAGTTTTTCTTCTGTGATTCCTTCATACATAGCTTCTAATTCATTAAATCTTTCAAGCCTGCCAGGCTCCCACCCAGATAATTGGAATCCTGACGTTTGTCCAGAAATTAAACCGTACATTTGTTTAGGTTCAATTTGTTGAACAATTTTATCATCATATTCTAGTGTAATAGAACCATCAGGTAGTTCGTAATTTAAATTAGTTTTTGCCCATCCAAAAATTGGTTTAAAACTATAACAAATTACATCAACACCTGATTTACCTAAATTTCGAATAGTTTCTTTATAATTATCAATATATTTATCTCGATCAGCAGTACCAGCTTTAATTGCATCATGAACTGACACACTTTCAATACCTGCAAGTTTTAATCCTTTTGCTTCAACATCCTTTTTTAAAGCTTCAATTTCAGATAATTGCCACACATCCCCAGGTAACTTACCTACCAATGTACCAACAACCCCATACATATTAGGTATTTGTCTTATATTGTCTAAAGTAACTGGGTCATCTTGACCATACCACCTAAAAGTCCATTTCATCATGTTATCATTCACCTCAATTATTTGTATTAAACTTCTTCATATAATTTTCTAAATCTACATATACACTTGCTAAAATTTCTTCATTTATATTCAAGGGCAATATATGGATTTTTTCTTTTTTATTCATTAATGTAACAATTTTTTTTAAATCAGCTTCTTCAAATGGATATAAGCCCATATTTGTTAAGGATAGAGGTAATCCTAATTTATTATAAAAAGGAACTAATCGATCAATTTCATCCCATTTATTTTCTAATGCTAATTGATAAAATATACCGTAAGCTACTTTTTCACCATGTAAATAATGATGAATACCCGGTAAAACAGCTGAAAGAGCATCATGAACTGTATGAGCTGCAGTATTTCGAGCAAACTTACCTCCTAAACCTCCAACTAAACCTGAAATCACAATTACAACTTCGGACACTCTATAAAAAGCTTCACTCATGTTACCAGACCGCAAATCTTTAATTGCCGTTTCTGACTCTTCTAAAATGGTATCTTGACAAATTTTAGCAGCAAATCTAGCCATTTTAACAAGTGGATAATTTTTAATCTCATCTTGTGATGTTACTAAATCAGATTCATACCATTTCACTAGGGTATCGGCAATCCCTGCGATAAAATAACGTTCCGGCGAATCTATTACCAAATAGGGATCAGTAATTAAAAACGCTGCATTATGATTTTGATGTTCAGAATTACCTTCAGCTAAACCATTGTCCTTATACATTACGGAGAGTGCAGCCCAGGGTGCACAATTGCTTGCTAATGTTGGTGTGAGACCGAAAGGCGTCATTGTATATGAAGTAGAAAGTAGAGTTAAGTCGGAGATTTTACCACCACCAACACCAATTACAAAATCAATATCATTATCAATAATAATGTTCGAAATTCTTTTAGCTTCATTATAAGAACATTCTCCATTATATTGTTCCAGTAGAAATCTAAAATTACCATCATTTAAAACGCTTTCAAAAAATGGTTTTGCTTTTTCCCAAGAAATTGATCCATGTATAATTAAAACTTTTTTTGCTTGATATTCATTCAATAATTTTGGAATAGTCTGAATAGCACCTTCACTATAATTATAATATTGTGGGCCAGGTTTGATAGTTAGATTAATCACATTAATTTCCCCCTAAAAATCATCCTCATCTTCATCATCTTCAAAAGAATTTTCTACACTCGACTTATGCCAAATTCCGATACTATCTTTCCCTTGGTTAGTAATGCTTTCAATAGTTTCATGAATATCAGTAGCAAGGAATCTGTGGTTCACTGCTTCAATTACCATAGGTAAATTAACACCACCAATAATATAAATATTGGACTGTTGCAATTCTTTTAAACGACTAATTGCAATAATAGACTGATTATAAGGACTAGCACTGATTAAATCGGTAAATACGATAACACCATCGCCTTCGTCAGCGGCTTCTATATTTTCTTTTACTAAGTCCCCCAATTCATCGACAGGGTTTCCAGTCAATAAATTTACGGTCTTAATATAGTCAGCAAATCCGATAATCGTATTTACAGCATCCTTTATACCATCACTCATAGTTCCATGAGTAGCAATAACAATACCTAACATAATTCTCCTCCTTTATTTAAAAAAATCTGAAATCTGTTTAAAATTATTTTCTGATAATTGATTCTCTTTCAGATCACTTTTCATTAATATCAATTCATGGTTTGATATTATTCCTGGTGCAATTTTATATAATCCATAGTCATCAAATTTTTGACTTGTAAAACTTTCAACTTGATTGTTTTTGTTTACATATAAATTTTTTTCAGCACCAATACTGTCAAAATAAAAAATTTTTGAATTAGCTTTAACTGATTTCAATAAACTAGCTAAACCATGTTCATTAGTTGTTCCGTTATCTAAGAATGCAAAGGCTATAGTTTTATCCTTGTTTTCAGAAATTTTCTCCAGCATCCATATTATTGAAGAAGTATTTCTAATTAAGTTTGATTTTATCGGCCACCCCATCGCAAATTTCCTTAAAAAAATAAAGAAAATAAAATAAAATACGACTAGCAAAATTATTTCAAACATAGTCATCAAGTTACTACTTAATTGAGGTACTGTATAAAGTATTGTAAATAACAAACCTACTCCGATTATAAATAAGCCCACAAATAGATTGAAATATAAACTATTTTTTTCTTGCAGTTCCTTATTAAAAATATAATATGGACCCAAATGAGCAGTAGGAGTATCATAATATGTTGCGAATATTTGATCTGCTTTTTTAACATCTCCAACATAGATATTTCTGCTGATAACGTTTTTGCTGTTTTGATTTTTGGTTTCAATAACATGGACCTCATTATTATTTTTTCCTAAATCAATTAACAAAGAACGAATAAATCTTTCTTTTTCTTTATCCGAATGTCGTTTTCCAGCAATTCTATGATACCTAAAGATTAAATCTTTCCTATACTCAGTTAAGTCCATAAGATCTCCTTTTATAAATTAAACATTGAAAGTACGGAAGTTAAAGACGTTTTTTCTGAAGATGGCGTTGCCTGGAAATAAATATTCTCCACACCAAAGTCATCCCGTAACTCTTTCAATTTTTTAGCGTCCTCTATATTCATATAAACTGATTTAGTTACTTGTTTATCATCTGGGTTTTTCTTTGCAATACCACCAAGATTTAATTCTGTTAAAGGAATTCCATATTTAACTAGTTCATAAATTACATTAACAGTTTTACAAATAACAATTGCACTATATTCTTTGAAATGAAATTCATCCCAGTAATATTTTGCTTTTTCTGTAGACATAACGATTGTTTTTTGGCCAGTTCGGCTACCTGCACTCTTGTATAAATCCTTCATGAATTTATCATTTGCAACAACATCATCTACTACAAAAATTGAGTTTACACCGGATCTCTGTGACAGAGTAATCATTACTTGACCATGAATTAATCTTTCATCTACCCTTGCTAGATTTATTTTTCCCATAATTAATTTACCTCTTTCCTATAAAATACCTGTTGCTGCTAACACTACTAAAATCCCTGTTAGCCATAGCATAGCTTTCATTACGTTCAAGCCATTTTTTTGATAGAACATATAAACACCCATAACTGTCACCAACGGAATAATTCCGGGAACAATCTTATCTAAAATTTCTTGGATAACGAATTCCTTACCTGAAAGTGCAAATGTTAGACTTGAACTTAGTTTTATATAGTTACCTGCTAAAATCCCCATCATAAACAACCCTAATACTGATAGAAACTCAATAACATTTTGAATTGAAGAGTCTGCCATTAAACTTGTTGCATTTCGACCCATTTTAAATGCTTGTCTAGAGAAGAATAATCCAACAACGAGTTGGTAGATTGCAAATGAAATGAACGGGAATAACGCTCCGAGTGCACTACCTTGTTGAGCCCAAGGTACAGCAATTGCAATAAAGATATACTGTACTGTCCCCGAATCAATTGCATCACCAATACCAGCAAGTGCACCCATTAATCCGGCTTTTGTGTTATACATTAAATCATCTGTCATTGTAATAGGTTCATTATCTTCTACTTGGTGTGCACGTACCTGTTCCATTGAAGACATTAACCCTGTGATAACACCACCACCCCATGTTAATTGAGTGTTAAAGAATAATAATTGCCGTTTGTACGCAGCTCTTAACTCATCATCGTCTTTATAAAGTTTTCTTAAAATTGGTGACATTGCATATAGTAATGATGGTGCTAAATATCTATCAAATGAATGTGGAATTTCATTTGCAAAATGCCAGCGTAAATATGCCTTTGTTACATCTTTTTGTGTAATCTCTTCAACTTTATTTGTATTATTTAAAAGTTCTGTCATTTCATTTTCCTCCAATCGCTAGAAATCATCGTCATCGTCATCAAAATTATTATTTGAAGAATTTGATTGGGCGGTAGCCGCACTATTTTTCTTCAATAGAACATAAATTCCTGCAGTGATAGCACCTAAAATTGCATATGTAACCATTGTGATTTCTAATGATGCAAATATTACACTCATAAAGTATGCTAAGAAAAAGAATAAAAGTAGGTCTTTTCGGCCAATTACATAAATTGTTGTAGCAATACCAATTGCTGCTAAACCTCCACCTAATACAGTTAAAATGTGAACAAATACGGTGCCTTCAAGTTGGTTGATCACATCTGCGATTACGGGAGCGCCCCAGTATAGGGAGATAAATACTAAAGGAACAAAAAGTAAAAATGAAGTTAATGTAGGAATCCAAATTACTGATCGTGTAATACCTTTATGATCTAACGCCTCAACTGCTTTATCTACTAAACGACCAGAGAATGTATTCAAGAAGAATCTAAATTGATATAAGTATGAACCCATCAATCCAACTGGAACAGCTACTGCTATAGCAGCTTCAGGCTCCATATTTCCTAATAAAGCAACCGGAACAGCAATTGCAGCCGCAATAGACGGTTCTTGTGGCATAGAACCACCTGGTGAGAACACACCCATATAAATCAATTGTAAAGCTGCAGTAATTGTCATTGCACCTGCAACGTCTCCCATTACCACACCAACTACTAGACCTGTCATTAATGGTGAGAAACGAAGCATTAAACTAGCTCCCCCACCCATCCAACGTGACATAATACCCGCTGTCCAAAGAGCAATTAACAAACTTTGGGTCATTGATAGTGTTTGCATAAAATTTCCTCCTTAATATTTTATAATTAATTCAATTATTTAATTTGTTACATACATACTCTTAGATTGAATTGCTCTCACCGGCATTTGGTTTATTGAGACTCTTTTTACATCATCTACACATTTGTCTCCCATTGCCTTTAAACATTCTTGTGTATAAGCACCTGTATGAGGCGTAATAATAACATTATTGAATTGCAAATAAGGGTGGTTTTTACCCCCAGGTTCAACCTCTAAAACATCAGTTGCATAACCTGCAATTTTCCCAGATTTTAAGCCTTTAACAAGTGCCATTTCATTCACAAGAGCTCCTCTTGCAGAATTTGAAATATATACTCGGTCTTTCATCTTTGAGATAGCGCTTTCATTTATTATATTAAAAGATTCATCTGTTAGATTAGCAGCCAAACAAATTACATCTGCATTCATTAACAGGTAATCGAGCGAAACCTTTTCAGCCCCGAATCTTTCAATGTCTAAATTAGACTTATATGGATCATATGCAATAACCTTACATCTAAATCCAAGTCTCAAAATTTCAGCCATACAAGAACCAGTATTACCTATGCCTATTAACCCAATGGTTTTATTAAACAAACTATTACCAATATATTGAGCTCTATTTTTCCATTTGTCATTTCGAACAGCGGCAGAAGATTCATTTACCCTTCTCATTATATTCAGTAAATTTGTAATATTTTGTTCCGCAACTGCTTCTCGTTCTACAAGCGCTGGAATAATTGTTACCAATGTGTTATGTGCTTTTGCAGCTTCCAAATCAACATTGTTATAACCAATCCCATGGCGTGATATTAATTTTAGTTCATCCTTATATTTGAAAAACTCTTCATCAAAAAAAGGGGTAACACTTGCAATAATCATATTGTAACCATTTAAAGCTTCAGCTAACTCCCTACCTGGAATTTTTTGATCAAATTCAAATCGCTCAACCTGACCAATTTTTTGAAGTTCACTTATATGTTCTTCAAAAATCCGTCCAAAACTACTAGAATTTACAATTGCAATTTTATGTTCTGCCATAATATTCACCCTTTATACCAGACCTTTTTAAACTTATGCTTTTCAACGTTGACCCTCCCTTGTCTTTTTCTATATCTTAACACTAAATTATTTTTTAGTAAACGCTTTCAATAAAAAATATTTTTCTTTTTTTATTCTTTAGTAATGTGTATAATTATTTTTATATTAAATGTAATGGAGGTAGTTATCATGCAGAGTAATTTTTTGAAACAAACTATACAAAGTAAAAAGTCTCTATTTTCCAATTCTGAAAATGTACTTGCTGAATATTTATTAACTCTTGATCAAACAGAGATAATTAATAAAACGATTTCTGAGCTCTCTATTGAATCTGGGGTCTCACAAACAACTATTTTTAATTTTGTTCTAAAATTAGGATTTTCAGGTTTTCAAAATTTTAAAATTACACTTGCCTCAAAAATTGATTCTGAAGAGAACTCCTCAGGACTAACTTCTTTTGGTGATATAAACAAGAATGATACTGTAACAGAGGTAGCCCAAAAAATAATTAGCTTAAATCAAAATTCTTTAGAAGAACTACTAAAATCGTTAAATTCTGAAACTATTGAAAAAAGTGTTCAATTAATCGAAGGATGTAAATCTCTACATTTTTTTGGCCAAGGAGGTTCTTCTGTAGTCGCTTTCGATGGTTATCATAAATTTATTCGATCAAAATTTAGATGTAATTATATTAGTGATTACCACATTCAGCTTAGTTATGCTACTAAATTAGGCCCAGATGATTGCGTCATTCTTTTCTCACACACCGGAGATACTCATGAAACCATTAACATTGCTAAAGTACTCAAAGAAAACAAGTGCCCTATTATTTCACTTACTGGTAACCCCTCCAGTGAATTAGTAGATTTGTCTAATCAATCCTTTATTATTTATTCTGATGAATCTAAATTTAGAACTGAGAGTTTAACATCCAGAATTCTTTATTTAACCGTATTAGACATTTTATACACTATCATTATGTTTAAAAATGAAGATGAAAGTATTAAATCACTGGAAGAAATACGGTCGGCATTAAAAATTACACGTCAATAGTAAAACACCAAAAACAGACCCCTCATCATTATTTGAGGGGTCTGTTTTACTTTACTAGTTTTCTTACAAGGGACTATATCTTATTTTCAAGCCAATCATGTACCTCATTTAATGAAGACATTTCATATAAAATATTCAGATTGTTTATCTTTGGCCTATTAGGAAAGCTACTATCAGGAATATAAATCACTGGGATACCAGCTGCATTTGCCGCTTTTATTCCTGACACACTGTCTTCTATGGCTATTAGAGATTTAGGATCAGAATTTATTTTTTCACTTGCTTTTAGATATATATCCGGATGAGGCTTTAAATACTTAACCTCATTCCCGAAAACTTTATCATTCAAATAAGGATTTAATGACAAATAATCTAGGATAGGTTGAGCCCTGTCAGAGTATGTTGACGTCGCCAATACTGCTTTCTTTTTATTTTTTTGTAGAAAGCTAAGTAATTTAAAAGCACCTTCCTTAGTTTTAATTTTACCTTGATTCAACATCTCATCAAAATACTCGGCTCTATGTCTTCTTAATAGTGGAACAATTTCCGAGTTTCCAGTTTTTTTAGCAATATATTTTGCCGTCTCATCTGCGCTCAATCCGGACCAACTTTGGACTTCCTTCGAATCAATTTTAATGTTTTCCTTTTTAAAAGCTTCTAACCAACTTAAATAATACCCATACTCAGAATTTACAAGAGTTCCGTCTAGATCAAATAAAACACCTTCAATCTTTTGTCGTTTCAAAAAAAACACCCCTTCTAATAAAAAATCATAACTACGTTAAACGCTTACATGATAATGATAATGCTATTTTATCATTTTTTCCAACTATATTAAAAAAAACGAGCAACCTTTTTCTTTCGAAATTGGTTGCTCGTTTTGCATTATAGGATTACTTCACTGCAGTGAATAAGTAATCGCCTGTTTTGATGTCTGTTTGGTCTGTGATGTCAATCTTACTGTATTCGTTACTGTTTGTGACAACTACGGGTACGATTGGGTTTAGACCTGCTGCTTTGATTGCTTCGATGTCAAATTCGATTAAGGCTTGGCCAGCAACGATTTGGTCGCCTGCTTGGACTAATTTGGTAAAACCTTTACCGTTCATGTTGACGGTATCTAATCCGATATGGATCAAGATTTCAGCGCCTAAATCGGTTTTAATACCGACTGCATGACCTGTTGGGAAAATGGATACCACTTCTCCGTTTGCTGGTGCTTTGACGATACCTTCGCTTGGATTGATTGCGACACCTTGGCCCATTGCGCCTGAAGCAAAGACGGCATCCGGTGTTTCAGATAATGGCAGGATTGAACCTGCAAGTGGGCTAGCCACGATTTCTTGTGTTGCAGATACTTTGGCTGTGTTTTGTGTGCCGTTAACTTTTGTGTCAGAACCATCTACTTTAGTTGCAGCCGTATTTTTTTCAAGCGCTGGAATTGGCATAAACATTTGAATTGAGAATGCTACAACAACTGCGATTGTGTAAGCGATAATGGTATTCCAGAAGTCGCTACCTAGCTCGCCTTCCGGTGAAATAGCGTTGAAGACTGAGAATACACCTAGTCCACCTAGTCGGTAGAAGACCACTTGATGCAATCCAATCCAGATACCACCGATTGCGTTACCGATTAAGGCATAGATGAATGGACGACGTAATGGCAACATCAAACCGTATACACCTGGTTCGGATACCCCGAAGAAGGCTGATAAGGCTGATGGGATAGCCAATTGTTTGACTTTCAATTCTTTCGCTTTGATGCTTAGGGCTAGTAACACACCTAAAAGACCGAAAGTTGATAATTGCGTTGATGGACTAATTGAGTTCACGCCTGTTTCTGCTAAAAGGACGAACATGATTGGTAAAATACCCCAGTGTAAACCGAAGATTACCAAGATTTGCCATGTTACGGCTAAGACGATTGCTGCTAGGACTGGTGAAACAGTATTAATCGTTGTAAATCCTAGACCCACTAAGTCAGATAGGAAGTTGGTTACTGGTCCGATGACTAGTAAGGCAATTGGAAAAGCAATCATAATGGTCAAGAATGGTGTTAGGAATGACGATACAAGTTTCGGCATCCAAGATTTCACCCATTTTTCAACTTTAGAACCGAACCATACGGATGCGATGATTGGAATAATTGATGAATAATAGCCACCACCTGGTAACAATACTGGAATCCCCAATACGTTAAAGTACGAATCTAATTGAAACGCTGTACCTTGGAATAGGACTTGTTGCACGTCTCCTGTTGCGATATCGCGAATTGATGGATGCAAGAAGCCAACTACGATAGCAAGTGCTGCAAACTCGTTGATTTTGAATTTACGTGCTGCTGTAATCCCAACCATAACTGGTAAGAATTGGAAAAAGGCATCCCCTGCTGCGTTTAAGACGAAGACTAGACCTGAGTTGTCAGTCGTTAAACCAAAGGCACCAAATAAGGCTACGACACCTTTAATCATCCCTGTTGCGGTTAAAGCAAATAAGAATGGTTGGAAAATACTTGAAATGAAATCGATGAAACGATCCACCAAGTTTTGTTTTTTACCGTCATTATTGCCATCAACCTCTGTTTGATCAGCAACACTAACGCCATCTTCATCAATATCGGTTTGCTTGATGATTTCTTGGTACACTTCCCCTACTTGTTCACCGATAACCACTTGATACTGACCTGATGCTTTTACGACTGTTACGACGCCATCCAAATTTTTGATGGCTTCATCATTGGCTTTGTTCTCATCTTTAAGGTGAAAACGAAGTCTCGTCGTACAATGACGCAAGTCTTGAACGTTTTCTTCACCACCGATATTTTCGATGATGTCTTTACTTAAATCTGAGTATATTATTTTTGCCACAATACTCCTCCTTATAATTGTTGTTCCTTTTGGTAAAAATTACCGCAATTTCAACTATACCAAAAAAGGAGGTTTCCTGAAACAGATTGTGTTTTATTTTCATGAAAAATTACGAATTCGCTGCCAAGCATTTTTGAAATGCTTCTTTCATATAATTAACAGCAATGCGATCCATTTCACTAAAACGCGCATTTTTTAAACGTGCAATACCGATGTAATTTTGCACTTGATGAGGCTTAATTAAGTCTACCAACACCAAATCCTTGCTTTCATAGAAAAAAGGATCCGTTTTAAAGCTGTAATCGAGACCAATGGTAATAGCCGTATTATTCACTAAGGTTTTGCGGATGGAATCAACATTATTCGTTAATAAAGTGATGTTCATTTGTTCATACTCTGAAAAAATTTCTTTTAGTTTCACATCATCATGCATAGCTATTGGTTCATTTTGGATATCTGCCAATGTAACAGCTTCTCTATTTGCTAACGGTGACTGTTTGTTCACAACGATAACCATTTTTCCTGCCACAATTTTTTCAAAAATGAGCTCCTTGTTAGCACGAATTTCCTGATCGTTAAAAGCGATGATGGCAAAGTCAGATTCTTGATTACGTATTTGGTCATATATTTGGTTGGAATTACCTTCAAATAAATTTAGTTGAATACTCGGATAATCGCCATTTAAATTGGCTACACTATCCATGATGAGTGACATAAAACCTGGTAATGATGCCAAGCGAATAGTGCCATTCAAATCATCTTTTAGTATTTGGACACTCTCGTTGAGATTTTCAATTTTTTCTATAATTTCTTTGGCAATTTCAATTATAACCAAACCCTCTTTTGTTGGTACTGTCTCTGAGTGAGACCGGTGAAAAATTTTGATTTCAAATTCTTTTTCCAAATTAGATACCGATAAACTTAATGTAGGTAGCGTAACATTCCGATGATTAGCTGCCTTGGTAAATGATTTTGTTTTTGCTACTTCTACAATATTTGCTAATTGTTCTATATTCAATGAGACAACTCCTATACTTTAATTTTATTTAAGTATGGTCAAAAAAAACCAAATATCTTTATATTCAATATCATTATATAATATATTTGTTAGTTAGTTTAGTTAGTAAGTTGTCTTAACATTAAAGGAATTTACTAAAGGAGATTTTAAAATGAGATTAGAAAATAAAGTTGCAATTATTACTGGTGCTGGTGGCGGTTTAGGGTCAGAAACAATTAAACTTTTTGCTAAAGAAGGCGCAAAAGTTGTTGCAACAGACCTTGTAACTGACCATTTGGAAGCAGTTGTCAAAGAAATAAATGAAGCTGGAGGCGAAGCAATCGCCGTGAAACATAATGTTGCTTCAGCGGATGACTGGAAAAATGTAGTTGATCAAGCCGTTGCTAAATTCGGTACTGTTGATATTCTAGTCAACAATGCAGGTATTGCAGACAAGAGTGCGTTAAGTACTGCAGAAACAGTTGAAGAAGATGAATGGGAACGTGTGATGAATGTAAACTTGAAGAGTGTCTACCTTGGTATGAAACAAGTTTTACCAATCATGCGTGAACATAACACAGGTTCTATCGTAAATATTTCTTCAATTGCTGCAATTATCGGTACTGGTGGACCATTTGCTTATACTTCTACTAAAGGTGGTATCCGTTCTATGACTAAGAGCGTCGCTGCAGCTTATGGCCAATTTGGTATTCGTGCCAACTCTGTTCACCCTGGTGCAATCAATACAAAAATGACTGCTGCTTCATTTGAAAATGACGAAGGATTTAAAGATATTACGCAAATGATTCCTTTACGTCGTATTTCTGAACCAGCTGAAATTGCTCAAGTTGTATTATTCTTGGCATCAGATGACGCAAGTTATGTGTCCGGCTCTGAATATGTCGTTGACGGTGGTGCAACAATCGTTTAATCATCATTTGAGAAATCGTGTTAGTGTTAAAAAGAACAAGTTTCCTATTCAGGAGCTTGTTCTTTTTTTATAGTCACAGAAAAAAACGAGCAACCTGTTTAAGGCTACTCGCTTTGTTCATGAAATTTCTATTTTAAAGTTGTAAATAAATAATCTCCGGTATTTACTGTTTTTGCGTCAGTCAACAATACATCTGTATATTCTTTTGAGTTTAAGACAACGACAAGTACTAATGTTTCATATCCAGCAGCTTTAATTGCTTCAATATCAAATTGAATTAATTCTTGGCCGGCTAATACTTTATCACCTTTTGCGACTAACTTGGTAAATCCTTTACCATCTAATTCAACAGTATCAATTCCGATATGGATCAAAATTTCTGCACCCATGTCCGTTTTGATGCCAATTGCATGACCAGTTTCAAAAATTGAAGCAACTGTACCATTAGCTGGTGCTTTTACCACACCAATTTTTGGGTCAATAACAATTCCTTTACCCATTACACCTGATGCAAATACTTCATCAGCTGCCTCTGATAATGGCATTACTGACCCTGTAACTGGGCTTGCAACGATTTCTTCGTTTGCACCCTCATCAACTAAGCCTGAGTCTGCAACAACTGTTTCTGTTGTTTTTTCTTCAGTGGCTTTTTCTTCGTTACCTTCTTTATTTAATAGTGGTACTGGCATAAACATTTGTACTGTGAAAGCAACAACCACTGCGATTAAGTAGGCAATAATACTATTCCAGAAGGCACTACCAAATTCACCTTCAGGCGTAATGGTATTGAATACTGAGAAGATACCCAAACCACCTGTACGATAAGAGACTACATTATTTAAACCTAACCATGCACCACCAACCGCATTACCGATTAAGGCATAGATGAATGGACGACGTAACGGTAACATTAAACCATAGATTGCAGGTTCTGAAACCCCGAATGTTACTGATAATGCAGATGGGATGGCAATTTGTTTTACTTTCGTTTCTTTGGCTTTAACGATTAATGCTAATAGCACACCTAATACACCGAATGTTGAAATTTGCATTGCTGGGCCAAGTGTATTCACACCTGTTTCGGCTAATAATAAGTATGAGATTGGGATAATACCCCAGTGTAATCCAAAGATTACTAAAATTTGCCATGCAACTGCTAATACGATTGCAGATAAGACTGGAGAGAAGTTGTTGATTGATGTAAATCCTAATCCTACTAAATCAGCAAGTACATTGGCGATTGGTCCAATAACCATAATTGAAATTGGGAAAGAAATTAACACAGTCAAGAATGGTGTTAAGAATGAGGATACCAATTTTGGCATCCAAGATTTCACTCATTTTTCAACCTTAGAACCAAACCATACGGAAGCGATGATTGGAATAATGGATGAGTAGTAGCCACCACCAGGTAGTAAGGCAGGAATACCTAACACATTAAAGAAAGAATCCAATTGGAATGCTGTTCCTTCAAACAGTACTTGTTGAACTTCACCTGTCGTGATTTCACGAATTGATGGGTGTAGGAAACCAACAACAATTGCTAAAGCGGTAAATTCGTTCATTTTAAATTTACTGGCTGCAGTTAATCCAACCATAATTGGTAAGAATTGGAAGAAACCATCACCAGCTGCATTTAAAATAAATACTAAACCTGAATTATCAGCTTTTAAGCCAAATGCACCAAGTAAGGCAACCAAACCTTTAATCATACCTGTAGCAGCGAGTGCCATTAGGAAGGGTTGGAAAACACCTGAAATGAAATCAATGAATTTATCTAGTAGACTTCTGTGATCTTCTTGTTGCGAATCATCCGGTTGAGATCCATCTAAATTCGTTTGATTCATAATTTCTTGATACACATCGGCTACTTGCTCACCAATCACGACTTGATATTGACCTGAAGCCTTCACCACAGTTACAACACCATCTAGATTCTTAATCACATCATCATTTGCTTTCGATTCGTCTTTTAAATTAAAACGTAAACGAGTGACACAGTGACGTAATCCAGCAACGTTCTCTTCGCCCCCAACATTTTTGATAATGTCTTTACTCAATTGTTCATACGAAATTTTTGCCATAATGCTCCTCCTTCATTTAAAACCCTATTAATGAATCATTATTCACCTTGCGTTAAACGTTCAATATGAATGGTTAGATAAACTTGCTCTTCTTTACCAATCGCATAATGATATTATCTTGGATAAAATCACTTACTTTTGCACTTGCCTTAAATGCCTCAGGGTAAGAACGTTGCACTTGCTCAAATAAGAAATCATCATTCTTGCCCT
The DNA here is from genome assembly GCF_003797145.1 of Aerococcus agrisoli. Taxonomy (GTDB): domain Bacteria; phylum Bacillota; class Bacilli; order Lactobacillales; family Aerococcaceae; genus Aerococcus; species Aerococcus agrisoli. Next base: position 98,588 of record NZ_RKMG01000003.1, on the reverse strand, counting down.
TATATGCAGCATTGCTGACCACCCTCTCACCGAAAAATTGTAAATGCGTAACGAAACGTGAGAAAAAGATAGAATCTTCATCAAATTTTTGGCCGAAATGTAACTCTACGATATGTAAAATATCTTCAATAATCTGCGTGATGCGGAAGGTTTCCCCAATATCGCTAGCTTGTTTACTTGCATTAATCAAATGCAATGCGATTGAAGCCGCTTCTGAATCATCCATTTGCATATCTAAATCATCTTCAATCATTTGCACAGCTCTTTGACCGACGCGATACTCTCGTTTGTAGAGTCTTTTCAAATTCCATGCTAGCGAATTACCGATAATTTCATTGCGTTCATATCTTTCAATTGCAAATTGAATATGATCCGCTAATGTCACAAATAAATTTGCTGAGTAGGTTTCGCCTAGTTCATCTTCCGCATAGGCAATAATTTTATTGACGACTTGTATTTCAGCAGAAGATAATTTCTCAAATAGATTTGAGATGGGGTAATTCTGTTCAGGAAGAATAAATGTCTTTTCTGCCTTTGCTAAATCTACCTTATCTCCTACCTGTTTTTGGAAACCTACGCCCTTACCAATAATGATCACTTCATCACTATTATCATCTAATGCTTGTACGGCACTATTATTTAAAACTTTAAGAATTTTCAACACTGACCTCCTTAAAATATTTAGGATCTATGCTTATTCTATTGATATGCACCCTCTCTTTATAAACAAAAAAACCCAGACCATACCGACAGTGACACTAAGTCCTGAAGTATATAGTCTAGGTTTTGCCTGATTTAACAGTAACAATCCAATGAACATGTAAGCCTTTTCAAATATAAGGATAAACTATTTTTATATTTTTGACAAGGACTAAATGAAAATTTTCTTAATATTTGTTAAAAATGCAACATCATTTCAACATGAGGAATACCATCCTCCATAAATTCTTCTGATGAAACAAGGAAACCCTCACGCTCGTAAAAACCAATGGCAGAGGTTTGGGCTTCAATATAGATTTTGCTGGGATGCATTTGTTCTTTAATGATATGTATGCCATCTTGTAGTAATCGTCCACCTAATCCTTGCCCGTGTTGACGAGTTAAGACACGTCCCATTTGGACCATTCCATCTGTTTTTTTGAAGGCTCTTAGATAAGCTAATATTTGCCCTTTTTCCTCAATAAAGATATGGATACTTTCCTGGTCTTTGCCGTCGATGTCTTGATAGACACAGTTTTGCTCCACGACAAAAATCTCAGACCGTACGCGTAGGATTTCTTATAATTCACTGGTGGTTAATTGATCAAAATATTTGGCGATTAGTTGCATTTGTTTAACTCCTCGCATCATCAATAATTGTTTCTAGTATAGCATTCGCACTATTTTTTATACATTTTATGATTGATTCAAAAAAATATTAAGCCCTTTCATTACCATATAGTTTGAATTTTTCGAGACCTTCATATAACATAAAGTGTATACAAAGGAGGATTCTATGAAAAAGACACTTTTATTAATAGCTTCTATTTTTGCTTTAGCAGCCTGTGGCAACACCAGCACTACTGAAGAAGAACAATCAAGTGCCCCAGTATCAGAACAGGTTTCTGAAGAATCAACAAGCTCCGAAGTAAGTTCATCAGCCTCAAGCACTGATGACGATAGCGATGACACTAGTGACGATGACGCAGATGATGCATCCGGCGATGACGATGCTGACGACGGCTCAGACGACGACAGTGACGACAATAACTAATTCATGTCTCTAACGCTACAAATTTGATCATACAAATTAAGAAAGCCTGGAAATTTCATATGAAAATTCCGGGTTTTTTCTATATATATACTTAACTTAAAATATATTGTTTGCTATAATGAATTTAGGAAATTAATTTATAAGTTATTTAGATTAGTTGATAAAGCATGTACATAATAGAAAGGAATTAATGATGACACCTAAAATTAAGTTCTGTGCCCTAGCTGCAGTTATTGTTTTCGCATTTGTATTCATTAGAAATAATGGATTTGTTGGTTCTTTAATCGCGGCAGCAATTAGTTTCGTCTTCTTCTACCTGATTCTTATATATGCCCAAAAGAAAAATCCTAAAGAATACGATGAGTTCATGAATAAGTTTAAGTAATTTATATTGATGACATTTTTAATGTACAACCTATATTTTTAATCTATACAGATTTTCTAAGATTATACAAAAAAGACCTAGAAGCCTTTTAAATAAAGGCTTCTAGGTCTTTTCGATTAGATATATCCTTTAAAAACGGATCTCATTTTTACAACTCTTTTAATTGTTTCATCCATTAGCTCAGGATAATTTCCCTGTTTATTAAAATTTAATCCTGAAATATAAGATTTAATTCGAGAAACTTTTTTGCCATCCAAACGTTGCCAGATTAGTTTTAATCCTAATTTTGATTCAATTTCATCTTTATGAGATAGTAATTCATCAAATAATTCCTTATTGTCACTGATATACAGTTCAACGCCAATTGAACCATTTTTATTTACTAACGTAATACTAAGATGAGCTTCACTAGTTCCTACAGCGACATCATACCAATGATCCGTTGTAGCTTTTCGAGGATTGAAAGGTTTACCATTTTCTACTAAAACGCGATTAAACTCTGTCCAGAAATTTAATCTTTCTGACTCTGTTTTAGATAACTCACTTTCCTTATTACTTTTAGTACTCTTTATGAAATCATTTGGTTTTTCAACAACTTTAAACATCGGTGCGGGCAAAGAGTCATCAATTTTAAATGCCTTAATTTCTAGTAGGAAAAAGGATATTTCTTTTACCATGTTATTATTGAGCCATTCAATTGCACTTTTATGTTCTTCTCTTGCTTCTTTAACAATCCAAACAATTACATCAGCATCTAATCCTGAAGCATATGTAATGATTTTACCTAAACGATCATGATTGGTAGTTTCTAGCTGGTTTTCAATAATCACTTTAACACCCGTAGTTTCATCAACCGCCACCAAATCACAACGATAAGACCCGACATACACCTCTTTATCAATATCAGTAAGTGTTAACCCGATCGTTTCATTCAGTAAATCAATATTTTCTTCTTGTGATAACCAACTGGAAAAATCATACTGTTCATGTACCCATAATTCTCTAATATTGACTTCTTCTAATCTACTTAATTTTATGTCAGTACCCATCTGCTTCTCCTATAACTGATTAGTCTATTAAAATTATCCACGATTTATTATTCTCTACAACCTATCATATATGGTCTTATTTGATAAAATCAAATAAATTTAAAACAAATTGCTTGGGATATTATTGAATTCAGTGCTGCTATACCTATAATATGGATATAGAATTGAAATTACCAAAAATGTATAAGCTAAAAACGAATGTAACTACATTTGTTTCCTTACACAAAAATGACTTAGGTGTTGGTCTTGAACAAAAATTTTGTAGCAAGCAGGTCTAAAATAGACTCTTTTATATCAAAATTCTTCTATCACAGTAATTTGAAAGGATTTGGTAATGATGTTAATTTATCCAGCAACTTTTGAAAAAGATGGAAAGTATTTCTTAGTTTCATTTCCTGATATCCCAGAAGCTATGACTCAAGGTGAAACTATGGAAGAAGCGTACGATATGGCTTTAGAGGTTTTAGAATTGGCTTTAGAAGATAAAACAGAATTACCTAAACCTAGCTCAGTGGAATCAGTACAAACTTCTTTTCCTGACACCACCGTCGCGCTAATTAGTATTGATCTTACGGCAAATCGCCGGAAATAACATTCTATAACAAATCAAAAAAAGTTATTATACCTGAATGGCTTAGTAATATAGCTCAAGAAGAAAATATCAATTTCCACAAACATTAACCGAAGCATTAAAATCAAAACTTGGCGTTTGATCAATTTTATTGTAACTTGAATTTTTCACATTCCGAATAGCATCTTACACTTACGACAAATTTGCATTCACTATTCTTCAATATACCTCAAAAAGACCTAGAATCCTTTTAAACAAAGGGTTCTAGGTCTTTCAATTTTATTCCCATTCAATAGTCGCAGGTGGCTTAGAGGTAATATCTAAGACGACGCGGTTGATGTGGCTACATTCGTTTACGATACGTTTAGAGATTACGTCTAATACGTCGTAAGGGATACGTGCCCATTCAGATGTCATACCATCGATTGATGTTACGGCACGGATACCGATTGTGTAATCATAAGTACGTTCGTCACCCATAACACCTACTGATTTGAAACCAGGTAATACAGTGAAGTATTGCCAAATGTCGCCTTCAAGGCCGTTCTTAGCGATTTCTTCGCGTAAGATGGCATCAGATTCGCGGACGATTTCAAGTTTTTCAGGTGTTACTTCGCCGATGATACGGATAGCTAAACCAGGACCTGGGAATGGTTGGCGCCAAACAATATCATGAGGCATACCTAATTCTGTACCTACTGCACGAACTTCATCTTTAAATAAGGTATTTAAAGGTTCAATTAGTGAGAAAGTCATGTCTTCAGGAAGTCCACCAACGTTATGGTGAGATTTGATTGTTTGCGCTGTTTCAGTACCAGATTCAATCACATCTGTATATAAAGTACCTTGTGCTAAATAATCAACGTCTTTGATTTTTTGTGCTTCGTCATCGAATACGTAAACGAATTCGTTACCGATGATTTTACGTTTTTTCTCTGGGTCAGAAACACCAGCTAATTTGTCTAGGAAGCGATCTTGTGCATCTACTTTGATGATGTTTAAACCAAATTTACCGCCTAATGTGTCCATTACTTGTTCTGCTTCATTTTTACGTAATAAACCATGATCAACGAAGATACATGTTAATTGGTCACCGATGGCTTTTTGTAATAAAACACCAACAACTGATGAGTCTACCCCACCAGAAAGGCCTAATAATACTTTACCGTCGCCAACTAATTGACGGATTTCTTTGATTTTAATATCAATGAAGTCAGCCATAGTCCATGAACCGCTGGCACCACAGATATCAAATACAAAGTTACGTAACATATCAGTACCATGCACTGAAGCACGAACTTCTGGATGGAATTGGAAACCATAGAAGCGTTTTTCTGGGTTTTCAAAGGCTGCAACTGGACTGTTTTCGCCGTGAGCAGTTACTTGGAAACCTTCAGGAATTTCTTCGATACGGTCAGAATGGCTCATTAAGACCATTTCTTCTTTTTCTAAACCAGCAAAAATTGGTGATCCTGTTTTATCGATAATTAATGGTTGTTGACCATATTCACGTTTATCTGAACGCGCAACGACCCCACCATTTTTGAAGGTCATTAGTTGCATACCGTAGCAAATACCTAAAACAGGAATGCCTAATTCAAATACTGCGTCATCAATAGAGAATGCGCCGTCTGCATATACAGACATAGGTCCACCAGATAAGATGATACCTTTCACGTTACCTTTAGCCATGATTTCTTCTGCAGTTAATCTATGAGACAACAGTTCTGAATACACGCCTAGTTCACGAATACGTCTTGTAATCAATTGGTTATATTGACTACCGTAATCAAGTACAATGATCTTTTCGATATCTTGCATTGATTGTTGGACACTCATGTTTTCACTTCCTTTTTCGAATTTCTAATCTATTCTAACAAAGAATATTTGTGATTACTAGGATTTTTTTGTAAAAATCAAAATATTGTTCGGATTTTACTAGATTACTCTTAATAATTTGCTAAATTTGTCCATAAATCGCAATCTAGGCTGATTCTAGGCACTTTATTGTTTATAATAGTATGGAATAGGAGTGACGTTTGAATGAAGAAAGCGACTGGCACAGCCAACGGGAAAATAATTATTATCGGGGAACATGCGGTTGTGCATGGCTACCCTTCAGTAGCGCTACCCTTTCGTGCGGTAGAAATGACCGTTACCGTTCAACAAACGAAAGGTAATGCTTATTTAGAGAGTGATTTATATGAAGGACCACTCCACCAAGCACCAAATGACTTGCAAAATTTACTTGCTGTATACGATCAATTGCGCGCAGACTTAATGCAACAAGACCAAAGTCACTGGCATATCCATATCCACTCTTCTATCCCTGCAGAACGTGGTATGGGGTCCTCAGCGGCCATGGCAACAGCCTTGGTGCGGGCTTTCTACAATTATTATGACTTACCCTTAGACGACGAATTACTATTAAAATACGTCGATTTATCCGAAAAAATCAGCCACGGCAATCCTTCAGGTTTGGATGCACGCGTTGCTGGCTTAGGTTTGCCTTTAATCTATCAAAAGAACAAGCCTATCCAACCAAGCCGCTTCGCCACACCTTACTGTCTTGTTGTAGCTGACACTGGCATACACGGCAACACAAAAGACGCCGTAACCTATATCGGCAATGCCCTAAATTCACCATTTATCACTCGCCGTCAAGCGGTATCAGATGCCCTAGGTCGACTAGGCCAAGCTGCTGAACAATTGATTGCCATGCTTGGACGTGACGATGCCTTTTTAGCATCAGAAGCAGGCTATCAAGGGATTTCTGAGACTTTTAAGGTAGCGCATAAAGAATTACGTGCCTTGCAAGTATCGAGTCCGGAGCTGGAAGCTGGGGTCGCTTACGCGGAAGCCCATGGAGCGGGCGCGGCCAAATTAACTGGTGGTGGACGCGGTGGTTGTTATTTTGCCATTTGCCAAAACCAAGCGGATGCAGACCGATTAGCGCATGAATTACAGCAAGAAAATTTAGCGGTTGCGACTTGGGTTGTACCATTTCGCAGTGAAAGTGTCTAATTTGGCTTGTCTGTAAGCGAAATTGTGCGAAATCAGTTATAATACTTGTAAGAATATTTTTAAGGAGAGTCACGATGACAGAATATCAAGGCGCCTATCGTGCGCACACAAATATAGCCTTAATCAAATATTGGGGAAAAGCGGATGCAGATTTATTTATTCCGACAACATCAAGTTTATCACTGACTTTAAATGCCCTTTATACCGATACGCGGGTAACATTTTCTAGTGATTACGAGGCTGATTCTTTTGCCTTAAATGGCGAAGAAAAAAGCGCCGAAGAAGTAGCAAAAATTTCAAAATTTTTGGACTTGTTCCGAACTGAAGCTGATGTAGATTTTAAAGCACGCGTTGAAAGTATTAACCATGTACCAACAGCTGCTGGGTTAGCCTCATCATCTTCAGCTTTTTCGGCTTTAGCAGCGGCTAGTCGCCAAGCTTTGCAACTAAACCATATTTCTGACCAAGAATTGTCAACCTATGCCCGTCGAGGTTCAGGTTCAGCAACGCGCTCGATTTTTGGTGGTTTTGTCGAATGGCAAAAAGGAACGAAGAGTGAGAACTCTATGGCTGTCAAAATTGATGATGCAACCTGGGATATTGGGATGGTGATCATGACCATCAATACCAAGGAAAAACGTGTGTCATCTCGTAAAGGAATGGCACATACTTTGAAGACATCGCCTTTTTATCCAGAATGGGTACGTCAAAATAAAATTGATTTGGCACGTATTAAGGATGCGATTGAAGCACAAGACTTTATTTTACTAGGTGAAATAGCGGAAGCCAATGCCATGCGTATGCATGCAACAACTATGGCAGCTGATCCATCATTTACCTATTTTGAACCGGCAACAATCAAAGCCATTCAAGCGGTGCAAGATTTACGTGCATCCGGTATCCCGGCTTACTATACAATTGATGCAGGACCGAATGTCAAAGTCCTTTGTCGTGCAAGCCAAATGAACCAAGTGGAAGCATTCTTGGCAAATCAATTTGAAGACATGCAATTTATCAAAACGACACCGGGACCAGGTATTCAGCAGTTAGACAGATGGGAGTGATCGTATGGCACAAGCGCAAAGTGAAGTAAATAATCATAGCGACAATACGGTAACCGTATCTGTCCCTGGTAAATTGTTTTTAGCGGGTGAATATGCTGTTGTGCATTCGGGTCAAGCGGCCATTATTACAACAGTGGATGCCTTTTTACACCTATCATTACGCCCTGTTGAAGGTAATGTCGGACATTTAACGACAAATCAAGCGGATCACGCGATTAATTGGCATTATGACCATGATGGACGTGTGGTAAGTGAAGATGCGGCTGCGGAAGAATTTCCATTATTGTGGCAAGCAATTCAAACGGTGAATTTGTTGGCGATTGAGCGCGGCATTTTTTCTGCGTCTAATCCCCCACTATTTGATATTGAAATTAAATCTGAACTAGATGCGGCTGATGGTACCAAGTATGGCTTAGGCTCATCTGGTGCGGTTTCAGTTGCCCTCGTTTCAGCTTTAATGACGCAATATGATTTGTATAAGGATTTAACGGAATCGCAACGGGTTTATCAAGTCTATAAATTAGTCGCTATCACCCAATATCGTTTAGGTATGATGGGTTCTTTAGGAGACGTTGCAGCTTCAGCACATACTGGGGTTATTTATTATCAAAACTTCGACCGCGATTGGTTTGATGCACAGGCCAAAGAAACAGGTGCTGACATTGTAGCCTTGTTGGAAAATATTTGGCCTGATTTAATGATTGAACCATTACCAATTGACCCTGACTGGACCCTATCTGTGGTTTGGACTAAGGAAAAAGCATCAACGGAGGAATTGCTGAAATTAATTCCTGAACATGTCCCTGAAACGGAACTAGCTGAAATCTTGAAAACCTTTAAACAATATGCAAAACTTCAAGTCTTGATGGCCAAAGCTGCCATTCAAATGAATGACTGGAAATTATTTAAATCAGCCATTAGCGATAACTATGACACGATTTTGCATTATACCCGCGCTTTAGATAAACCTTATTTAACGAAGAGTTTCAAAAAAGCCATTAGCTTGGTGACGCAAGATCATTCAGTAGCCAAAATTTCTGGTGCAGGCGCAGGTGACTGTGCCTACGCCATTTCGAACAGCCCAGCAAGTGCCGACCAAGTGCAAGCCATCTGGCGCAACAACGCCCTTGTCGTCCTACCATTTGCTTTCTGGGAACGAACACATAAGGAGTAATCATATGAACCGTAAAGATGCCCATGTGCATAACGCGATTATGCAGTATAGCGAAAAGGAGACCGATTTCGAATCCATTCGCTTCGTGCACCCGTCGTTATCTCATCAAGAATTCAATAGCATTGACCTTTCAACCACTATTTTTGACCGGAAGTTTGATCGCCCCTTCTATATTAATGCCATGTCTGGTGGGTCAGCTTGGACCAAAAAAATTAATGCCATGCTTGCTGAAGTGGCGCGTGAAACGCATTTACCAATGGCACCCGGCTCAGTTTCTGCAGCTTTAAAGGATCCAAGCGTAGCGGATTCATATACCGTAATTCGTGACGTCAATCCTAATGGTTTTATTATGGCCAACCTTGGTGCGGACAAAACCTTAGAAGATGCCAAACGTGCGGTTGATTTGCTTGAAGCTGATGCTTTTCAAATTCACTTAAATACACCCCAAGAGATTGTCATGCCTGAAGGTGACCGTGATTTTCGCAAGTTGGAAGATAACATCGTGTCCATTGTTGAAGGTCTAGATATTCCAGTGATGGTGAAGGAAACTGGTTTCGGTATGTCTTACCAAACCATGCACCACTTGCAATCGCTTGGAGTACGTACGATTGACGTTTCAGGTACGGGTGGTACCAATTTCGCCGACATCGAAAATGCACGCCGAGAGAACAAAGAATTTGCCTATATGACTGACTGGGGTCAATCAACAGCTATTTCCCTACTTGAAGCCCAACCTTTGATGAATCAAACAACAATTCTAGCATCCGGTGGTGTGAAAAATCCGATGCATATACTAAAATCATTAGCCTTAGGTGCTTCTGCAGTCGGTATGTCCGTGCAATTCTTGCATGGTGTCTTGACTAAAGGCGTGCCCGCAACGATTAAAATGGTTGAGGAATACGATGAACAATTACGTTTATTGATGATGGTGTTAGATTGTCAAAACATTGATGACCTTTTGAACACAGACCTCATTATTTCCGGCAAACCAGCCGAATGGTCACGTCTTCGCCGTATCAACATCGAATACTTCGCATCACGTAGCCAAAGCAAATAAATAATAGAGTGCGACAAAAATCGCTAAGCTTTGAACCGTTGGAAGAAAATGAACGTAAAGCCCGTACTTTGGGATTTACGGATTTTTCTGAAACGCAGTCAAAGCTGATTTTTGGAGCAGGTTTTAACAGAGTGCGACAAAAATCGCTAAGGCAGCTCGGTAGCTATGCTATGGGGCTGCTTTTTTGTGGAAATTCAAATATGGAAACGCATATTTGAAAAAATTGGCATAAAAATCAAATATGGCATTTCATTCTCTAAAAATTGGCGGAAAATTCTAGTATCGATTTCCATACTATAAAAATCGCTGAAAAATTCTAATATGGATTTTCATATTTGATACATGTAAAATCGCTCTAAAATATGAAGTTTCATATTTGAAAAAATACAGCAAATTATCAAATATGAAATACCATTCTTGAGAAAATCCCAAAATTTTCGAGAATGGCCATGTCATTCTTGAATATCCTAAATTGAAGTAATCGAATGGAAAGCTTTGGCGCGCCAAAGCCCCCTCCCAAATCATAAAAAGAACCTGAAAGCCTCAAAGCTTTCAGGTTCTTTCAGTATGAATTACTATTATTTAGATACTTTTGCGTGGGCGTGTTGTACAAAACGTAAGCCCATACCCAAACCAAAGGTAATGTCTTGGCCAGAAGTGTGCCATCCTTGCATGATGTCACTAATCCCTTTTGACAAGGCTTCTGTTAAGTCGTCCTCTGTCATTTGATTGGCGTCTTTGCAGATTGCATAGATGCGACATATTGGATTTGAAAAATAGTCCTCAGCACCTGTTAAGAGATAGGCGCGACTAATATCGGTTGTTGATAAGGGACTTTCTTGTAATTGATCAGATAAGTCTTCTGCGCGAAATACGGCAAACAATTTCATGATAGCTAGGTAACCGACTAACATGTCGTCACCTGATGGCGTTAAACCACGGCCACGACCGATAAGATAATGGATTACTTTGTCCCAATCAATGGCTTGGTTATCTACTTGTTCTAGCATGTGTTGGATTGCTTGGAATTGTGCTTCGTCTGTATTCAAGCCCACGCTTATGCCCTCAGCGGCATCTTGGTAAGCGTTCATGAAGCTGTTTAAGAGGTGTTGTGAGTATGGCAGAGCATGTAGTCGTTGATCGACTTTTGAGGCTTTGTAAGCAAAGGTTTGGCTGCTCTTTTTCCCATAAAAGGTTATATCAGCATCTGTGATACGGACACGGTTGCCTATTTCGATGCAGGGGCTGATGGTTTCAAAGTCTTCTGGAGACATGTAGGCGCCAAACCCTGCGATGTAACGTTGATAACAGCCAAAGTGCATGAGCTGGTTCTTGACCTGAACGATGAAGGAACCATCAAATTTACTATGGATGTGACCCATGCGGCCAAATTTATTAAGGGGATAGACCAAGGAACTCACTGTCAACATAATGGGGGTAGCTTGTAATTCGCCCATACGTCACCTCTACTTTCGTGTAATACAATTGTATCTTTGAATCGTGTACTTCTCTAATTGTATTATAACTGGAAATTTATAAAATAACTTGTGAAATATCACTTATGCTACAAAAAAAGTACCAATTCAATACAGAATCGGTACTTATTGTATTTATGTGGGAACTTCATGACATCATTTAACGTTTCTGAATAGAAAATACCGATCTCAACCAAACAAAAAAGCTGATGCAATCGCACCAGCTTACAATTCAAATTAAATAAAAATCATGTACATAATAGCCATAGCGCCGACACCCGCAACAATTGTTTTGATGATGTCTCTGAGATAATAGGCAACAATAATAGAAATTACTGTTGGAATTAATTTGATATTCTCTAAAACGTTCAAGTTGAATTGGCCATCCCAGAAGAATACGTCTGTACAAATCATTGCCGTGAAGATGATCACTGGCAGAAATGACATGGTTTTATAAACAATTGGCGATATATTGGCATTACGCATGACCAAGCCTGGAACCACGCGTAAAGCTGTACAGGTCAACCCTAATATAATAATAAATAATGTCATCTACTAGGCCTCCTATACAACACGGTGATTTTCTTGGCGTTTTAAGAAATAAAATACGATAGCTAAAGCAATTGCTGTCACCATGATAATGACATATGATGATTGGAAAATCATCATCAAGACAATTGATATCAAGCCTGTACCAAGCATGGACGACAACATCATGCGGTTGCCAATATTCGGTACCAAAATACCAATGAACATAGCGACCATCACAAAGTTAGAAATTACACCAGGTATTTCAATAAATGTCCCAAATAATGCACCCATTGCAGTAAAAATAGCCCATGACAACCATGTAGATGTCGCAACAAATAAGGCATCATTAATCATCCACGGATGGGCTTCATCCGAATCTCTTAAATTCACAATATTCACAGCGTAAGATTCATCTGCAGTCATATAATTTAGCCATGCTGCTTTGAAACGTGGCACTGTTTTCAAATAAGGTGCTAAGGAAACACTGTAAAGTCCTTGTCTTGAACTCAATAATAGGACTGAAATAAATACCTCAAATAAGTTCGCATCTTGAGCGAGTAAGGCCGCCGCAAGGAATTGCGAGGAACCACCAAACACTAGGGTACTCATTAAAACAACTTGCCACCATGCTAATCCTACATCACTTAATAATAAGCCACATGCTAGTCCAACCGGCAAATAACCAATGACAATCGGCATAGAGAATTTCCACCGACTGACCGATACATCTTGCATTCATTCTACCTCCACCCTATGTTTTGAAAAAATTACGAGCTAACGATTAATTTCACGATGATAATCCATAAACTTGCGAATGAAATTATAAGGATCCATCAAACCAATTTGACGTGCAAATACATATAAATTCGATTCACTTAGGAAGGCTTTTTGAATGAGACGATGGTCCGTTGCGACACGAATTGGTTTCGTATCCGCAATTAATTCACCTTCTGACAATACCCATGTTTGACGGGTAAATTCCAAAATCAAGTCCATATTATGGGTATTGATAATAATCGCAATCTTACGTTCTTGATTAATTTGATATAAATATTGCATAAATTCATTGTAATGATGGAAGTCTTGGCCTTCAGATGGCTCATCAATAATTAGTAATGATGGCTTATTCACTAAGGCTGAAGATAACATGACACGTTTTTGTTGGCCAAATGACAATTGACCAATACGCATTTCCGCAGCGTACATGAGACCTGTTGTCTTCAAGGATTCGCGAATCACTTGTGCAGCCTCTTCTTCACTGTAGTTACATCGTTGCGCAATATCACGTAGATATTCGTTGACGGTGAAACCAATAATTCTTTGATCGATATTTTGTTGGATATAGACGGTTTCATTTTTCATGTGGCACAAGTTGTCTGTTGTGACTTCTTCGCCGTGCCAGAATACTTTGCCTTCATCCGGAACAATGTTACCATCCATAATTTGCCCTAAGGTTGACTTGCCAGAACCATTTTTCCCAACAATAGAAATCATATCCCCTTCGTAAACTTCCGTGGATACATTGGTCAGGGTTGAACGTTCGCGGCCCGGATAGGTATACGATACGTTTTCAAGCGTTAAAATAGCCTTGTCACTTCGACGTTGGACAAAATTTGGTACCGTCAGCAGCCATGACTCAACTGTACGTTTTAGGTCAGGACCATGTACATAATTGACGTTTGAAATGTTGCGTAGCTTTTCTAATGGATAGCCGGTATAACGGATGGCAGACACATAAGATGGCTCACCCACGCCAAGCGAGTTTAGGATATTACGTTTCAATAATTTCTCTGGATCGCCGTCAAAAATAACTCGGCCTTCTGATAAGACAATGACACGATCAACTGGACGGGATAAGACTTCTTCAATGCGGTATTCTACCATCACAATTGTGGCATCCGTATTATGATGAATATCATCCACCAAATCGATAAAGACTTGTCCGGCACGTGGCGCTAGATTGGCTAAGGGCTCATCAAAAATAAAGACAGATTGGTCATAGTTGACATTGTTGACAAAATTTTGAATGTCGCGTTGGCCTTCTGATAAATCTTCAAATTTTAAATTGGCGTCTGAGGGATGCTCTAAAATACGACGTTTTAATTCCTCTGAAAAATTAGGCACATAGTCACTTGAACGTTTGCGACCATTGGTAATCGTCGTTGCTTCTTCTAGATGATGATCCACCGCGTCTGCCATGATGGTGGCATCCATAGTTTCCATATCTAAATCGAATTTAACGATTTCGCCTTCATATTCACCAGGGAATTCATCTGTCCCAAGTTTGCCACGTAGTGCGCGCACTAAAGTGGATTTACCTGAGGCATTGGCACCGATAATCAGGACTTTTTCCCCACGATAAAAGGTTAAATTAATATTTTTTAGGGCACGTCTACCAGCACCATCATAGGTAAACGATACACCTTTAAATTGCATCCAAGGATTGGACATATAATGAATGCCCCTTTCAATTAAATTTATTTGTTTATCTTCTAAAAAATTGTATATCCTGATATGCGGCCTTATTGATGTTCAAAACCATCATCTACGACATCATATTTTGTACGTTTTCCTAAAATCCTAACTTCAGGTTCTAGCAGTACATTGTCTTTTTTATAAATCGTTTCTTGAATAAAGTGAATCATATTTATATAATCTGTTGCACTCGCACCACCGATGTTGATAATAAACCCGGCATGTTTCTTAGAGATTTGAGCACCACCGATTGTATAGCCTTGCAAGCCGGCTTCTTGGATCAGCTTACCAGTATAGTGGCCTTCAGGTCGTTTGAACACTGAACCACATGATGGGTACTCAAGCGGTTGTTTTGACTCACGAGCTTCAGTCAGCTCAGCCATTGTCGCTTGAATTGTGTCGTAATCGCCTGCTTGTAATTTGAAACGTGCTTCAACCACGATATCACCAGATTCTTGTAAATCTGAATAACGGTATGCCAATTTCAAATCTTCGTTACTGATTGTGTAAAAACGACCAGCCTTAGATACAACATCAATTTCTACCAGTACTTCCGAAATTTCGCCGCCATAAGCACCGGCATTCATGTACACGGCACCACCAGTAGATCCTGGAATACCACAAGCAAACTCTAAGCCTGTTAAGCTTCTGTCACCTGCTTGGCGACTGACATCGATAATTTTACTACCGGCACCAGCCTTAATTTCATCACCTTCAAAAGAAATGTAGTCCATTTCAGTAAGCATTAGGACCACGCCGTAGACACCTTCATCTGAAATGATGACGTTACTTGAATTACCTAATACAAGTACGGGCTCATGTGCTTTATTGGCAAAACGGACAAGTGCTTTAATTTCTTCTGCTGTTTCTGGGAAAATGAGGACATCTGCCGGTCCACCAGTTTCCGTATATGTATAGTGTTTCAATGGTTCATTAAATTTCATATTGGCATTAGGAAATGCTCTACGCAAATCGTTTAAAAACATGTTGAATTACCCTTCCTGGTAATATATTTAGCATATAGAATCGAGAATAAGCGCTTATTGCTTTCTTCTCATAAAGTGCTAGTATAATCTAATTAATAATAACACATTTTACCGTATATTTACATTGCTATCACGTTCAATATTGCATGCTTGAATAATTATCGTCATGCATGTTATGATAAATTTTTAAGAAAGATTAAAACACATGTAAATTGTATGAAAGGATCTCTCATGAACACTATTCGACGTAATGCCTTAATGATGCTTGCCCTAACTTTTATCTATGCTGGTTTACAAGTTGGTCGTCCGGCTGCAGAAATTGCTTGGACCAATGTAACCCTAAGTATTTTAATTCCTATCGTAGCGATTATTTTTGCCTTTAATGAAAAAGACAACCGTTGGCGATGGACATTCATCACGCTTGAAGTGATTTTACTAATCGTCATGATTGCCATGGCTATTTTAAAATAAGGTTTTACTTAACTATAAAAGATAAATACCCTGTAAAAACGACGATATTTCGCTGTTTTTACAGGGTATTTCTTATGTCATTTTATTCAGCTTGATCAGTATTCTCCACATTTAAGCCCATTAAGACTAAATCATGGAATTGACCATCATGGTACATACCATTAGGTGTTTTCCCGATTTTTTCAAAACGATATTTTTCATATAAAGTTATAGCACGCATATTATCATTGCTTACTTCTAAGCGCAAGTAACGTAAAATTTCATTTTCAATGGCCCAATCAATCATATCTTCCATCATGACTTTAGATAAACCTAGACCCCAGAAACGACGTAAAATACTAATGCCAAGTTCCCCGACGTGGGCGATTTTTGCATGTTGTTCTGCACCAACACTAGCGACTCCAATAATATCATCGCCTAAACGGGCAATTAGTAAGCGGTTGTTTGGCGCATCTTCTAGCGATTTAATATAGCGCGTTTCTTGTTCTTGATTGATACCTAGACCTTCTGCACCAAAAGATAAGTAATCCGTTTCAGCCCCAACTTCTTTATAAAAATCGAGCAAGGCTTTAGCATCTTTCGGTAAGGCATCTGCTAAGGTAATTTCTAATTGTTCTTTTTTCATATTATTTCAATCCTTCTATTCCTTGACTAGGCAAAATCTTTGCTTAATTGCATCAACAAATCTTGCCCTGTGATGCCTTCACCTGTAACGGTCACTTGACGACTTGTTAACCCTGTACTTTCGATTTTAATCCATAGGTAATCCTCGGGTAAATTTTCTAACACGTATTGTGGCCACTCAATGATTGTAATGCCATCTCCGTTTAGATAGTCCTCTAAACCAACACTTTCCCCACCCGTTTCTTCTAAACGGTAGGCATCCATGTGATATAAAGGTACTGGCCCTTCTTCATACTCACGAATAATGGTATAAGTTGGACTTTTAATTGCTTGCTCGATGCCAAGGGCTTTTGCAAAATATTTGGTAAAAGTCGTTTTCCCCGCACCTAAATCGCCTTCAAGACAGATAATATCTCCAGCAGAAACCATTGTAGCGAGCGCAGTAGCAAATCTAGACGTATCTTCTTCACTTGCCCAATTGATTGTGATTGCCATCATACACCTCTTTCTCAAACTTGTCATTATGCTAATGTTACTAAAAAAAGAAAAAGACTACAAGAATGAAAACTCACTCGTGTAGTCTTTTAGTTGTATAATTGTGAAAATGTTAAGACAAATATGCTTTACTATTCTAGGATTAGTCTTCCATCAATGTTTGATTAGCTGTGATAATTGCTAATTTATAAACATCTTCTTCAACACAACCACGTGATAAGTCAGAAATTGGTTTCGCCATACCTTGTAAGATAGGTCCAATTGCTTCGAAACCACCGAAACGTTGTGCAATCTTGTAACCAATGTTACCTGATTGGATTTCAGGGAAGACGAATACAGTTGCATTACCAGCTACTTTAGAATCTGGTGCTTTTTGTTTCGCAACAGCTTCAACGAATGCTGTATCAAATTGCATTTCACCATCGATTTCAAATTGTGGTGCTTTTTCTTGTGCTAAGCGAGTTGCTTCAGCTACTTTTTCTTGTTCAGGTGATTTCGCTGAACCTTTTGTTGAGAAGCTTAATAAAGCAACTTTAGGGTCGATGTCGAACATAGCAGCTGTTTTAGCTGATTCAACAGCGATTTCAGCTAAACCTTCTGCATCTGGGTTGATGTTGATAGCACAGTCAGCGAAGACATACTTTTCTTGGTCACGGCCACGTAACATGATGAAGGCACCTGATGTTGAACGCACACCTGGTTTTGTTTTGATGATTTGTAATGCTGGACGAACAGTGTCACCAGTTGAGTGGCGTGCACCTGATACTAAAGCGTCACAAATATCTTGATATACTAACATTGTACCGAAGTAGTTTTCATCACGTAAAATTGTACGAGCTTGTTCTTCAGTTGCTTTCCCTTTACGGCGTTCCACAAAAGCAGCAACCATTTCATCGAATGCATCATAGTTGTTTGGATCAATAATTTCGATATTGTTGATGTTAAAGCCACGTTCTTGTGCAATCTCTTTTAAGTTTTCTGGGTTACCAAGTAAAACTGGTTCCATTAAACCTTCTGCTTTCAAACGTACTACAGCACCCAAAATACGTTCATCGTATCCTTCTGGGAAAACGACGCGAATTTTTTTACCATTAATTTTTGCTTTTAAACTATCAAACATATCCATTTAACAATAACCTCCTAGAATTATAAAACGTTTACATACCTTATTTTAACATGTTCTCTAATCTTTTGTTATAACAATTATTGCAAACATAATAATCTTTGCTTATAGGTCTACTTATACTGATTTCAAAACAATTTTTCTGGATTATAAAAACAATTTTGCATATGATTGTATATCTGCTTGATCTGCATAGGCTTTAAATGCCTGGAATTTTGTATCATATAAAGCAGCTTGGTCAGTTTCAGGCATCACAATTTTCACCTCTGGCAAGGGCTTCAGTCCTGGACCTTCAATCATAATCCCTGCCCCAACAACACTGGCATCTTCACTAGAAACATATTGCAATGGCACCCCTAAAATATTGGCTATCCATTGGCAAATAGCCGAATCCGTAAAGATTTTTCCATTCACTTGAATAGATGGCAATGCAACATCTGTCGTAGAGAGCACCAATTCAATCACTTGTCGTGCTTCCAGAAATACCCCTTCAAACACCGCTTTTGCCATAGCCATGCGACTAGTATTGCCCGCAATTTCCTTGAATTCAGCACGTAGAAACGCGTTCCAATAAGGCGCACGTTCACCATTCAAATAAGGTAGGAAATATGGCCCATGGTCTGTTACAGCTTCCCCGTGCAGTGCATCTAGCATTTGGGAAAAAGACATACCTAATTCGTTGAAAGCAAAGTTTTGATACAACCAATCTAGGACATTACCCGCATTGTTCAAAGGACCGCCCACAATATAATATTGCCCTTCATCTACCATATAAGTAAACAAAGCCCCACGCTCGCTAACCACTAAATCTTCTGTTAAATAACGAATGGCCCCAGAAGTCCCAAATGAAAAAACAAAGGGACTGACCAATTGATCATTAGCTTGATTTTCAACAGCGTATGCCAGATTCGCTAGATTTGCAAGTGCCCCATCCGTTGACCCTAGTAGGAGTTGGAATGATGTTGGCAAGCCTAATTCGGCCAGAATATCAGCTTTTACAGGATAGCTGGCTGTCGGTGCTTGTAAACTTGGCAATTGATTTTCGGTTAATTTGACTAAGTCCAATAAGTCGCGAGACCATTTTTTCCCATCAATATCTAAAAGACCCATGGAGGATGCTGTTGGATAGTCGATGATAAATTCACCAGTTAAGCTGCGAATTATATAGGCTTTTATGTCCATAAATTGTACTTTTGTATCGGCAAATAATGCTGGTTTTGCATCGTTTAAATAAGCCAATTTTACAAAGGGATTCATGGAATGGATAGGTGTTCCTGAAATTTGGAAGTATTTATCACCACGTCCATTTTCACGCATGGCCTTAGCGACTTGCTTAGCGCGTAAGTCGGCCCAGGTCATGGTTTGCATCAATACCTCACCATCGGGATTCGTGGCTAAGAGCGCGTGCATTTGCGTTGAAAAAATTAAACGATCGATATCTGGGTATTTGACCGCCATTTGGCCTAACAAGTCTTTTAATTGTTGGACGACACGTTCAGGATTGCTTTCATGCTTACCTGTTTCGTCTTGGTCGATAATGTTACGGGCTTCAATGGTTTCGATAATGGTATAAGGTGTTTGGACAACGGCTAATTTTAAATTGGTGGTCCCTAAATCTGCTACGTAATATTGCATAGTAACCTCTCTTTTTCAGTATTTCCCAATTACATGTGGGAACGTTTACATTTCATCAAAGAAAAGAAGCAACAAATCACTGGATATATCAATGAGTTGTTGCTTCTAAAATGGTCATTCGACCTGTTTATTAACGGATTTCAGCTTGGAAGTCGTTGATTAGCGCTTCTGTAATTCGTGCTACATCAGCGGTTACTTCTTCATCAGTTAATGTTGCTTGTGGGTTTAAGTATTTTAATGTGTAAGCCATTGATTTCTTACCATCTTCGATATGTTCACCTTGGTAAACGTCGAAGATTTCAGTTGCAACAAGGATACCACCTTTAGATGCTTTTTCGATGGCAGCTGTGATTTCAGCATTTGTTACGGTGTCCGCAACTAAGATGGCGATATCACGTTCTGATCCAGGGAATTTAGCGATTGGTGATTGTTTCACATCAACTTTAGGTAAGGCATATACTTTTTCTAATGAGATTTCGAATACTAATGTATCTTTTAGGTCGTATTTGTCGGCAATTGATGGGTGTAATTGTCCGATGAATCCTAATTGTACAGGTTCTTGGCCTTTTGCTTCAGCGTAAACTAGGGCTGTACGGCCTGGGTGCATGTCTGGTAAGTCGCTAGCTGGTTCAAAGCTGATAGCTACGTCTAGGTTGAAGCTGTCTAAGACTGCTTCTAGTGCACCTTTCATGTCGTAGAAATCAACAACTTTTGCTGGATGACTCCAAGTTTTGCTTGCCGCATGACCTGTCCAAGCAGCAGCTAGATGTGTTTCATCAACTGGTAATGCTGCGTCAGCCCATTTAAAGACACGGCCAGATTCGAAGATGGCTACGTCAGCTGTTTTACGCGCTACATTGTATTGAACGATTTCTAATAAAGTGCTCAATAAGTTGGTACGCATCACACGGCGGTCGTCAGACATTGGGAAGTCTAACGCTACTGGTTTAGCATTTTCCATTTCAAGTACAGTTTGGTTGTCACCTGTTAATGAGTAACCAATTACTTGGTTGAAACCATTTGCCAACATTTGATCGTTGGTACGACGTTTGAATAATTGCCAATCTGTGTAACCCATGTTTACAGCATTTACTGAAGGTAAGCGAGAAGGTAATTTGTCGTAGCCATAGATACGCGCAATTTCTTCTACTAAATCAGCTTCAATGGTAATGTCCCAACGACGAGATGGTACGAAGACTGTGAAGTTTTCGCCGTCACCTTCGATGTCGAATTGTAATTGTGCAAAGATTTGTTCGATATCAGCATAGCTTAAGTCCATACCTAAACGTTTGTTCACGTAAGTTAAAGTTGATGATACTTGAACTGGTGTTAAGTCGATTACAGATACACGTTCGCGACCTTCAACGATTTCACCGCCAGCTAATTCATGCATCAATTCAGCTGCATAAGCACCTGATTCTGCAACAGTTGCATGGTTGATACCACGTTCGTTACGCATTGATGATTCTGAATGCAAACCGTTACGACGTGCTGTTTTACGGATGTGGATTGGTTCGAAAACTGCAGCTTCGATTAATACGTTTGTTGTATTTTCGTCGATTTCAGTATCTAAACCACCCATCACACCTGCTAAAGCGATTGGTTTTTCACCATCAGTAATGACGATATCTGTATCTAACAATTTACGTTCTACTTCATCTAAAGTGACTAATGTTTCGCCTTCTTTAGCTAAACGTGTTTCAATCACTTTATTCGCCAATTTATCATAGTCAAAGGCATGTAATGGTTGACCATTTGCCATTAAAACATAATTCGTTGCGTCAACAACATTGTTAATTGGACGGATACCAGATGCCATTAAACGTAATTGTAACCAAAGTGGAGATGGTCCTACTTTTACATTTTTCACTAAGTAAGCATTGTATTCTGGCACTAATTCAGTATCAGCCACTTTCAATTCAAGCGCGTCTGCTAAATCTTTACCTTCATATTTGCTTGTGTCAGTTGTTTCGATGTTTGCTTGACGGTTGTATACAGCCGCTAATTCCCAAGCAACACCACGCATTGAAAAGGCATCAGCACGGTTAGGTGTGATATCTAATTCAATGATTGGGTCATCCATTTGTAGGTATTCTACAATGTCTGTACCTGGAACTGCATCTTCAGGTAACACCATGATGCCATCAGCATATTCTTTAGGTACTACAGAGTTAGCGTAGCCGATTTCTTCTAAGGAACAAATCATCCCTTGCGATACAACGCCGCGCATTTTACTTTTCTTAATTTTTACATTGCCAGCAATACGTGAGTTAGGTAAGGCAACGACAACATTTTGACCAGCAGCTACGTTTGGTGCACCACACACGATTTGGTATGGTTCATCTTCGCCAACATTTACAGTGGTTACTGAAAGGTGGTCTGAATCTGGATGTGGTTCACAAGTTAATACGTGACCAACAACGATTTTCTTCAAACCGTCACCTAATGCTTCAACGCCGTCAACTTCGATCCCTGTACGCGACATGCGTTCCCCAACATCTTGCGGATTCAAGTCAGCAAGATCGATAAATTCATTCAACCATTTATATGATACTTTCATTGATTGCTTACCCCTCTTCCGTAAATTGTTTTAAGAATCGTAAATCATTTTGGTAAAAATGACGAATGTCGTCAATACCATATTTCAACATTGCAACACGGTCTGGTCCTAAACCAAAGGCGAAACCAGCGTATTCTTTTGAATCGATACCAGCCATTTCAAGTACGTTCGGGTGAACCATACCACCACCTAAGATTTCAATCCAACCAGATTGTTTACAGATGTTGCAGCCATCGCCACCACATTTGAAACATGTTACATCGATTTCTACAGATGGTTCAGTGAATGGGAAGTAACTTGGACGTAAACGTACTTCAGTATCTTCACCAAACATGTGACGGGCAAATAATTCTAAGGTACCTTTTAAGTCAGCCAATGATACATTATGATCTACTACTAAACCTTCAATTTGATGGAATTGGTGAGAGTGGGTCGCATCATCATCGTCACGACGGTAAACTTTACCTGGTGAGATCATTTTTAATGGACCTGCTGAGAAATCATGGGCATCCATTGCACGAGCTTGTACTGGTGATGTATGCGTACGTAGCAATACTTCATCATTGATGTAGAAAGTATCTTGCATGTCACGTGCTGGGTGATCTTTGGCTAAGTTCATACGTTCAAAGTTGTAGAAATCTGATTCAATTTCTGGCCCTTCTACGACTTCGTAACCCATTGAAACGAATAAGTCTTCGATTTCTTCCATTACTTGTGTTAAGACGTGTTTTGTACCTGTAGTCAGTTTTTCACCTGGTAAAGTCACGTCGATTGCTTCAGCTTGTAATTTTTCATTTAAAGCTGCTGCTTGGAAAGCTATTTCTTTTTCTCGTAGTTTAGCTTCCGCTTTATTTTTTAATTCATTGGCGTATGCACCAACTTTTGGACGTTCTTCAGCTGATAAATCACGCATACCACGTAAGGCTTCTGTAATTGGTCCTTTTTTCCCTAAATATTTCACGCGAACGGCTTTGACATCTGCCAAGTTTGCTGTTGCTTCAATTTCTTGTGCAATTTGGTTTTCGATTGCTTGTAAATCTTCTACAATACTCATTTTGCATCTCCTTCATATTGTTGTATGTGGTGAGTGACGGGTTAAAATGGATGGTGCTAGTGAATTTTGTGTCATCTTGTATTGTTGAGTCCTATCCTTTTCAAAAAATAAGCACTCCTATACGCACAAAAAAAGCCTTCCATCCCTAAAACTAGGGACGAAAGACCGTGGTACCACCCTGATTCCAGTATAGTTTCCTACACTAGCACTCATTAATCGTTTTAACGGGTCGACCGGACACTCTTTTGAATATTGCTATTCTCCCGAATGCCTACTCTAGAAGTGAAAACAATTCAAACTTATTGGTAAGTTTTGCAGCAAGCACTTACTCTCTGGGCAATAAGTATTTTTGAATTGTTGTCTTCTGTTAAGGTAATTTCTATTATATTTTAGCGGTTTCTAGTATTTTGTCAACCTTATTCGGCTGGTTCCATCCATTCATCCGCCCAAACGTGTAAGCTATTGAAGATTTTTTGTAAATCTTGGCCTTTTTCAGTCAAATTGTAAATTGTCACCATGTGGCCATTTACTTCTGTTTCCTCTTTGCATACGATACCTTCTTCGCTCAATTCACGAAGACGTTCAATCAATACACGGTCAGAAATACCGTTGATTGAGTCGCGTAATTGACCAAAACGTAAAGGTGTAGCAAGTAATACTTCAATGATTAAGCTATTCCATTTTTTACCAATTACCTTACATGCATGTTCCATTTTCGCGCACATTACTGGCAGCGATTCTTGTTTAATTGTAATTTCCATTTTCATCTATCTCCTTTTGGGTTTCTATTAATTCGATTTTTTCTTCTACTGGGACTTCTTTATGTTTCCGTCCGCTCAATGCTGGAATAACAAGCTTGCCGACAAAGGTTTTGAATGCTTTGGTCAGCTTGCTTAAAGAGAAATTAGCCAAACTTGGTTTGACAAAGTCTTCTGTGGCAATATATTTGTCCACAAAGGTTAGTAAATAAGATTCTTTATATTTAGGGAATTCTGGTGTGGCTAGCCACATATGTTTCAAGATGATATCCTCTTCGACCTCTGATAAATCCGTTACTATCCGTGCATTAATCAATGCAATTTTGGGATGGTTTCGTAAATGTGACCCTTTGGAAAAAGTCACTTCACCAGGTACATAATAGAATAAATCATGTAACAATCCTGCCCTTGCGCAAGCCTTATAGTCCCAATGTAGATTTTTAGCTAATCGGTAAGACATATAAGACACAAGGTAGGAGTGGGTCAAGCGATTACCATGCACATGTTGCTTATAATACGCTAGGTCCGTCACAAAGGGATGATCCTTGGTATCCGCAATGATTGCCATATATTCCTTATCATCTTCCCAAAAATAATGTTCTTCTTGTTCGTTCACATAATCACCTTTTTTCGACAAATACATACTTTCAGCTCGTTTTCCAACTAACAGCCTTTCGAGATTCGTTATTGCTAAGCATATCACGAATTGCTTCAAAATTTAGAAGTATATCGATAAGAATTTATCAAGATTTGGGTGGAAATTGATACATGACAATTGCGCCTGCAATGGCAACATTTAATGATTCGGCAGAGCCGACCATTGGAATATATAAAGATACATCGGTCATATCTTGGACCAATTGGCTTACGCCATTTCCTTCATTACCTAACACAATCGCCCATTTACCTTTGCTTTGTAAGTCAAAGGCATTGGATGCGTGTGCTTGGTCATTTAGTTCGGTTGTAGCAATAAAATAATCATGTGCTTTTAAAGCTGGTATGGCTTCGTCTAAATCCAGTTCATAGGTATTGACTGCAAAGTGTGAACCTTGCATAGACCGTAAAACTTTATCATTAAACAAATCAACCGTTCCCTTACCTAAGATGACATCGCGGTATCCAAAGGCATCCGCAGTACGGATGATTGTCCCAAGGTTACCGGGATCTTGGACTTGGTCCAAAATCAAAACGGCATCATTTAAGTGGTCGAAATCAATCGTTTTGGCTTCAGGCAAGGTTGCAACCGCAAAAATATCTTGATGTTGCTCCGTTTGACTAAGGCTTTTAGCCACTTCAGGGGTCACTTGGGTGAAAGGTAGGTTATCGTCCATACTTTTAAATTTTTCAATATGGGCATGACTACTTTCTGGTACATAGTAGATCATATCGATATCTGCCTTGGCTTGTATCGCCATATCAACCAAGTGTGGTCCTTCTAAAATATATTGACCAGCTTTTTTACGTCCTTTGCGGGTAAATAATTTTTTTAGCTCTTTGATTCGGGCATTTTGGACCGAAGTAATGATTTTTTCTACCATAAGATTATTTTGCTTCTTCTGGTTTAATCAATTCATAGATTGCTTCAGCATAAATTGCAGCTGAACGTAATAAATCACGTACGGCTAAGAATTCATTTGCTTGGTGCATCGTGTCGATTGAATCTGGGAATAATGCACCATAGGCAACCCCACGTTCTAATAGACGACCATAAGTACCACCACCGATTGAACGTTCATGACCTTTTTCACCAGTTTGACGTTCGTAAACGGCTAATAAAGTTTGCACCAATGGATCATCCGCTGGTACATAGTGAGGTTTTTTGTTTGTTTTCGTACCATCTACAAATGTATAGTGGTAAGTTTCACCATGTTCTGCGAATGTCGCATCAATTTCACTGTATTCTTTACCACGAGGTACGCGGATATTTAAGACAGTGTATAATTTGCCATCTTCTTCACCAACTAAACCAGGGTTAACAGTTACTGTACCCATGATTTCATCTTCATGTGCGATACCTAAACGTTCACCGTAGAAGTCTTCATGTACCAATTCACCTAAGAATCGTAAAATATCATCTTTCGCTAAGTCATCATCTAATTGTAATAACAATTTAGCTAAGAAAGTTGCAGCATTGAAACCAACACTTGGGTTCATTGCATGGACAGCTTTCCCTTCAACAGTAATGGTATATTCATCATTGTCTTGGCTTGTGATAATTGTGATATCAGGATTTGCTGCTTGGAAATCTGCAATGATTTGATCAGCATCTGCTTTAATGCCAGTTACAACTGCATGTGCTTCACCTGGTACCATGTTTTCACGAAGGCCACCTTCAAACGAAACTAATTTTTCGCTACGGTTGTCGAAAATTAATTTTGCAGAGTACATACCTTTTTCACCATTAATAATTGGGAAATCAGCATCCGGAGAGAAACCGAAGTCAGGTTTGTCTTCTACTTCAAAGTAGCGTGTAACACCCTTCCATTCACTTTCTTCATCCGTACCAATGATAAAACGAACACGTTTCGCCACTGGTAAACCTAATTCTTTAATTACTTTCAAGCCGTAGTAAGCAGCCATTAAAGGACCCTTGTCATCAGAAGCACCACGCGCATAAATACGTTCATCGCGTACTTCAGGTTTAAATGGATCAGTGTCCCATTTATCATCAACAGGTACAACGTCTACGTGTGCTAACACACCTAGCGTTTCGTCACCTTCACCATATTCTGCATGACCTGCAAGATTATCAACATTTTTCGTTGTAAATCCATCACGGTCAGCAATTTTTAAGAATACTTCTAATGCTTCTTTTGGACCTGGTCCCACTGGCGCATCAGCAGTTGCCTTACTGTCGTCACGGACACTATTTACACTTAATAAAGTGAATAAGTCTTTCATTAAGTCATCTTTACGATTGTTGATTTCTTCTTGCCAATTAATTGTCATAAGAATCCTCCTAGTTAATTATCTACGTTACCTATTTTACCACAGATTCGCGATAAACTCACTTGATTCGACTATTAAATTGTAAGTAGAACCGCAGAGGTTAGACGAAAAGGATAAATTTGCAATGTTCACCGAAATGCAACAAAACTTTGCAGATATGTAAGCGAATACATTCGTTGTACTTTTTTCACATATTTAGGCGGATTATAAACGGTTTTTGGGTAAAATTTGGGTCATTTAGCAATTTTTACAATAAAAAGGTTACACTTTTAACACTTTTGTTCTATAATTTCTTTATGTTAAACGCTTTCACAACGACGCATCATTCCCAGATGTATTAGTGAACGATATCACAAGTTAATTTTTGCAAATATTTGTAAGCGTTTTTTTACCACTACAAGATGGTCTGCGAAGAATAGACCAGAAGGAGGAAATTATGGCACAAGGTACTACAACAAAAAAGGTAATCACCAATTCTGAAAATGACGCTCGCCCTTTTGGCATGCGTGACAAAATTGGTTATATGTTCGGGGATTTGGGTAATGACATGACCTTCATGCTTCAATCCATGTTCTTGATGGTCTTCTATACAGAAGTTTGGGGTGTGTCTGCAGCACAAGTCGGTTTGCTATTAATGATCGCCCGCTTTGTGGATGCTTTCACTGATGTCGGTATGGGGATTATCGTGGACAAGTCCGCTCGAACTAACGAAGGTAAGTTTAGACCTTGGATTCGTCGTATTGCTGGACCTGTTGCCATTTCAAGTTTCCTTATCTACCAAACTGGTCTTCAAGACATGGGTATGGGCTTTAAAATTGTATATATGTACATCACTTACTTGCTATATGGATCAATTTTCTATACAGCAATCAATATCCCGTATGGCTCAATGCAAGCAGCCATTACAAGTAACCCTACTGAACGTACGCAACTATCTCAATTCCGTTCAATGGGTGCGACATTAGCCCAATTGATTATCGGATCAGTGACCCCGTTAATTATTTATTCAACAATTAATGGTCAAGAAGTTGTGAAAACGGATAGCACCTTTACCATACTTGCAGGTGTTTTCTCAATCCTAGCCGTATTATTCTACTTCTTCTGCTACAAGCTAACTACTGAACGCGTGAATGTTGATGCCGCGTCTGTTGAAGAAACAGTGACTGTTGAAAAACAAGCTTTCGGCAAAGAATTATGGACAACCATCAAAGGCACATTTGGGGCTTTGAAAAACCGCGCTTTAATCGGTATCATTTTCACTGCTCTATTCATGATTCTAGCCCAATTGATGATCTCATCAATCAACAACTACTTGTTCCCTAACGTCTACAATACATCAGATGCCTTATCACAATTTAACATGATCAACCCAATTATCGCCTTAGTCATCGCTACTCCAATCGCACCGATTATCGCCAACAGAATTGGTAAGAAAGAATTTGGTATCTTAGCATTAGGTCTAAGTGCCTTAGCATTCGGTTCACTATACTTTATCCGTCCTGAAAATGTAATCGTATACATGGCATTTGCTGCCGTTGGTATGTTTGGATTCTTCAGCTTTAACGTTGTTATCTGGGCTATGATTACTGATGTTATTGATCATATCGAAATTGAAACACATCACCGTCAAGATGGCCAAGTTTACTCTCTATATTCATTCTCACGTAAAATGGGTCAAGCCATTGCTGGTGGTGTATCTGGTATCGCCCTTTCAGCAGTCGGTTACCAATCAGGTGCCGTTGCACAATCTGAAGAAGTTTTAAATGGTATCTTTAACCTTGGTACAATCATACCTGCCATTGCCTTTCTATTAGCTGCCCTATCATTAGTATTTATCTTCCCATTAGGTAAAAACAAGGTAAACGAAAATGCAGCAATCCTAGAAAATCGCCGTAACAACGGTTAATCATATCGCATCTCCTTTTAACGCATTGGTGTATATCACCAGTGCGTTTTTGGTTACCCAGTTTTATTGGAACATTCCAGAACGAAGCCATATTCTGTAAAAATATGGAAATTAGTCCCGAATGGATACGTCATTCGGGACGGTATATTGTGTTGATTCCAGAATGACCAAATATTCTGGCTAAAAATCAGCAATCCTACACATGGGGAGCCTTGTTCTGTAAACCACTATGTCTCTAATACAGAATCAGCGACTATTCGGGACTAATCTATAAAATCGTACAGAATGAAGTTTCATTCTGTACAAATGACTCTCTCGTAAAAAATAAATAAAAAGCTTGGTGTCACCACCAAGCCTTCCTATCGAAAAAAACATCGAATGAAAAAAGAGTAGCGACATTAAATCGCTACTCTTTTTAACTTAATATTCAAATAGTTCTAGTGGCTCACCGTCGAAGATGGCTTTGCGCAAGGCATCGCCGTCTACTTGGACGTATTCGCCTGCTTCTAGTTCTTCTGGTAAAACGAGTTGGCCAATTCGTTGACGATGAAGTTGTAAAACTTCACAGTCAATGGCTTCAAACATGCGCTTCACTTGGTGGTATTTACCTTCTGAGATCACGACACGAGCAAAGGATTCACCTTTTTCCGCATCCACTTCATCGATAAATAATTCAGCTGGTTTCGTGATATCGCCTTGGCCGATATTCAAGCCTTTAGCGAATTTTTGAATATGGCTGTCATTCAAGACGCCGTCAACTAAGACTGCATACTCTTTATCTACATGCTTTCTTGGTGACATCAAATCATGATTGAACTGACCATCATTGGTAATCAACAGGAGTCCTGTTGTATCTTTATCCAAACGACCAACAGGGAATGGTTCATAGGTTAAAACCGTTTCTTCATCTAATAAATCAATCACCGTTTCCCAGCGGTTATCCTCAGTTGCGGAAATAACCCCATCTGGTTTATGTAGAATGATATAAACAAATGGTTCGTAGGCAATCACTTGCCCGTCCACTTCCACAACATCATTTTCCACGTTCACGGTTTGATTGGCTTTTTTCGCCGGTGCACCGTTCACAAATACTACTGATTGCTTAATCAAATTCTTCACGTCCGTACGCGAATATGGTGTCATACTCGCGACGAAACGATCCAGTCTTTGATTCGCTTTTATATTTTTATTTGTCATATTTACTCATTCCTAATTTGGCACGTAAGCGCTTGGCTTTGTCGCCTAGTAAAATATCTAATATTTTGAAACGCAAGCCGCCGACACCGTAAACCAAGACACCCACAGCTGCAACAATGACCATTTGTAGGATTTGTTGGAAAAGTGAATGTTCTGGCGACAAGATAAAGCGACGTAAAATTTGGTTCACTACCCAAGTCGCAATCCCCATTGCACCAGCTAAGAGAACGATGCCACGGATTTGGACAAACAACTCTCCAATAGAGAAGTTAATGCGGACATGCAAGCGCCATAGATAATATGCCGCAATGGCGATAAAGGCAATCGCGGTCGCAATTTGCGCACCTGGTGTTCCAAAGAAAGCAAGCATCGGTAATTGTAATAGCATTTTGATCACCATACCAATGGCTAACCCAAAGATAGCTTCCTTAAAGAAGGACATCGATTGCATCATAGCAACCAATACCGCAAACAAGCCCATGGTAATCGCTACGAATGACGATAACTGTAATAATGATGTCCCCATTGGATCGTATGAATAGATAAAGGCATATACAGGCTCAGCGAGTACGGCCATACCGATGGCTGATGGCAACATAACCAAAGTAAATAGTTTCATGTTATGCATGACAAGCGCCTTGGTATCAGGGAAGTCGTGGTTGGCACGGCGGTCGGACCGTCGCGGATGGCGTCTGTCTGCAATTTTTTCCTCAATTTTACGCTTCTCTTCAGAGAAAGTTGCGGAAATAACGGAAATTGACGTTGAACCGATCGCCACAGCAAGTGACACAATTACGGTTACCAACTTGTTGGCATTGGCCCCAAAAATCGCGTATTCATTGATTAATTGATCACGACTCAATTCTGAAACCCGCTCCATAATCGGCATGTAGGTATTTAAATCAATCAGGCGCGACAACTCAATTGCCGAACCGGAAATGATAAACGGAATTGCAATCGAAACAATCTCGATCAACAAACGAACCGTCGACACATCCGACTCTTCCTCAACCGCATACAAAGCCTCTTCCTTCGCGTACACTTTTCTATATTTGAAAAAGAAATACGCTAGGGTTGCTAGGGCAGCCAAGGCACCGATAAATGCTGCAAAAGTCGAATGGGTCACGGCTAGGACCATATCACCGCCACGAATAATACGGATAATGTATACCGCTGCTAGCATGTAAATCACACGCAAAATTTGCTCAGCAATTTGCGACATGGCAGACGGTTTCATATCTTGGTGCCCCTGGAAGTAACCACGGATAACCGAAATCGTCGGTAGAATGACAAGCGCTGGTACAAGTGAGCGAATGGTCAATACCACTGACTCAAAGTTACGAGCTGGCGTCGATTGAGCTAATTGTGGTGCAAAGGTCCACAATAAGACCCCACCAAGAATCCCGGTAATAGACATTAAAATCAACCCTGAACGGAATAAACGACGACCCGTTTTATATTGACCGCGGGCATTATAGTAAGCCATTTGCTTTGCAATGGAATCTGGCACCCCTGCGATGGTAATCGACAAGAAAATCGCATAGTAGTTATAGCCAATATTAAACAATGAATTGGCCTCGTTCGCAATTTGTGGGTCCCCCATCCAGCGATACCACGGGATGACATATAAAACCCCTAGAATACGAGAAATCATCGAAGCCGCCGACATCCAGGCAGCTCCCGTATTCATTTTCTCCTGCGCTGACGCCGACTGCT
Source organism: Aerococcus agrisoli (assembly GCF_003797145.1). GTDB lineage: Bacteria > Bacillota > Bacilli > Lactobacillales > Aerococcaceae > Aerococcus > Aerococcus agrisoli. The sequence goes on along the minus strand of NZ_RKMG01000003.1, from coordinate 66,556 downwards.
TCTCAGGCAACGGTTCAGCAGGCACTTCATCTGCCGCCACAACGACAGTATCTTCTATTTCATGGTTCCGACTCATGTTCGGATCATCTACACCCATACTGAATTACTCCTCATTATATAAATTCTTTGATTTGTTCCATTTCGAAAAACACTTAGCTTTCATTCTAAACAATAAAACCAAGCATTTCAATTGAATCACATTTAAAAAAGACTTAAAGATTTCATTATCATGATTCTTAACATTTCCATCTCTACAAGCATACCCCTATAAAGCAAAAACGACCAGAAAAATATCTGGTCGTTAAAAAATTATACACCTAAATTAAATCAAAAAAATCCAACTGTTTTTTTGATTCCCATAACTCTATCAAATTAATATCATCACTATTAGGATGGATAACTTCTTCCTTATTGATTTTCACTAATACAGGTACATTAATTGCAGTCCCCGTAATGATCGCCTCACCCTTTCCTAGATTTGGGATATTCTGATAAGAATATTTATCCAGAGTTGGCATAGTGTTTTCTAACATTTTTAAATCTTTTTCATTTACTAATCGATGTATAAAATAATTATGGAGTTGTGACATAATAGTTGGAGAAATATCCGCAGGTCTCTGGCTGGACAATGTTAAATAGAATCCAAATTTCCTACCTTCTTTAATAATTTCTTCAAAAATCGAAAGCCTATAGTCTTGCCATCCATCCCCATTATTGCGGTATTCTGAATTTAGAATGTTATGAGCTTCATCGATAATTAGATGTTTTGTCTGAAATACTTTCATATTAGATACTACAGATTTCTGATTGTCATATATCATTTTTGATAAAAGCATGGGCAATAATCTTGTTACTTCAGGATTAGCATTTACCAATGAAACAATGTTTAATGATTTAAATTCATTTGTAACATTTTCTTTAATTTCAATAACTTTGTCCATACTCTCAAAAGCTGACTTTATTCTATGAAACAGAGGATTAATAAATTCAATATTGGTTGATTTCCAAGCTGAAACGTATACTTTTTGAAATTCTAAAAAATATGATAGTTTTTGTAGTTCGTTGGACTTTTCGTATTTTTCTTTCATTTCACTTTCTAATTTTTGTAGTTTAAGAATTGCTTCCCCGGCGGAGGTTATTTGCCCATCCTTTATAATTTCTATATTATTAATATTTTTAGATATATAGCTTCCATAATTATATTGATGCAAATTACCTGTTAGTCCTGATAATAATCCATCATTAATTCCCATATTTTGAGCAGCAACAATCCAATTGTTTAAAGCATCGGAACTTACGCTTTTTACTCCTATGAGAATTGCTTTTAATAACCCTACTTCCATTTTAGCAAAATCTACAGCAGTTGAAATTTTGTTATTAAATACTCTTAATGCATTTCTTAAAAAGGGAACTTGTGTCGCAGCCCTCGCATCAAATAGTATTGCTAAAATATCTGGATTAAACAAATATTTTTTTTCAATTGGTAATTTTTCCCCATAATTGAAATTTCGAGTATCAATGTTATAAATTTGCTTATATGCATCATCTATCCCAAAAATATTTTTTCCAACATATTCTCCATTGAAATCAATAACGAAAAATTGTGATTTCTCAAATATATTCGTATGATGTTTTGAGTTGAATAATTCCAAATACAATTTATGTAAAGTATTGGATTTTCCACTCCCTGTATTACCAAATATTCCTATATGAGAAGCAAAAAATTTATTTATTGGTAAATTAATTTCATTATTTTCTAAAAGAGAGTTCCCTATCAAAATTGAGTCTTCTAAAAATCCAAAACCAAAAATTAAATTTAGTTCTTCTTTTGTTGTTAAAGTTATTTCATTTCCAATCATAGGAACATGTTGACTTGTTATTTTAAATTTATTTTCTTCAATGACTCCTTTAGCTTTTAGAAATATAACTCTATTAATTGAATTTTTTTTATATCTATTATCAAACTCCGAACTTTTTATAGTATTTTGTTGGTCAATAATTTTTTCGCTAATTACCGTGGCAATAATTTTTATACTATTTTGATGTATAGTCATAAAAGCGCCTACTTTTGGGCCATTTAATATTTCACCCTTCCATAAAAATTGGGAATCATTTGACATCGAGTACATTCCCACTTGCGACATATCACCATCTACACCTATGATTACTCCTAATTTTTTTCCAAAATCTTTCATTAATCAGTACCCTCCAATTCATTTATAGAAAGAATTTTTGTTAAATTTGGCAATTCAAACGTGCTTGCTTTTCCTTCATGACTTGTTTGAAATTCTTTGTTTAAATTTTTAGGTGTAATTATTTTTAAATTATTAGGAGCAACTTCATAATTCAAATTCCTTAAAATATTTACTCTTTCCCTATCTTGATATCCAAAAACGACTACTATTAATTCCGGATTTTTCAAGGCTCTCTTAACCATTTTGGCAATGTGTTCATCATGAAATGAAAAACCAATCACAATTAATATGGATTGTGGTTTATCAAGTTCTAACTGGAAAATTCTTAACATCTCGTAAAAATGATTTGATAAAAATGTATTTTTAGGCTCATTACCATCTGGTTTAACAACAACTGGATTAGAAGAAATTTCATTTTTAATAAGTATTTCTTCATCAATTAACTCCCAATTTACCGACCCATGAGGTTTAAACAATGAAATTGAAGGAATCTCACTTATATAATTATCGTTCAAACCTTTATAGGACACTATTTGGTTATAATTTGAACTATCTAAAATTCTATTAAAATATCCCTTTGCGCCATCATTAAAAACAAATCGGTTATTCTTAATTAAGGTATCAATTGCTGATTCTATAAATAAATCATAATTAGTAGTAAATAAATTAACAGATTTTGGTATTATTCTAGAATTTGATAAATTAAGGACATCAATTAATGATTGTATAAATGAAATATATTCAAAATAGTTTTTCTCTATGTTACTTTCTCCTTCTAGATCCTTGGAGAGTAACTTTTGACTTACGGATATAACCGATTCTAATAATTTTGTATTAACAGAATCTATATCACCAGCATAATCTTTCATTAGCGCTATTGCTTGAGATGATACCCCTGATCCAATTAAAAAATTAAGTTGTTTACTTGTCATAACTTTTCTTAGTTGATTTACTAAATTTTCTCCCGATAAACTATTGTTAACGAATTCTTCCAATATTTATACCCCTTTCCAATAAACAATCCCAACGAACGATATTCCATTCTGGTGTAGTTACTTTAATATCAAGGTCTAAACAACTTGATAATCCAATATAAAAATTCACAATCAAACCTTTAAGTAATCTTATCATATATTAATAATTATAAAATACAATATATTAGAAACACCATCCAAGCCGCAGGCGATAGTGTATGTCCTTTAGCCGTGAAAAAGGATGAAAGCGAGACCTTGGCTCGCTTTCAAGCTGGGAGACCTTGGCTCCCGGCGGTCCCACGGCTTTTAAAGGACTATACACGACAAGCCGAAGGCTCATAAATCGCAAATCTTTAAAACATGGTCAAAAACACACCAAAATTAAGCCGAAGGCTAACAGAAAAGCACATCTCTAAAACATTGTCAAAAGCACATCAATACAAAGCCAAAGGCTTAAAATATATAAACATATCCGATACAAATAAAAAATCCGCCTACCTGTTAAGGTAAGCGGATTTATCATATATCTCGTTTGAATATTACTAATCTTGATTAGTTTTGGTTTTGTTTTAACATACGTACGTAGTTTGCAAGGTCGCCAATGAATAGCTCAAATTGTAAACCGTTGTGCATTACGTTTGGATCATCTAATGATTTTTCGATGATACGAGGGATGTAATCTACAGCCAATTGTGTTGCTTCTTGTACGCTAGCACCATTGGCTTGCGCACCAACAAAGATTGATCCGAAGATATCACCAGTACCGTGGAATTTACCACCGATGAATGGTGCAGTAGCTAAACCTTGGTCGCCATTTTCAGCATCAAAGTAGTAAGCACCTGTTTGGCTTTGACCATCAAAACCAGCACCTGTTAAGACAACTGATGCATTTGTTTGTTGACGTACAATGCGTAAGAACTCATCGATTTTTTCTTGTGGCCATACACCTTCAGTGTACTCAACGCCGTATAAGAAGCTCGCTTCAGTTTGGTTAGGCATAATCACATCAGCAATTGCACATAAGTTTAACATTTCTTTCGCGTACTCTTCATCGAAACCGTAGTAGAATTCGCCGTTATCAGCCATAACTGGATCTAAGTATAATTTTGCATCGTCTTTTAATAATTTTGGTAATTCACGTTCTAGGAATTTGATTTGACGAACGCTTCCAAGGTAACCTACGTAAGCCGCGTCAAATTGTAGGCCAAATGAATGCCAATGATCCACAATTTTTTCCATTTCATCAGTTAAGTCTAAGAATGTAAATCCTTCAAAACCAGGGCCAGTATGTGTTGATAATAAGGCTGTTGGAAGGATTGTTCCTTGAAGCGCCATACCTGATAAAATTGGTAATGCTACAGTTGTTGAGCATTTCCCAAAACCAGAAGCGTCGTGGATGATTAAAATATTTTTCATTTATTGCCATCTCCTCTTAATTAAACTCTAAGAATCATTATACAAACATTATTAAACTATGTCTACTAATTTGCGACGATATTCACTAACTTATCTGGCACTGCGATTTCTTTTCGTACGGTTTTACCGGCAATTGCTTCTTGTACTTTCTCATTTGCATGCGCAAGCGCGATTAAATCTTCTTTAGAAGCACCGCGTGCGATGTTGGCTTTGGCTTTAATCTTACCATTCACTTGGATAACGATTTCGATTTCGTCATCTACAGTTTTTTCTGGATCAAATGTTGGCCATGGTACGTAAGAAATACCTGGTTCATTACCAACGATTACCCACATTTCTTCAGCGATATGTGGCGCAATAGGTGCTAGTAATTGGATGAAACCTTTCACGTATTCATAGTATAAGCTGTCTGCTTTGTTAGCTTCGTTAACGAATACCATCATTTGAGAGATTGCTGTATTAAAGTGTAAGTTATCGAAATCTTCGGTAACTTTTTTCACTGTTTGGTGGTAAACCTTGTCTAATTCACCTGAGTTCATTGTTGTTACACGGTCACGCATTTTACCATTTTCGTCTACGAATAAACGCCATACACGTTCTAAGAAGCGACGAGAACCTTCAAGGCCATTTTCAGACCAAGCGATAGATGCATCTAATGGACCCATGAACATTTCATATAGACGTAAAGTATCCGCACCATATTGGTTCACAACGTCATCCGGGTTCACAACGTTACCTTTAGATTTAGACATTTTTTCGTTACCTTCACCTAAAATCATACCTTGGTTGTATAATTTTTGGAATGGTTCTTCAGTTGGTACGATACCTAAGTCATATAGGAACATGTTCCAGAAACGTGCATACAATAAGTGAAGTACAGCATGTTCTGCCCCACCAATGTATAAGTCAACGTTGTACCAGTAGTCCACTAATTCTTTAGACGCGATTTCTTTGGTGTTCTTAGGATCGATATAACGTAAGAAGTACCAAGATGAACCTGCCCATTGTGGCATTGTGTTGGTTTCACGACGACCTTTCATACCAGTTTCAGGATCAGTCACGTATAACCAATCTTCAATGTTGGCTAATGGAGACTCACCAGTACCTGAAGGTTTAATGTTGTTTGATTTTGGCAAGCGTAATGGTAATTCTTCTTCAGGAACTGTAGTAGTTGTACCATCTTCCCAATGAATAATTGGAATTGGTTCACCCCAGTAACGTTGACGAGAGAATACCCAATCACGTAAACGGTAAGAAGTTGTACGTTCACCTTTACCAGTTTCTTCTAAAATGCCAATAGCTTTTTCGATAGCTGTTTCTTTATCTAAGCCATCTAATTCGCCTGAGTTGATGTGTGGACCGTCACCAGTAAAGGCTTCAACCGTCACATCGCCACCTTCAATAACAGGTTTAATGTCTAAACCAAATTGTTGAGCGAATTCGTAGTCACGTGTGTCATGAGCAGGAACGGCCATAACAGCACCTGTACCGTATGATGCTAAAACATAGTCAGCAACCCAAATTGGGAAAGCTTCCCCTGTTAATGGGTGGATACCGTAAGCACCAGTGAAGACACCTGTTTTTTCTTTGGCTAAATCTGTACGGTCTAAGTCAGATTTACGAGAAGCAGCTTCGATGTAAGCTTCCACTTCTGCACGTTGTTCGTCAGTCACGATTTGTTTTACTAAATCATGTTCCGGCGCCAATACAGCAAAAGTTAAACCATAGATTGTGTCAGGACGTGTCGTAAAGGCAGCAAATGACAAATCATCATGACCTTGTACGTCAAAAGTGATTTCAGCACCTTGAGAACGACCAATCCAGTTACGTTGCATTTCTACAACAGAGTTTGGCCAGTCAACATTATCTAAACCATCTAATAAACGGTCAGCGTAAGCAGTGATACGCAATACCCATTGTTTCATTGGTTTGCGGACAACTGGGTAACCACCACGTTCTGTTTTACCATCGATGATTTCTTCGTTGGCTAATACAGTACCTAAATCTTCAGACCAGTTTACTAAGATTTCATCTTCGTAAGCTAAGCCTTTTTCATATAATTTGGTGAAAATCCATTGTGTCCATTTGTAGAACTTAGGATCAGTTGTATTAATTTCACGGTCCCAATCATATGAGAAACCTAATGATTTAATTTGACGTTTAAATGTTGCAATGTTTTTTGCTGTAAATTCAGCAGGGTCATTCCCTGTATCCAAAGCATATTGTTCTGCAGGTAAACCAAAAGCATCCCAACCCATTGGATGTAACACGTTATAACCTTGTGCACGTTTATAACGAGACATAATATCAGTCGCTGTATAACCTTCAGGGTGACCTACGTGTAAACCAGCACCTGATGGGTAAGGGAACATATCCATTGCATAATATTTAGGTTTTGAAAAATCATTAGAAGTTTTAAACTCTTTATTTTCATCCCAATATTTTTGCCATTTTTTCTCAATCACTTTATGATTAAAAGCCATTTTTTTCTCTCCTTTTGCAATAAAAAAATCCTATACACGTCAAAAAACGCATATAGGACGAAATTTCTTTTCGTGGTACCACCTATGTTTGTACTCTTCATACCGATAACGTTGGCGGGACGTGGTGTTTTCTGCCGAAGCATACTCAACCATCTTTGATTCAGCCTAATTCGCAAGTCGTTCAAATATACTTCCACCAACCGTATACTCGCTAAATTGAACAGTGCTTGTTACTACCTCTGAAAAGATCAATTATCGTTATCATTCTAGCATTATATAAGGCCAATTGCAAACCTATTATCAGCAGTTTTCATAGCCTTTTCAAGCCCCTAATGTCCGTGAATTCGACTTTCAATCGTCCGAAAAACCTCGTCCACAGGTAGCTCACGGTGGGCAAACAGTTGATAGTTTAATTTAGCCTGGAAGACCAACATATCAAGTCCCCCTATCACCTTGCAGCCACGCGCTTTCGCCTGCTTCATAAAAGTCGTTTCCATCTGTTCATAAATCACATCCATCACAACCGTGTCCGCCTGTAGCCATTCGGCATTGGCTAAAATGGACTGGTCTTTAGAACCTGACATCCCCACGCTCGTTGATTGGATGACAATCTCCGCCTTGCTTACAGCCTCTTCGACTCCTGGCGCATCAGCCAAATCCACAAGGTTTAACACAAGTTCAGGATAATCACTGGTCAAGGCATGGGCTACAGTTAGCAAATGGTCTTTTTCTTGAATCTTGCGGGCAATTACCGTGATATCTAGCATACCTTCTAATACGGCTTGGGCCAAGATAATCCGCGATGTTGCACCCGAACCAAAAATGACTAGACGTTTGCCAGCAAGGGACACGCCTCTATTTTTAACAGCCAGCCACAAACCAGCACCATCAGTGTTGTAGCCTATCCATTGGCCGTCGTCATTGGTGGTAATCATGTTTACAGCTTGGACATAAGCTGCAGCCTTATCTAGGCTGTCGACTGTTTCCATGGCTGCCATTTTCCCAGGCATGGTCACATTAATACCTTGAACGCCCAATGCTTTCAGATGGTTAATACGGTCGATGGTTTCAGCCTCACTGGTTTCAAAGGCAAGATAGACCATGTTGACGTCTTGGGTTTTGAAGGCGGTGTTGTAAATTATTGGTGATAGGGAATGACTTAAGGGTTGCCCAATCACGGCCGCGAACTGGGTTGTACCATTAATATCCGTGATACTGTCCATTTACGCCACCTCGTCCCCATCAAGTACAATCGGTAACTTGTCCGCTTTTAGGTCGGCAATGATTGCTGCTAAGTAGCCAGCGTATTGGTCAAAAGGCATAGTTTCCAAACGGCATTTACCAAATGAATCAGGGAATATTTCCGTAATTTCGCCACCACGACGTTTTTTGTCGTTGGTCATGGCTGCTGTTAGGTCCTCAAAATCATAGTCTTTAACCAAATTCAATTGGTTCAACAAATGATATTGGTTCAATAATTTGTTGAACCGTTCTGTTAAGAAGAGTTCGGTCAAACCTTCTTTTTCCGCCATAATTTGTGTTAGGATCATCCCGGTTGCCACACCACGTCCGTGAGACACTTTGTAGTGAGATGCTTGTTCCACGGCATGGCCAATGGTATGACCAAAATTCAGCATTTGACGAAGTCCAAGATCATGTTCATCTTCTAGGACAACATCACGTTTGATTTCCACACAACGTTTCACGATTGCACCTAGGTCGCCACTCAAGGCGTTTAAGGGACTTTCGCGGTCCATTAATTGACCGAGTAAATCGCCATCAAGAATCATGCCGTACTTGATTAATTCAGCACAGCCATCTTCAAAAATGGTCTCCCCTAAGGTTTGAAAAGTATCTAAATCACAAAGGACGCGACGTGGTTGGTAAAAAGCACCGACCAAGTTTTTGCCTTGTGGTAAATCAATGGCCGTTTTCCCACCTACAGATGAATCGATGGCAGATAGTAAAGTGGTTGGGATTTGAATATAGTCAATCCCGCGCAAGTACGTGGCAGCGGTAAAACCAACTAGGTCGCCAATCACGCCACCACCAAGGGCAATAATGACATCCGAACGTGAATAGTTCAGAGTTGCCAAGTGACCTTGTAAGGCGACATAATTTTCGGCAGATTTTTGTGCTTCACCCGCTGGCAAGACATAGGTGTCTACCCCACTCGTAATCCCCACAATGGCTTCTTGCAGATTACCAAGGTAACCGAATGAGGCCACATTTTCATCCGTTACAATCAAGACTTTCTTACCTTGAATCAAATCTTCTAAATGTGCGGCCGCATGTTTCAATAGATCGTGGTCAATTAGCACGTCGTATGGTGTTTCAACAGCTACTGTTACTTTTTCCAATTTATTCCCTCAATTCGTCATCTGCTTAACAGCGATTTTATTTTCTAATCTTATTTTAAGCTAAATCGTCGTCACTTGCATTCAAATCTTTTAAGAAAGTATGTAAAGCTTGTACTTTCGCGGTTAATTTCTTGTAAGCATCTAAAGTTAATGATTGACGACCATCTGACCATGCTTCATCCGGATTTTGGTGAATCTCGATAATCAAACCATCACAACCAGCTGCTACCGCCGCCATGGCCATTGATTCAACCCATTCACGTTTACCGACCGCATGACTCGGGTCAATCACAATTGGCAAATGCGTCTTACTACGAAGCACTGGAATCGCCGATAAATCAAGGGTATTACGCGTCGCTGTTTCGTATGTACGGATACCACGTTCACATAAAACCACATTTGGATTACCTTGGGCTAAAATGTATTCTGCCGCCATCAACATATCTTCGATGCTAGCAGCCATCCCACGTTTCAATAAAACAGGTTTGTTGGTCTTACCAACCACTTTTAATAAATCGAAGTTTTGCATATTACGCGCACCAATTTGGTACATATCAATGCCATCGAAAAGGTCGACTTGGTCTACAGCCATGACCTCAGTAACGACTGGTAAGTCATATTTGGCACCCACGCGTTCTAAGATTTCTAAGCCCTCTTCCCCTAAACCTTGGAATGCGTATGGTGACGTTCTTGGTTTGTAAGCACCACCGCGAAGCATATTCGCACCGGCATCTTTGACAGCTGCTGCAACTTCGTCTAGTTTGTCTAAGCCTTCAATTGAACAAGGACCACCAATCATGGCGAAGTTTCCTGCCCCAATTTTAATGTTACCTACTTCAACGACAGTTGGTGTTGCTTTGTAAGATAGGCTTGCACGTTTGTAGGGTTCACTAATTTTGGCTAAGATAGCTTCTTCATTGTTAGTGGCGTTCGTTTCTGTTTCTTGGATTGTTTGTGTTGTCATTTTGTTTGCTCCTTTAATTGGCTTGACTTGTAAAGTAATAAGACGACTGATTTAGATGGTGCATGTATTTTTAGCAAGAAAAAAAGCCCTCTACAACAACACCACCGAAGTGATCATTGTTGTAAAGGACTTTCTTGGGTCACTAGACGCGCTAGTGACTAAAGAACTAAAATCATATCCTTATGAAGCTACAACAAAATCACCTTTACTTGAACCGAAAAAGTAAAAGTAAAAATTAAAAAAGAAATAGAATTTTGTTGTAGTCATTGCTTGCATGATCTTAGTCCTCCTCTCGCTATTTGATAGTTCAACTTTAACAATGTCTCTTATTAAAGTCAAGAAATTTCTCATTTATTTTTAATGGGTTGTAAATACAATTTATGCTTCTGGGAAGTAGTTGATTAAGTTTAATGGTAATACGTATTCACCGTTGTCGAATACACGCATGTTACCACCAGAGATTTCGTCGATTAAGATTACTTTACCAGTAACGGCATCGAAACCGAATTCTAATTTGATATCGAATACTTCTAAGCCGTGAGCAGCGATGTCGTCACGTACGAATGATGCGATTTCTTTAGTTGTTGCAACTAATTCTTCGTATTGGTCACCGTTCATGATGTCTAAAAGTGCTAAGGCATCTTTTGTGATGTATGGATCTTCACGGTCGTCATCTTTTAATGTTACTTCAACATAAGCGTTTAATGGTGTACCTTCTGTAACGTAGTCACCGTAACGACGAACGAATGAACCTGTTGCTTTAAAACGAGTGATTACTTCTAGACCTTTACCAAATACTTGGGCTTTGCGAACAGTCATTGTGTTGTTTTCGATATCAGCATCAACGAAATGAGTTGGGTAACCAGCTTCGTTTAATTTGCTGTAGAAGTATTTTGTTAAACGTAAGCCAACTTGACCTACACCTTCGATTGATAAACCAACTTGGTTAGCACCTGGATCGAAGACACCGTCAACACCTGTTACATCATCTTTAAATTTCAACACTAATTGGTTTTCTTCTGCACCTTGATAAATGTCTTTTGTTTTACCGCTGTAGATTACTTCGCTCATTGAAAATACCTCCATTTTTTAATACATACGTTTCCAAGTTTTAAGTGTTTGTGAGATAGCTAATAAATCAGCTAAATCTGTAAAATTAGGATTAGTAATGGTGAAATGCCCCATCTTCCGTTGCGTCTTGGCCTCACCCTTGTTGTAGATGTGGAAAATGGCATTTGGAAATTCTGCCATACCCTCAGATAAACGCGGTAAATGTTGGCCTAAAATGTTAATCATAAGTGCTGGTTCCATCAAGCGAACATCGATTAAAGGATGTCCGGTAATGGCTAAAATATGCTGATCAAATTGCGATACGTTGCAGGCTTCAATGGTGTAATGCCCTGAATTGTGCGGACGTGGTGCAATTTCGTTGACCAAGATATCGCCAGCTCGACTGACGAAAAATTCAATCCCACAGACGCCGACTAATTCGCCAGCAGCCGCTATTTTACCCGCGATAGCTTCAATCGTTGCGGTCATCTCTGGGTCAAATGTTTGACCAACTAGAGATGAAAATAGGACACCGTGTTCATGTTGATTGATTGAAATGGGGAAATATTTGATGTTGCCTTGTAAGTCACGTGCCACCATAATGGACGCTTCGTAGGCAAAATCGCAATAGGCTTCTTGAATCAAGGGTTGCTCAGCCAGTAGGTTTTGGATAGCTTCCGATTTCATGGCCAAATCGTGATCTGAATCGACCTTAATTTGCCCCTTACCATCGTAACCAAAACGCGTCGTTTTAAGGATAAAAGGATAACCCATGTCTACATCGATATCATCGATGACAGTGATTTCCTTGTATTGAGTGGTTGGTATACCTTGTTCATTTAGCCAAGTTTTTTCTTTGATGCGTTCTTGACCATTCAATAATAATGTCGTCCCCTGCGGTAAGTACGCTTGGGCCTCAATTTCTTGAAGTAGGTCGCCATCGATATTTTCAAATTCATACGTAACTACGTCCACTGTTTGAACGAAATCAAGTAATTTTTCGCGGTCATCGAAGTTGCCAACTGTATGACCTTGGGCAACATCGAAACCACATGAAGTTGGGTTTGGATCATAAAAGTAAACTTGATAACCCATTTTTTGTGCTGATTGGGCCAGCATCTTACCGAGTTGTCCGGCACCGATGATCCCAATTTTGGCACCGGGATATAAAGTGTTAACCATTGAGTGTCACATCGCTCTCTACTGCTGCCGAATGTTGTTGATCTGTAAAAGTTTTTAAGTTTTGGCGAATGTCTGCATCATGTAAGGCTAAGATACGTCCTGCCATGAGGGCTGCATTTTTCGCACCTGCTTCACCGATAGCCATTGTCGCAACTGGCACACCAGCGGGCATTTGGACAATCGATAGGAGCGAATCCATACCAGACAAAGCTGAAGATTTCATGGGCACGCCAATCACGGGTAAGGTGGTTGCCGCCGCAATCATACCTGGCAAGTGGGCTGCCCCACCTGCACCGGCAATAATGATTTGGTAACCATCACCCGCCGCATTTTGCGCGAAAGTCAACATTTCTGTTGGCATCCGGTGCGCTGACACGACATGTTTATCATAAGAAATCCCTAGTTGTTCCAATAGATTACAGGCTGCTTGCATTTGTGACCAATCCGAAATCGATCCCATCACTACCGCAACATCTGTCATCATACATCGCTCCTTTCTCTTAAATAGCCGATATCATTACGGTAAAAAGTATCCGCAATATCTAAGGCATGCATCTGTCCGTAGACATCAGTTCTAGCACTTTCGATATCCTCGCCGTGACCTGTCACCATCAAGATACGGCCACCATTAGCTAGCAATTGGTTTTGCGCATCTTGGGTAACGCCAGCATATAACACGCGATTGGCATCAATGCTGTTTAAGTCTAGCTTCATCCCTTTAATGTAATCTTTGGGATAGCCCGCTGCCGCTAGGACAACACCTAATTGGACACCAGTTTTGTTTTGAATATCAATTGGTGTTTTGTTTAAGTAGGCTTCCACAATATCTAAGAAATCCGTTTCAAGCAGTGGTAAAACGACTTGTGTTTCGGGATCACCTAAACGGGTATTAAATTCGATGACTTTAGGTCCTTTGGCAGTCCAGATAAGGCCGGTATATAGTACACCAGTAAATGGCGTGCCATTTTTGACCATTTGATCAGCGACAGGTTGGACGATTTCATCAATTATTTGTTGATTGATCGATGGTGTCATCCATTGAACCGGTGCAAATGACCCCATACCACCAGTGTTGGCACCCTGATCACCATCACCGACAGGCTTGTAATCACAAGCCGTGCCTAGTGTGATGACTTGGTCTTCATTAATTAATGAGAAATGTGAGAATTCATTACCAACAAGGAATTCTTCTATTAGAAGAGGTAAGCCTTTTTTCACCATGAAATCTTCTAGGACATCTTCAGCTTCTGTCATCGTCTTTGGAATGACCACACCCTTACCTGACATCAGGCCATCAGCCTTAATGACAAATGGTAATTGCAATTGTTTAGCATAGTCTAGGGCTTGAACGAAATCATGACTGTCAAAGAATTGATGGGCAGCGGTTTGAACACCAGCTTGCGCCATCACATCTTTGGCAAATTGTTTTGAATTTTCTAATTGTGCCGCTACTTTGCTTGGACCAACAATGGCCAAGTTGTGTCGTTTGAATTGGTCGACAATACCCATTTCAAGGGGTACTTCTGGACCAACAAAGCTAATATCAATCGCCTTATCTAAGGCAAAGGATACTAAGGTTTGAATGTCATCTACGGTAATATCGACCGTTTCAATTGGCGCATGTAGGGTTAATGTTTGATTATCCGCTAACATACCAGGGTTACCAGGTGCTACGTAGACCTGGCTTACGGCCGGACTTTGTGCAAAGGCACGTGCTAGGGCATGTTCACGACCACCTGACCCAATGATTAAAATCTGTTTCATTGTCTGTGATCCTTTCCTTAGATTAGTGTCTGAAGTGACGGTTACCTGTCATTACCATAGTCATATCGTTAGCGTCACATACGACTACTGAGTCTTCATCGTGGATTGAGCCACCAGGTTGCACAATTGCTTGAATGCCATGTTCATGCGCTAAAGTAGCTGTATCATCCATTGGTAAGAAGGCATCTGAAGACATTACGTATGCACCTTTTAGGGCTGCATCTTTTTCTTCAGCTTGTTTAATCGCGATGCGTGCAGATCCAACACGGTTCATTTGACCAGCACCAATACCTAATGTCATGTATTCGTTGTTGATGATGATGGCATTTGATTTCACGTGTTTCACAACTTTCATACCAAAGTTCATAGCGTCTAATTGTGCTTGATCTGGTTGACGTTTTGTTGCTACTGTCCATTGTTCTGGTAAAGCTGTAATTTCTTGGCGAGGTAATTCGTCAGAAAGGTCAGCATCTTGAACAAGTAAACCACCAGTAATCGAAATAAATTCTTGGTAAGGTGCTACTTTTTCATCAAATGAAACAGTTAGTAAACGTAGGTTCTTTTTCTTTTCTAAACGTGCTAAGGCATCATCTTCGAAAGCTGGTGCAATAATGATTTCTAAGAAGATTTTTGCTAATTCATTTGCTAAAGCTAAAGTAACAGGACGGTTCACAACGACAATACCACCGTAGATAGATACGTTGTCCGCTTGGAAACATCTGTCAAAGGCTTCTTCGATTGTTGATCCGACTGCAACACCACATGGGTTCATGTGTTTCACAGCAACAGCAACTGGTTCATCAAATTCTTGGGCAATCTTCAAGGCTGCATCGGCGTCTTTTAGGTTGTTGTAAGAAAGTTGTTTACCATGTAATTGTTTTGCTGCAGCAATTGAATTTGCTGCTGGATTTAATGTTTTGTAGAAAGCAGCTTTTTGATGGCCATTTTCACCATAACGTAAGCTTTCCTTGTCGATAAAGGTCATCGTTTTGTGATCCCATTCATTGACTGGGAAATCTTGTTCGCCTGCGTTGAAGTTTTTCAAGTAATCAGCGATTAATGTGTCGTAGTGGCTAGTTAATTGGAAAACTTTACCAGCTAGATATTGACGGAAAGCAAATGTCGTTTGGCCGTCTTGGTCTAATTGGTTAATCAATGTATCGTAGTCAGCAGGGTCAGTGACAACTGTTACTGATTGGTAGTTTTTCGCTGCTGAACGTAACATTGATGGACCACCGATATCGATATTTTCAATCGCATCTTGTAAGGTTACATCATTTTGAGAAATGGTTTCTTTAAATGGGTATAAGTTCACGATTACGTAATCGATTGCTGCAATGTCATGCTCTTTCATTGTTGCTTGGTGTTCTTCAGAATCACGTAAGCCAAGTAAACCACCGTGAATTTTTGGATGTAACGTTTTTACACGGCCGTCTAACATTTCTGGGAAGCCTGTGTATGAATCAACTGTTTGAACTGGGATACCCGCTTCTTGAATTGCTTTGTATGTGCCACCTGTTGATAGTAGTTGTACACCCTTTTCAACTAATTTGCTGGCAACAGTTAGAATATTTGTTTTGTCAGATACTGATAGTAATGCGTAAGTCATGTTTACGATGGTCCTTTCTTTACTTTTGGTTTTGTATTAATTGTTCAATCACTTTGGGGTATAAATCATGTTCAATGTCATGAATATGTGCTGCTAAGTCATCCAGTGTCCAGTCCGCTTCAATTGTCAGCGATTCTTGGGCGATAATTTCACCGGTATCGATGCCTTCATCAACATAATGCACAGTCACGCCTGTTTGGCTAACCTTTGCTTTGTAGGCATCCCCAATCCCGTCGCGACCCGGAAAGGCCGGCAACAAGGCAGGATGGATGTTGATAATACTGTTGGGAAAGGCGTCCAGTAGTGGTTGGCCGACAATTCTCATGAAACCGGCGAGTACAACCAAATCAACACCTTGTTGGCGTAGATAGGTTACGATGGCTTCTTCCCATGCTTGGCGATTGTCGTAAGCTTTGGGTTGAGCAAGCAAGTAAGGGATACCTGCTTTTTTCGCACGCTCGATAACATATGCTTTGGGATTGTCGGTTACGATACAGGAGATTTGTCCTGAAATTTCTTGTTTGCTAACGGCATCGATGATGGCTTGTACGTTGGTACCATTGCCTGATGCCATCAATCCTAATTTCATTACACACCTGACTTTCTAATCAGTTGGATGTTTTGATCGTCGGCTGCTTGGCGCTCAGTCATTTGACCGATGACTACTGCACCGTCAATACCTGCTAAAATTGCGTCTGCATTTTTCGCATCAACTGCAAGCACCATACCAATCCCCATATTGAAGACATTGTATAGGTCCATTTCGTCTAGTTTGCCAAGTTCTTTGATTTCGTTAAAGATACAAGGAACTTGCCATGCGTCTAGGTCGATTTGAGCAGCTAGGTTTTCGCCATACATACGTGGTACGTTTTCGTAGAAACCGCCACCTGTGATGTGTGCAATTCCATTGATGATACCTTCTTCAACAAAAGGCATCACATCTTGAACATAAATCTTTGTTGGTGTTAATAAGTGATCAATCAAAGTTTTACCATCGCGTAACACGGTGTTGAATGGTACTGAATTGTCTTTGAAAAAGACTTTACGGACTAATGAATAACCGTTTGAATGGATACCAGATGATGGTAATCCGATTAATACATCGCCTGCTTTGACGCGAGAACCGTCTAGCAATTTATCTTGGTCAGCTACGCCGACACAGAAACCTGCTAAGTCGAATTCTTCATTGTGGTATAGATCAGGCATTTCTGCCGTTTCGCCACCGACTAAAGCTGCACCAGCTTGAACGCATCCTTCTGCTACACCAGCAACGATTTGTTCGATTGTAGCTGGTTCATTTTGACCAACAGCTAGGTAGTCTAAGAAGAATAAGGGTTGTGCACCTTGGGCTAAGATGTCATTGGCACACATAGCGACACAGTCAATACCGATTGTGTCGTATTTATTTGCTTCTTGGGCAAGAAGGATTTTCGTACCCACCCCGTCAGTACCAGATACTAAAACGGGATTTGTATATTTGGTCATATCTAGTTTGAACAAGGCACCGAAGCTACCTAATTGGTTCAAAACTTCAGGACGTTGCGTACGCGCCACATGTTTTTTCATGCGCTCTACTGCTTCATATCCTTTTTCAATATCTACACCAGATGCCTGGTATGCATTACTCATCTACAAAAGTCCCTTCTAAAATTGCTTGTTGAATTGGTGTTAATGTGGCATCAAATTCAGCTCTGAAGCCACCGATATCATCTAAGTAACGGCCAGTGTAAGCGTCTAATGAAAGACCACGGTTTTCTGTGTCGTATGGTAAGTTGGTTGCTTCTAGTAATCCATCAACTGAAATGAAACCTAATGAATCAGCATCGAACATTTCTTGTAATTCAGCGATTGTGTGGTTTGCTGCTACTAATTCTGACGTATGCATTGTGTTGATACCGTAGTAGTTAGGGAAGCGGATAGCTGGGCTTGCAATACGTACATGGATTTCACGCGCGCCGGCTTCACGTAAGATCGTGATTAGGTGGCGAATTGTTGTACCACGAACGATTGAGTCATCAACAAGAACGATTGATTTACCTTTGATGATGCTTTCAACAACTGATAATTTTGCTCTAACGCCAGCTTCACGTAATTCTTGAGTTGGTTCGATAAAAGTACGACCAGTGTATTGGTGTTTGATCAAGCCGATTTCGTATGGTAAGTTGTGGCCTTCTGCATAACCAGATGCCGCAGATAATGAGGAGTTTGGCACACCGATAACCATTTCAGCGTTTGGTGCTGGATGTTCTTCAGCTAAACGACGACCAGTATCTTTACGTGCTTTATGAACGTTTACACCAGCGATGTCTGAATCTGGACGTGAGAAGTAAATGAATTCCATTGGTTCAATTGCTACGTGGCAATCTTCTAAGTATTGAACGATTTCAAAACCTTCATCATTGATGATTACGTATTGACCTGCTGATAATTCTTGAACGAATTTAGCGCCGATTGATTGTAATGCACATGTTTCACTTGCTAATGTGTAAGCACCGTTTTCGAATTGTCCGATTACTAATGGTCTGAAAGCATGACGGTCAACGGCACCGTATAATGCGTCGTCAGTTAGTAAGACGAAGTTGTAACCACCTTTTAATGTTTTCAAACCATCTTCTAAAGCTTCTTGGAAGTTGTCTGATTTGTTACGACGGATTAAGTGAATTAAGATTTCTGCTGCTGAGTTAGATGAGAATACTGCACCTTGTTCTTCAAGTTTTTGACGTAATGTTACGCCTTCTGTGAAGTTCCCTGTATGAGCGATTGCAATTGAGCGATCGTTAAAGTGGAATAAAAGTGGTTGAATGTTAGAGTCATCTGCTAAATCGTCACTTGTTGCTGAACGAACTTGACCAACTGCGTTGCTACCAGTTAATTTTGCCAAAGTTTCTGGTTGGTCGAATACATAGTTGATTAAACCATTACCTAGATGACCTTTGAAGACATTTGCTTCGCTCGTCACAATACCTGCTGATGTTTGTCCACGATGTTGTAATGCATGTAATCCGAAGTATGTTACTTGGTTTGCTAATGGGTGACCCCATACACCAAATAAACCTCCTGATTCTACTACACTATTGATACCAACATTTGATTTGCTTGCTTGAGCTGCATTTTCTGTAAAAACGTCCACTTTTTTCTTCACTCCTTAATATTTGTATATCATGGTAATAAAAATACACCACTCTGAAAGTTAAATCAAGTCTTTTTCCGAATAATTTTAAATTTCTATTTACGAATGTTCGCTTTTAAAATTAAAACATTGATTTAATGGGCTTGATATTTGCAATTTACGTGTTCATTTACGAATTAGTGTAAATTTTATTTATTCTTGGTTTCGTTTACAAATAAAATTGGTTCAGTTTTGTATTTTTTGTTGGTGAAAAGTTTTTGTCAGCCTTTGGCTGTAAATTTAAAATCTTTTTGAGTTTGTTTCAGAGACGTAGTTATGTTGAGCCTTCGGCTTGTCGTGTATTGTCCTTTAAAAGCCGTGGGACCGTCTGGAGCCAAGGTCTCCAGACTTGAAATCGAGCCAAGGTCTCGATTTCATCCTTGTTCACGACTAAAGGACATACACTTCCGCCTACGGCTAGAAAATTACAGGCAAGTTATTTTATTGAATTGAATTCAAATTTATTTGGCTAATGCGATTTTTTTTAGTATTCACAAATAAAATTTCATAAATGAATATTTATGAAATTATTCTTAAATAGATATCCGTATGTGATAAAATTTAAAATTTTGTCATTTATGGGAATTGATATGTTAGAAAATAGCGTTTTTTTCATATACGACTCTTCATAAATGATGCTGTCTAAAAATCTGTCACATATGAGATTTCATATATGAAAATACGGATAATTATTCATAAATAGCATGATCATTTGTGAGTAGACAGCAATGTTACTGGCGCTAGCTTGAAATTTTGCGCAAAAAAATACGCATCGTCGAAAGAGGGGGAGCTCTTTCAACGATGCGTATTGTTTATTTATTCATGATCTATCTGTTGAATGCTTTATTTTAATTTTAAGACTTGTCCGATGTACAAGTTGTAGTTTGATAAACCGTTTAATTTCATCAATGCGTCAAGGCTTAGACCATTGTTTTTAGCGATACGGTATAAAGTATCTCCAGATGCAACGGTGTAAGTATTCGCTGATGATGCACTAGTAGTTGATGTGCTTGTAGTTGATGTGCTTGTAGTTGTTTTCGTTGTAGCAGTGCTTGATGCATTCGTAGATGCTTGGCTGTTGCTTGCGGCTGCAGTTTTTGCAGTGAAAACATCGCCAACAAAGATTGCGTCAGAGCCACCATTTTGCGCGCGGACGTCTGCTACTGAGATGCCTAATGCACGGGCTACCGCGTATAAACCATCGCCTGCTTTAACTGTGTAAGATGATTTAGATGCTGATGTTGCGGCATTGCTGCTTGTAGCTGTAGTCGTAGTTGTTGTAGTAGCTGCAGATGATGTACTTGTTGATGTAGTTGAACCTGTCGCAGTGAATACGTCACCTGGGAAGATGACATCTGAACCACCGTTTTGTGCACGAACTGTTGCAACTGATACGCCTAATGCGCGTGCTACTGTGTATAGACCGTCGCCTGCTTTAACTGTGTAGCTTGAACCAGTTTTAGCTGTTGACGTACTTGTTGATGCACTTGAAGTAGTCGTTTTGGTAGTAGAAGATGTGCTTGTTGATGCTGATGAACCTGTTGCTGTGAACACGTCACCTGCAAAGATCAAGTCAGAACCACCATTTTGCGCACGAACTGTTGCTACTGATACGCCTAGTGCGCGTGCTACTGTGTATAGACCATCGCCGGCTTTCACTGTGTAGCTTGTGCCAGTTGTAGCTGTGGACGTACTTGTAGCTGGTGTAGTAGTCGCTGGTTTGCTTGTTGATGTACTTGTTGAAGCGCTTGTGCCTTCAGCAGTAAATACATCACCTGCAAAGATTAAGTCTGAACCACTATTTTGCGCACGAACTGTTGCTACTGATACGCCTAATGCGCGTGCTACTGTGTATAAACCATCGCCAGCTTTAACTGTGTATGATTTCGTAGTTGTAGTTGCATTGTTACTTGTAGCTGGCGTTGTTGTAGCTGGTGTACTTGTTGAAGTACTTGTACCCTTAGCTGTGAACACGTCACCTGCAAAGATTAGGTCTGAACCACCGTTTTGTGCACGAGCTTCAGATACAGAGATACCTAGAGCACGGGCTACAGTATATAAACCGTCTCCGGCTTTAACTGTGTATGATTTAGTTGAAGCAGTTGGTGTTGCGGTTTCAGTTTCTTCTGTTTCTGCTGGTGTTGTTGTTTCAGTAGCAGTTTCAGCTGTGAACACGTCACCTGCGAAGATTAAGTCAGATCCACCGTTTTGAGCGCGTGCTTCTGATACAGAGATACCTAAGGCACGTGCTACTGCATATAAACCGTCTCCAGCTTTAACAGTATAAGATTTCGTAGTTTTAGAAGTTTCTGCTTGATCAGCATTTTCTTCTTTTACATCTTCAACGATGTCTTCAATCACTTCTTCAGCCGCTTCATCGCTAGCAACTGTTACAGAAAACACTTGACCAGGGAAGATTAGGTTAGAAGTTAAATTGTATTGTGCTTTTAATTCAGCAAGTGTAATACCTAACTCACGAGCTACTGTGTATAAACCATCGCCTGCTTTTACAGTGTATGATTTTTTCGCAGTAGTAGCTGAACCATCTTCAACGATTGTTTCGTCTGTTGTAGAACCACCGATACCAGCTTCTACAGATGTAGATGAACCTGCAGCTGTATCATATTGCGTTAAGTTGTAGTTGGTAATCAAGCTATTCAATTTCGTACCATAACGTGTATCCGTAGCGTAAGTACCTGTTAGGTAGCTCGTTGCATCCGTATAACTTGTGGTATTAGATTTCCAAGTTGGGCTATAGAATTCAGAATCCCAAGTCAAACCATTAACCATTTTGTCTACATAATCAGTTAATGATTCACGGTATGAAGGATATTTACGGAATTCAGCAGTGATTTGATAGTAATTACCACTTCCGTCGTCTTCAAGTGTGTATACATTGACTGATTCGCCTTCGTAATCCCCTTTAATACCAAACAAGTTGTAGTTTGGAGCTGACGCTAAACCTGAGGCACCCCACCCAGATTCTAAGATTGCTTGTGCAATCATAACGGAAGCATACAAGTCGTTATCATTAGCCAATTCATAGGCATCTGGAATAATGGCATCTAAAAATGCATTATTTGTTGATGCAAATGATACAGTTTTTTGCTCGCTCGCACTCACTGTTGGAATGTCTGCTTGCGCACTGTAGCTAGAAACAGCAAATGCAGAACCTAATACTACGGCCCCGATTTTTACTGAATGTTTGGAAATTGAAGCGAAGTGTTTTCGCAATTTTTGTTTATTTTCCTCAATTACCAATGTTACTCCCCCTTAAGATAGATAGTCATGAAAAAAGTCGAACTTTCACAATCTAAAGTTTATCTAAAATTTATATATTAAGAAAGGTTTAATTTATAATGATTTTATCTTTTAATATTTGTAACATAATTGTAAAGATATTTACTTAAACGCTACTGTACTTTATGATTAAATAAGTGAAGGATGTGAGTAAATGTTTCAAAATATAGTTTCCTTAAGTCATCACATAATTAAGGAAAAAGTACACAAAGGTGACCATGTATTGGACGCTACAGTAGGAAAAGGCAATGATACGCTACTACTTTCACAATTAGTAGAAGACGAAGGTTCCGTCTATGGCTTCGATTTACAAGCAGAAGCGATTGGAATAACTCAAAAACGATTAAATACGGAATCGAACTATAAAAATACCAAGTTGTTCCAAGCTGATCACAGTCAGTTGGATAAATATCTACCTGCAGATTTAGAACTTCAATTTGCCATCTTTAATTTGGGCTATTTACCATCAGGTGATAAGGAAATTATCACTAAGGCGGAAACTACAACTATGGCGATTGAGGCTATTCTGCCCCGCTTGAAAAAAGATGGCGTTTTAGCTATTGCTTCCTATATAGGACACCCTGGTGGAATGGAAGAATTTCTTAAGGTTCAGCTTTTGGTCGAAAGTTTGGATCAAAAACGATATAATGTAGGTATGTTTCAATTTTTGAACCAAAAAAATAATCCACCGCGGTTATTCATTATTGAAAGGAGATAATGATGCAAGCTATTAAATCTATACACGCCACTAAAAACAATCATTTTCTACCTCAAATACTCTTTCAAGTAATCTTACTATGTTTACTTGCACTACCGGCCTATTTGAATTTACAGTCGGTGCAAACAATTAAATGGCCAGCATTCTTGCTTTTGACATTGTTCCAATTCTTGCTGACCCATGTCTACTTTTTATTCTCCAAACAAAAGAAATTAAGTTTGGTGAAAAATATCGTGGTGCTTGGTATTTTCGAAGTAGCAATGATTTTGATCATGCTATTTAGTCCATTTACCATTTTGGTTAAAGGTTTGCTATTTTTACAATGGATCTTAATTCATCTCGTAATCGGTACGCAAAATCTATTACCAATCTTACCACCGCTATTTATAGCCATGGAATTAGTCATCATGCAAAATATTATGGAAATGGCAAATGCCAATGTCCTATTAACTGGTTTAGGTTTTGTACCATTTTTATTCTATCTGGGAACTTTCTCATGGTTAGCAAGTCTATTCATGGATCGTCATTCAATTGGTATTGAAATCGCTGGTAAAAAATCTTCGACGCAAAAAGTATTAAGTATTTTACGTTTAGTCGCTGTGGTAATTTTAATTATCGCCATCGCCCTTAGCTTTATCACTGATGCTGTGATTTTTAGCCGAGCAATCGCTCTTACAGTTTCTAGTTTAGTGCTATGTATTTACGGTCTATACTTAAAACGTCAAGCATAATTCGAATTTAAAAACCGCCTCAGCAAGTCTGAATTATCAGATTTGTTGGGGCGGTTTCTTTTTGCCTTAATATTTGATTAAAATATTAAGGCAAAAAATTTAGATCACTCGGTTTTAAACCGATTTTACGTCAAAAAATCTTTTCATTTTTTTGGTTAAGGACCGAATAGCAAATATAACGTTATTGTGGCAATATTGTTTTATTTTACCTTAAATCTAGACCATGCAAAAAGACCAGCTAAGTTTGCACTTAACTGGCCTTTCGGGCTTTTAACCCTAATTGTTAGTATAATTTAAATTATGCTTTAACAACGTTTGCTGCTTGAGGACCACGGTTACCATCTTCGATTTCGAATGATACTTCTTGGCCTTCTTCTAAAGATTTGAAACCGTCGCCTTGGATAGCTGTGAAATGTACGAATACATCGTCAGCACCGTCGCGTTCGATAAATCCAAAACCTTTTTCTGCGTTAAACCATTTAACTTTACCTGTTTCCATAATTGAAAATCCTCCTCGTGCACATGCACTTGTTTCTTTAGTAATTCTTGCATGGCTCGAGTAAAACTTTTATGTGCTAAGCACGTTTAAAAATTGTATAACTTTTTACCTATCCAAAAATCCTTAAACTTATTATAGCACGGTTAAATTTTTAAAGCAATGTTTATTCATTATTATTTTTTTTATATAGCTAAAATATGCCTAACTCTTGTAGACTCAAGAAATTATCATCACCAACAATGATATGATCTAGTACCTCAATCCCTATCAGGTCACCGCTTTCAGCCAAGCGTTTTGTAAATTCGATATCTGCTTGCGACGGCGAAGGATTTCCTGAAGGATGGTTGTGTGCGACGATAATTCGGGCTGCAGAGCACCGAACACCCTCTTTAAAGATCTCTCTCGGGTGTGCGACCGATGAGTTTAGGGTACCAATAAAGATGATTTTTTCCTTAATAATCTGATTTTTGGTATTCAAATAGATGGCAAAGACATTTTCCTGCTGTAAATCCTTTAATTTTTCAATACAGTAGTCGCCTGCATCCTTGGTGGACATAATGACACCCTGCTTTTCTTGATTGGTCTGATATAAGCGACGGCCGAATTCGATGGCTGCTTGAATTTCTACAGCCTTGGCCGGTCCAACACCAGCAACTTGGATTAAATCATGGAAAGAAGCCGTCCGCAAATCGTACTGGGTACCAAACTGTTGCAAAATTTTCATGGCCAGTTGAATGGCATTCAGGTTGCGGTTACCTGTCCGCAAGATAATAGCCAGTAGTTCGTAGGACGTTAGAGATTGCGCACCATGGGCGATTAAACGCTCCCGTGGCCTGATTTCTTCTGGTAACTCATGGATTGTCGTTTTCACTAATAATTGGTTTTCAGTCATTATTTCACACCTCTCTACTTAATTTATACGTAGAAAGGAATGATTCGCGCCAATCGAATTCACGAAAAAAGTCATGACCACAATGATCATGTCTTCTATATAAGTATATTTTTAGAACAAGCCGACGATTTCGCCGTCTGCCTTAATGTCCATATCCAAAGCAGCTGGATGTTTTGGCAAGCCAGGCATAGTCAATACGTCCCCTGTAAGGGCAACGATGAAGCCAGCACCAATCTTAGGAACCAATTCTCGTACAGATACCTTGAAGCCTTCTGGGCGTCCTAGTGCCTTAGGATCGTCTGACAATGAGTATTGCGTTTTCGCCATACAAATTGGCAAATTACCCCATCCGTTACGTTCGAAGCGGCGCATTTGATTGCGGGCTTTTTTAGAGAAAACAACATCGTCTCCCCCGTACACTTTTTGCACGATAGCACGCGCTTTTTCTTCAAGTGACGTATTTTCATAGTCGTATGTTGCTTGGAATACTTGGTCATTGCTGTCGATTGCGGCTACGACTGCATCCGCTAGATCAAGACCACCTTGACCACCATTTTCCCATACAGAAGATTTTACGCAAGTTACGCCTAATTCAGCACATTTATCAAAGACAACTTGCTCTTCTTCAGCAGAGTCAGTCACAAATTCGTTAACTGCAACGACTACAGGCACTTGGAAAGCTTGCATAGTTTCAATATGTTTTTGTAGGTTTGCAAAACCTTTGGCTACAGCATCTGGGTTTGAACCATTGTTTAAATCTTTCACAGCAACGCCACCATGCATTTTCAATGAACGGATAGTTGCAACAACGACAACGGCATCCGGTGCTTTCCCTAAAACAGGCACTTTGATATCCATGAATTTTTCAGCACCTAAGTCGGCGCCGAAACCAGCTTCAGTTACCACGTAGTCACCTAATTTAAGGGCTGCATGTGTTGCTACTACTGAGTTACAACCATGGGCAATATTGGCAAATGGACCACCATGCACAAATGCTGGTGTGTGTTCCAAAGTTTGTACCAAGTTAGGTGCAATGGCATCTTTCATGATTAAAGTTAAAGCACCTTCAACCCCTAAATCAGCAACTGTTACTGGTTCACGTTTAGTATTTTCACCAATCACGATACGCGCAAAACGTGCACGCATGTCTTCTAGGTCAGTTGATAAACATAAAATCGCCATGATTTCAGATGCAACGGTAATATCAAAACCATCTTCACGTGGGTAACCATTGGCTACGCCACCTAAACCAACGATGACTTGACGTAAGGCACGGTCATTCAAGTCCACTGCACGTTTCCAAGTCACACGACGTACATCGATATCTAATTCATTTCCTTGATGAATGTGGTTGTCGATAATCGCTGATAATGTGTTGTTGGCAGTTGTAATGGCATGCATGTCACCTGTGAAATGTAGGTTGATGTCTTCCATAGGTACAACTTGCGCGTAACCACCACCAGCTGCACCACCCTTAACACCCATTGTTGGGCCAAGAGATGGTTCACGTAAAGCAATCACCGTTTTTTTACCGCGTAAAGTTAAGGCGTCACCTAAACCAACTGTTGTCGTTGATTTCCCTTCACCAGCAGGCGTTGGGTTGATCGCTGTAACTAAAATTAATTTACCATCTTCATTACTTTCCAAAGCTTGTAAGGTTTTAGCAGGGATTTTCGCTTTATATTTACCGTATAAATCGATATCATCCGCGTCGATACCAATGCGTTTCGCAATCTCAACGATTGGTAATTGTTCATTTTGTTGGGCAATTTGAATATCTGTTAACATGACAAAACCCTCTCTTTTTTATCTATTTAGCAATTCTGAATACAGTCATTCTAACATATTTTTTGACGCTTAAAGTACATTTTGCGAATATTTTTTCTATTTTTCGAAAAAATAATAAATAAACGTCTGTTTTTAAAGGGCATTATCGACCTTTTACACGTTTAATGTTCGTATATATAAAAAGAACGTGTCCACCCCAATCAGCAAACACGTTCTCAATACATTCTTAATCTAAAAATGGTAGCGCGTCGCCTAAACGACCAACTACTGCAAGCACTCGTTCGTAAGTCAACTCATCCGGTGCAACCAAATCCGGCACCATAATAACATCTAGGCCAGCTTTGTAAGCTGCATTTACCCCATGGATCGAATCTTCTAAAACGATGGTTTCTTCTTTGTTTAAATTATAGTCCGCAACAACTTTCAAGTAAATTTCGGGATCTGGTTTTGCATTGGTCACTTGGTCACCAGCAACAATCCCTTTAAAGTATCTACGAATGCCAGTTGCTTCCAATAGATATTCTACAGTAGCTAAATTTGTAGATGAGGCAACATAGCAATCTACCCCTCTAGCTTCTAGTGTATCTAGGACTTTCAATAAGTCATCTTTCATATCAGGCACTTGGTCCTTGATGACTTCTAAATAACGTTGGTCTTCACGAGCAAGCAATTCTTTTGCCTTGTCCATGTCGCCAATCATTTCCGCATACATTGCTAAGGTTTCTTTTTCGCCGACACCTACATATTTTAGGTAGTCTTTCATTTCGAATTCAATTCCTAAAGAATTAAACCCTTCTTTATTTACTTGCGCGTAAACTTTCTCAGTGTCTAGCATTAAGCCATCCATATCAAAAATTACTGATGTTTTCATAAATATCCCCGCTTTGTAGTTTTTCTCGAACTTCGCTAATAAAATAGAATGATCCGCAGAAAATGATTACGGCTTCAGGTTTATTATGTGCGATATCCATATAGTAATCATACCAATTTTCTACAAAATGCGCATCTGTATCTGCTAAATAATCTTCACGACTACGGGCATCGTAATAATCAAAGCTCGTTACATGTAAATCAATCGCAGGGAAAGTAGCCACATAGTCCAATGATTCCTTGATATCTTTACGTGTTAAAGCTGCAAACATCATGATGACTTCGCGTCCTGCAAAGGATTTTTGAATTTCTGGTACCAATACTTGAATTGCTGAAATATTGTGGGCACCATCGATATAAGTTTCAGGCATGTCAATCACACGTTCTAAACGGCCAGGAATCTCTGTTTCATGAATCGCTTCAATGGCAGTGTCTTCATCAAAGTGTAAATGATTCACTTCAGTAAAATTGCGGAAAGCAGCTAAAGCTGTTTGTGCATTCCATACTTGGTAGAAACCTAATTGTGGCACTTGAACTGCAGCTTCAGATTTATATGAAATTAATTGACCTTCATTTTCATCAACAGCCTTTTGAATAATGTCGATATATGCTTGATCCATTTCACCAATGACAGTACGGTCACCCTGATGAATAATACCAGCTTTTTGACGGGTAATGGCTGCTTCATTTTTACCAAGACCAGGAATATGGTCACGGCCAATGGAAGTGATGACACGAACAGCTGATGGTAATACGTTAGTATAATCTGTTCTGCCACCAATACCTACTTCAACAATCATCACGTCGACATCGACTTTGCTCGCGTAAACAAAATAAGCAAGCGTTAAGACTTCAAAATAAGTCATGGCTGGAATATGTAAATCTTCAATGTGTTGACGC
This sequence comes from Aerococcus agrisoli, assembly GCF_003797145.1. Taxonomy (GTDB): domain Bacteria; phylum Bacillota; class Bacilli; order Lactobacillales; family Aerococcaceae; genus Aerococcus; species Aerococcus agrisoli. The sequence continues at coordinate 37,692 of NZ_RKMG01000003.1, read as the reverse complement.
ACTTCATTCATTAAATCGATGAAGTCGCGTTCATTGACGTCTTCTTGGTTGTAGCGAATACGTTCACTTAAATTCACTAAATGAGGAGAGGTAAATAATAAAGTTGAATAACCGTGATCACGTGCAATTTTTTCAATATAACGACAAGTTGAGCCCTTACCATTCGTACCTGTTACATGAATGGCTGGTGCTTTTAATTCAGGATGACCAAGGTCAGTTAAAATATCTTTCAAACGTTGTATATCTTTGGGAGCACCCTCGGTGTAAACGTTCATCCATTGCTCAATTTGTTCCATGTTTTGCATTAATACTTGCATGCTAAATGCCCTCCAAATTCAAAATAAAAAAGCCTACTACTTAACAAATTTACAACGTTGAGTAGTACGCCTCTTTGTGCAAGAAAACATCTTACCAGAAGCTATTCTAGCATGGAAATGCTTTCTTGACTATATTATTTTTGTAAATGCATTTAGACAAAATTTACCAAAAATTTACAATTTACATGAAAAAAGGAGGATTCTTGGTCAGAATCCTCCTTTTTGACGAACTATTTAAATGATTATTCACCGCGTAATTCGGCAATACGTTCTTTGGTAGAAGCCAATTTGTCTTGGTAGTCCAAGCCTTTTTGACGTTCTTCATCTACAACGGCAGCTGGTGCGTTGTTTACGAAACGTTCATTTGATAATTTCTTCTCAACACGGTCAACTTCTGATTGCCATTTTTGTAATTCTTTTTCAAGACGAGCAATCTCTTCTTCGATGTCAATGAAACCTGCTAATGGCAAGTAAATATCTCCACCGTCAAAGAATAAAGTAACTGCTTGATCAGGTGCAACAGCTTCTGTATCCACTGTTAATGTTTCAGGGTTTGTGAAGCGGTTGATGAAAGCAACGTTATCTGAAACAGCTTGACCAATTTCTTGGGTACGAGGTTTCACGATAATATCAATTGGTTTAGACAAGGCAACGTTTTGTTTGTTACGTGCGTTACGGATAGCTTTAACCAATGAAATCACGTAGTTCATGTCGCTAGCTGCTTTTTCATTTGATAGACTTTCGTCCACTGTTGGATAAGCAGATGTTACGATTGAAGCTTCTTTATGCGGAATGTGTGCCCAAATTTCTTCAGTTACAAATGGCATAATTGGGTGCATCAAACGTAAGATGTTGTTTAAGGTATATGCTAAAACAGAACGCGTTGTCTTTTTCGCAGTCTCATCTTCAGATTGTAAGGTTTCCTTAGCCATTTCGATATACCAGTTACAGAATTCATCCCAGATGAAGTGGTATAAAGCACGACCAGCTTCACCAAATTCGAAGTTGTCGAAGTTAGTGGTTACTGATGCGATGGTTTCATTCAAGCGTGTTAAAATCCATTGATCTTTGATTTCAGTCACATTTGAAAGATCGATTTCATCGTAAGTTAAATCATCAAGGTTCATGATGGCATAACGAGATGCATTCCAAATCTTGTTGATGAAGTTCCAAGCAGCTTCAAGTTTTTCTTCGTTGTAACGAATATCTTGACCAGGTGTAGAACCTGTTGCTAAGAACCAACGTAAAGCATCGGCACCGTATTGTTCCACAACATCCATAGGGTCAACACCGTTACCTAATGATTTAGACATCTTACGGCCTTGGCTATCACGGATTAAACCGTGGATTAAGACATTCTTAAATGGACGACGACCAGTAAATTCCAAACCTTGGAAGATCATACGTGCAACCCAGAAGAAGATGATGTCATAACCTGTTACTAAGGTAGATGTTGGGTAGTAACGTTTGAAGTCTTCAGATTCAGTATCTGGCCAACCCATCGTTGAAAATGGCCATAAAGCACTAGAGAACCAAGTATCCAATACGTCTGGATCTTGTGTCCAGTTTTCAGCATCTTCCGGTGCTTCTAAACCAACATACATTTCGCCAGTTTCTTTGTGGTACCAAGCTGGGATTTGGTGACCCCACCATAATTGACGTGAGATAACCCAGTCATGGGCATTTTCCATCCATGTTTTGAAGGTATTTTCAAAACGTGGTGGGTAGAAATCAACACGGTCTTCAGTGTCTTGGTTATCCAATGATTTTTCAGCTAATGGACGCATTTTAACGAACCATTGTGTAGATAAACGAGGTTCAACAACCACACCTGTACGTTCAGAGTGACCAACAGAGTGGACCATTTCTTCAACGCGGATTAAGTTACCTAATTTGTCTAATTCTTCCACAACAGCTTTGCGGGCTTCTTCACGTGTCATACCTTCGAAGCGACCAGCATTTTCGTTCATTGTTGCGTCGGCATTCATGACGTTAATGCGTGGTAAGTCATGACGGTTACCTACGGCGAAGTCGTTAGGATCATGAGCAGGTGTAATTTTCACAATACCTGTACCGAATTCACGTTCAACATAGTCGTCCGCAATAATTGGAATTTCGCGACCTACGATTGGTAATGTAACAGTCTTACCAACTAAGTGTGCGTAACGGTCATCTTTCGGGTGAACCGCAATAGCAGTATCCCCAAGCATTGTTTCAGGACGAGTTGTGGCAATTTCCACTGAACCAGAACCATCAGTTAATGGGTATGATAGGTGGTAGAATGCACCTTGGTCATCAGAATAGATAACTTCCATATCTGATAAGGCAGTTTGTGCTTTTGGATCCCAGTTGATGATATATTCACCGCGGTAGATTAAACCTTTGTTGTATAGGTCAACGAAGACTTTACGAACAGCCTTGTTTAGCCCTTCGTCCAAAGTGAAACGTTCGCGAGAATAGTCAACAGAAATACCCATTTTCGCCCATTGTGCACGGATTGTTTCAGCGTATTCTTCTTTCCAGTCCCACACTTGGTCGATGAATTTCTCACGGCCTAAGTCGTAACGAGAAACGCCTTCTTCAGCTAATTTTGCTTCTACTTTTGCTTGTGTTGCAATACCTGCGTGGTCCATCCCTGGTAACCATAAAGTATCGTAGCCTTGCATACGTTTTTGGCGGATAGCCATATCTTGTAAAGTTACATCCCAAGCGTGACCCAAGTGTAATTTACCTGTTACGTTTGGTGGCGGAATAACGATTGAATAAGGTTCAACGGTTTTATCGCCGTTTGGTTCGAAAACGCCAGCTTCTAGCCATTTGTCATAACGACCGGCTTCAACCGCGTTTGGTTGGTATTTGGTAGACATATTTGTCTCTTTCATGAAGCTTCCTACTTTCTGATTGAAATTTTTGGCATAAGAAAAGCCCTATACTACAGGCATCTCAATGAGATCATCTATAGTATAGGGCGCAAATTTACATGCTCGGTACCACCTACATTTTTACTTAAGGCATACCAAAAGTAGACTTTTCATCCATCTGGCAACCTATTGGACATGATAACGGTGTCGACCGACGTAAATTGGCTTCTGCCTGTGATGCAACATTTATTGGTTTGTTTACTTGCTCCCAGCACCGCAAGCTCTCTTCAAAACGCCACAACAAAACTCATCACTTTACTTATATTATTTGCACCAAATATCATAGCACGTCCGCTGATTTAAATCAAGTTTGCATATGATTTGCTTGCTTATTTAGGATGCTATTCTGTATGATTTCACTGATTTGTCCCGAATGGATGCTCATTCTGTAATCATAACCGATATGAAAAGGGGGCAGGACAAAAAGTCCCACCCCCTTCATATCATATTTAAAATCACGATTAGTTAGCGCGTTTTACTTTACCTTTCCAATCACTCATGCCGCCCTCTAAGATATAAATATCTTCATAACCAGCTTCGCGCAATTTTTTCGCTACGCGGCCAGTTAAGTTATGCATATCTGCGTATAGGTAGATTGGTTGTGTTTTGTTGAAACCTGGCACACCTTGTTGCAAAGTTGAGTAAGGCACGTTACGTGCACCAAGAATATGTGCTGAGTTGAATTCATTTGCTTCACGGATATCCACAACTTGTGCTGAATGCATTGTTTGTTGGAAATCTTCTTGCGAAATCATTGTCGCGTTATTTTTACGTAATAAGTAGCTGTATAACCAGAAGCCTCCCCATACTAATAACACGACGATCAAGATAATCCATGAAACCATACCAAAATTAATCATTTACTATTTTTCCCTTCTATTCCAAACTACAAAAAATTAAATATTTGCCATTACCAATGAAGCTGCACCATACACACCAGCATCGTTACCTAGTGTTGCTAATTTGATGTGGGTAGTTGCACCGACACCTGGGTAAACTGATTCATTGAAATGTTGCGTTACTTTATCTAATAAGTATTGACCTGCATTCGCAACCCCACCACCGATTAAGATGTATTTAGGGTTTGTTACGGCAGCAATTTGGCCTAAAGCACGACCTAAATGACTCATTGTTTCGTCCACAACAGCTTCTGCGAAAATATCGCCAGCTTCTGCTGCTTTGAAGATATCTTCAGATGTTACTTTTTCACCGTTAAAAATGCGTCCTTGAATGGCTGAACCAGTATCATCCATCGCATAAGCAAGTTCACCAGCAGTCCACACAATACCAGAAGCAGATGCGACTGTTTCTAAACAACCATGTTTCCCGCATGTACATTTACGACCATCTTCTTTAGAGAACATATGGCCAATTTCACCTGCAGCACCTTGACCAACCACTAGTTGATTATTGACGATGACACCACCACCAACACCAGTACCTAATGTCACTAACACGACGTCGCTCGCGTGGTCGCCGGCACCCTTCCATTGCTCGCCTAAAGCCGCAACATTGGCATCATTTTCGATAAAAATAGGCCAATCTGCGTTAAAGTAGCTACGAATATCGTCCGCAACAGGTTGCTCGTCAACCCAGTTAAGATTGTAAGCACCCGTAACAGTACCTTTTTCACGGTTTACAACACCTGGAGACCCCATACCGATACCTAAAATATCGTCATTGGTCCAGTTATTTTCTTTCATCTTCGCGTCGATTGCTTGGTTCAAGTCATGAATAATGTGTTGGCCTTCGTCTTTGTTATCTGTCGGCACTGACCATTGATCGATAATGTCGCCTTCAGTTGAGACTACTGATAATTTAATTGAAGTACCACCTAAGTCGATACCAAAAATTTTCTTTGTCATTATACTAACTCCCTTTTTAAATTGCATCTTTATTCTTATTTTATCAGACTTTTGCAAAAAAGATTAGTCCCTTTTGAAAAAAATGGTACCGGTTGCATCTAGACTATGCTTCAGCAAGCAAAACATGGTTGACTGGGATATCAAAGTCATCCCGTTCAAAGCGAATGGCTTCGTCCATCATGCCTGGTAAGGCCAATGAAATTGTTTGCCCCTTATAATCCGCTAGGTAGATATCATAATAGCCTCCACCATGCCCAATACGGTAGCCATCTTTAGTGAAGAATAAGCCAGGGACAATCATCAAATCAATGTCTTTTTTGTCAACAAACGTCGCATCATCTTTAGGTTCAAGAATACCAAATTTGGTGCGCGCCAATCGGTCTACCCCTTCAAACACACCAAAAGTCATTTGACGTTTGGGTAAAGTTTTGGGGACCACGACTTGCTTACCTACTGTAATGGCATAATCGATAATTGGCTTGGTGTCGATTTCTCCAGGATGAGACATGGTAACAGCAATCGTCCGGGCAGATTCAAAGGCTGGGTGGTTGAATAATTGCGCATATAAATCAGCTTGCATCGGGATTCGGTCAGATTGGGGTAATGCTTGCCAATAGGCGAATACTTGGTCGCGAATGGCTTGCTTGCTTAGGGTTGTTGGTACTTTTTCCATTAAAAATAAACGCCTCCTATGGCATAATCGCGTTGACGGTTCCTTGATTTAAGAGGATGAAAATGGCGATGATCAGGTACACGGCAAGTGACCCAATTCGTTGCGTTTTGCGGTCGTCGTGGCCTTCGCCCTTCATCAGGGTCATGGTGATTAGGAAACCACCGACAATCCCGCCGATGTGGCCCCAAATGTCGATACCAGAGCCCAGGAAGCCAAAGACCAAGTTCATCCCAATCAACATCATGTATTGCGAACCAAGGTTTTGGATATAACGGTTAGACGGATACAGGTTTCTTAGCGCCAAAAAGACTGCGAAGAGACCAAATAATGCCGTCGATGCACCCGCCGAAACGTTATCTGAGAATTGATATGAGAAAAGATTCCCCATAATCCCAGAAGCTAGGTAAATCGCCAAATACTTCCAACGTCCGATAATTTCTTCAACCATCGAACCTAGATAATACAAAGTAATCGTGTTGATCAATAAATGCATCCAGCCAATATGCAAGAAAATCGGCGTAATCAAGCGCCAGTACTCCCCTGCAGCAATTAGTGGATTAAATTTCGCCCCGAATAAAATCAAGGTCAAAGCCGACTCAGACCCGCCCATCACTTGCATCGCAAGGAAAAGCACCACCTGAATCGCAATCAAAACATACGTAACATACGGTTTCTTATTCGCCATCGTAAACTCCTTTAGTTGTATGAAAATTGCAATTGCGTAAAATCATATCTTACATTATACCCTAGTCACCGCCAATTAACAGTCACGACCATCGTGCTCGCCAACTACTGGTGGTTAGTGTTTGCTAGGGTTGGGAGTTTGAGTGAACACATCGAATGATTTGGTACATTTTTCCTCAATTTGTAGCGGACAGTTTTCAATGTATCGATCCTCATATTTTGAAAATGAAAAAGACCCACACCTTGTTTGCACAAGATGCAGGTCTCCAATAGTAAATACGTATTTATTATTTGTGTCGTTACCGAGTCAGTTGCCTAACTAAAGTTAATTATTTAACTTCACGGAACAAGCAAACTTTACGTAATTTTGGACTATATTTTTTCACTTCTAAACGGTCTGGATTGTTACGTTTATTTTTTTCTGTTAAGTAAACACGTTCACCTTTTAGTTCAGTGTTTTCTAAAATAATATTCACACGCATGCGATACCCCTCCAATACAATAAAATTATTAACTGATATACAGTAACCATACTTGAGTATTGTATCATAATCTATATCCTTATGCCAAGTATTTTTTACCCCACTCGTAAATACAATTGATAAAAAGCTAGGTCCGAAAACCTAGCCTCTTATCATTCATCCGTAAAAGCTTAATGATTCAACTATAATCACTAATCTTCCAAGGCTTGTTGGTATTCATCAATATTATAGTACAAACCTAATACAGCTGGTGCAATTGCTTGTGCGGATGTTGCAACACCGGCTTTGGTATTTGGAATAACAATTGAAACGGCAATTTCTGGATCGTCATAAGGCGCCCAACCTGCCCATGTAGAGTTTTCATACACATCATCAATTGTCGCAGTACCTGATTTACCAGCTACTTCAATTGGGAAACCACTGAAAATACTGTAACCCAAACCTTCGCTCGTGTTGACAACTGACCAGATACCTTCACGTACTTCTTGTAATTCTTCATCTGTCAATGACACATGGTTCAATACGGTAGGTTCATATTCATAAACCACAGCACCTTCAGTTGTATCTTCAGCTGGTGCTAATACTTTGTCCAATACGTGCATCGCATAACGCGTACCACCATTAGCCATGGTAGAAATGTATTGGTTCAATTGAATTGGTGTATAGGTATCAAATTGACCGAATGCTAAGTCAAGTGCGTTACCAGGTTGATCTGTTTTCCCACCGTTAATACCAGTAGACTCGTTTTCCAAATCAATACCTGTAGAAACACCTAATCCGAATTCCGCAAAATGCGAACGGATTTGTTGGTAAATTGCATCCGTATCAAGTCCAGCTAAGTCCATGTTTGGTTCGTAGTAATTAATACCACCCAATGCCATGGCAATCTTAATCATATAGATATTTGATGATAAGGCCAAGGCTTGTTTATCTGTTAACTCTCTTGGTGCCGAATCATTGTTTGATGTAAACCACCAAGAACCTTTTACTGGAGTTCCTGAGAAGTATAGCGGTTCATCGGTTTTCACATTATCAGAACCAACTTCTAGTAAGCCAGTCGCATAACCAGTTGCAATCGTTGCCCCTTTGACAACAGACCCTGAAATAAATGAAGAGTTAATGGTACCAAGGGCATCATCAATAATTTCTCCATCGTCAGTTTTCCGTTTCCCTACTAAGGCATATACTTCACCCGTTTGTGGGTCAGACGCAACAATATAGATTTGATTATTTGCTTCATCGGTTGCAGCCTCAAGATATTGGGTCGCATATTGCTCTAACTCAGCTTGATATTCAGAATCAATGGATAATTGAATGGTGTTACCCATTTCCCCTTCATAAGTTTGTTCAGTTCGAAGGATGTCACCATCTTGGCTGACTTCAGTTTCATAAGTCGTTTTCGAACCACGTAATAAGTCTTCGTATTCTAATTCCAAATATGAAGTCCCTACACGGTCATTCAAAGCGTAGCCTTTGGCCAAGTAGTAAGATTGTAAATCACTTGGAATACCCTCTTCAGTACTTGTCACGCCACCTAATAATGAGCGTAGTAATGAATCTAATGGATAGGTTCGTTGCCAGTCCATTGTCACGTTTACGCCAGGTAATTCTTGGGCGTGTTCCGCAACGACAGCAGTTTCCTCAGTCGTAACCTCTTCGTTTTTAATGAAGACTGTCGATAAGGCAGATGCTGCATTCATTTTTGAAAAAATTACTGCAGCTTCTTTTTGTTGATTGTTTAAGCCACTGATATCCTCATCCGTTACTTTGGACAACTGAATACTATATATCTCATCATCTGAAGCGGCCAATTCTTCTTCAGTCAATCGGTCGTTAATAAGATCCGTATTGGCTGCCACGAAGTAATCTTGTAAATCACGTTCAGACACATCTTCAATCGATACGGCAATATAACCAGCTAAGGCATTAGCTGTTGCGACCATATCTTCCCCAGACACTTGTTGGCCACGAGTATAAGAAATTGCTTGAAGTGGTTCATTATCCACCATGACAACCCCATTGGCATCAATAATCAGCCCACGTGGTACAGATTCCTCAACAATTGTAGTCTCTGTCGCATTGACCAAATCAGAGAACATATCCCCTTGGACCAATTGCAAATAACCCAATCGTAAAATTAATACCGCAAATAAGACAAAGATGGCAATCATCATCACATTTAATCGGCTTAAAAAGGGACCCCAAATGGGTGCGCGTCTTTTTGGTTGATTATCGTCATACCCCGACTTTTCTATCTTTTCTTCATTTTTTTTGTGAAGTTTTCGTTTGTTTTGATCATGTTGACCCAACTTGTCACCTACTTTCAATAAAACACTTACTGTTGCCAAAAATTCCCAAAACTTTTGGACAATGTAATCTATTATATTATACACAAAAACCCATGTATACATGCACTGAAATTATTAAGATTATTTTGAAAATAGATACATACATTTAGTTTTTGTAAATTTGTGCATTGGCTAACCGCCAATAATTGGAAATATGATATGCTAGTTACAATTCAAAAAAGGAGTACGTGTCATGACGCAACTATATCAAGCAATACAAAAAATATGTCAAAAACACCCACTCAAATCGGCAATGGTCGGCTTATTTCTAGCCGTATTTGTCCTCATGGGCGCCTTCTTTGCCGTGGGTCTACAAATTGCGCCCTTTGGCAACGGCACCATACTAACCGTCGATTTGGGCCAGCAATATGTTGATTTTTACCAATATTACCGCGATGTCTTTTACGGTAATTGGGACCAACTATTCTATTCCTTCACCAAAGCAACCGGAGGAGAAATGGTCGGCACCTGGTCCTATTACCTCATGTCGCCCTATCTACTATTACTACTGGTCTTCCCCCAATCCTGGCTATCCTTCGCCGTAGCCCTCATCGTGGTCTTAAAACTAGCCACCGGGGCCGCAGCCTTCCAGTTCATGTTGGGTCGGCTATATAATGAAGTAACCTGGCAATCGCTAACCTTTTCCTTTGCCTATGCCTTCATCGGCTACCTATCCGCAAACCAATTGAACGTCATGTGGCTCGATGGGGTCATTTTTCTACCCTTCTTGATTTGGGGCTTGGAAAAAATCATGCGCGGTCAAGCCGGTTGGACCTATGCATTTTGGTTGGCGGCGATTTTAATATCGAACTACTACATCGGCTACATGATTTGTCTGTTTACCGTATTATTCTTCGCCTATCGGTTCGTTGCCCATAGTAGTCCAACTTTGCATGCAACCGAAAATGAAGCTCACTTGAATGGTCAGCTGGCGGCTGCTAGCAAGTATCAAGCAAACTACTTTTCCAATATAAAAGGCTATCTCACAAAGACTACGGCTAAATTTGCTGGTTGGTCCCTAGCCGGTGGTGGGCTAGCTGCTTTCCTATTAATCCCGACTTTTTACGCCTTAACGACGTCAAAAGGGGCGCAGTCATCGCCGCCACTCGAATTAAAAGCGGATTACCCGATTTATGATATTGTGTCTAAATTTATTCTTGGACCTTTTAATTTCGATCAAATGCCAGACGGGTTACCGAATATATTCATCGGTAGCTTGCCATTAATCATGGCTATTCTATTCTTCTTCAGTAAGAAAATTGCCTTGAGTGAACGCTTAGCGGCCTTGGCTGTTACGGTGATTTTACTCTTGTCCATGAATATTTCAGCTTTTAATTTGGTTTGGCACGGTTTGCAATATCCAATTTGGTATCCATATCGTTTTTCATTTGTATTCTCGTTTTTCCTATTGTATATCGGCTACCAAGTCTATCGTTTGAAACCAAGTCTATCTATGAAAGCTGCTTTATCGCTACTAGTAGTTTTTGCAATGGGTTGCGGTTATCTCTTATACCGCATCGATGAATTTGATTACATTTCAGCAACCACTGTCATTATCACTTTCATCCTATTTGTAGGGATTGCCGCCTTGTTGATTATGGCCGCTGATTTCAACAAATTGATTTATGGATTACTGCTGGTTATTACAGCCAGTGAAGTCTTTGCCAATTCGGTTATTACCATTGCCAGCATTTCCTATTTAAAAGAGGATGATTTTGCCGCTTATATTAGCGAAACCAAACCTCTGGTGTCGGAATATGCACCCGGTGAAGATGAATTTTACCGCATGACCAAGACCTTCCAACGTACCAAAAATGATGCCATGCAATTAGGTTATTATGACTTGAATCATTTCAACTCGACCTTGGAACGAAACACCACACAGTTGTTCAAGCAACTTGGTTTTCCTATGAGTGATGGTTTCACCAACTATACGACGGGAACCTTGCTGACAGATGCCTTGTTTGGGGTAAAATACTACTTTTCCCTAACACCATTTGCTTCTGATCAAGGAAGTCTTTCCGACCGTGCGACGTCAACTCGTGCTGACCTTGGTTTGTATGATGTGACTGAGGTAACCGACCAAATGTTGGTGCACGAAAATCCAAATGCCTTGTCGCTTGGTTATATGGTCAACCAGGAAATTACTGATGTGGACGCGTCCGATGTGAATCCAATTTATTTACAAGATGAATTACTCAACGTCCTATTGGGGCAAGGTCCGACTGATGGCGTATCGCTTGATCAGTTTGAGATTGCCAACTTCGCGAGTATCGACCTTTTCCACGTCTCATCACAAGATGAATCCGTGGTCAATACGGCATACACACGTGATGATACTGGGGAAGATTCTTTCATCGATATTCATATTAATGTGAAAACAAACCAGTCGTATTACATCACAGTCCCGTCTTATTTGGATGACGAAGAGGTCAAATACTATTTAGATGGCGAGGAGTTGGATTATGATTCTTCATATCAATCCATCCAAGTTTTCAATATCGCCAGTGATGACCAAAATACGGAGAAAGTATTTACCATCCAACTATTAGAAGACGAAACAACTTTATCTGACGTCAACCTATATACGCTTGACCCAACAATCATTGAAACCATGTCTGAAGACCTGTCAGCGGGCAATTTACAGCTTGATACCTTTGACAATGCTAGTTTCTCAGGTACGGTAACGGTCGATGATCCAAGTGAATACTTGATGTTGACCATTCCTTATGCCAAAGGTTGGCACGCAAGCGTCAATGGTGAGGCCGTTGATACCATCGAACTACTCAACGGTGGCTTTATGGGTATCCAATTCCCTAAAGCTGGTACCTACGACATTTCCTTCTACTATGTACCAGAAGGTCTGATCCTTGGTTGCATCATCACCGTCGCCACGGCAGGTGTCTTAACCGGGATTTATGTATATGGTAAAAAGAGAAAACGCACATCTAAGAATGATGATTACTTAAATTAGGAAAGCCCGGGACTAGTCGTCTCGGGCTTTTTTGATTATGCGCATTACTGCAGGCAATCGCTTGATGGCGGTTCTATGGTTAGGTTATGGGATGAAATCTCATTCGATACAGTTTGGTGGTTTTTGTATGGAATGGCGGCCCATTCAATACGATTCTTCTGAGCTTTATGGAATCAACTGCCATTCAATTGAGTTTGGCGGTTTTTGTATGGAACGAACAATCATTCAATACGACTTCACGATTTTGTATGGAATGGCGCCTCATTCCATAATCTCCCACTCACGATACCTTCCAACACCAAAATTTACAAAAAAAAAAAGGTGGGTCTCAAGCCCACCTTTCTTCAGATCACATTTAATGAGAATTATTTAGCAGCGTCAAAACGTTCTGCTACAACATCCCAGTTAACGATGTTCCAGAATGCAGCGATGTAGTCTGGACGTACGTTTTTGTATTTCAAGTAGTATGCATGTTCCCAAACATCGATACCTAATAATGGTGTTTGACCATCCATTAATGGAGAATCTTGGTTTGGAGTTGAAGTGATTGCAACTTCACCGTTGTCAGCAACTAGCCAAGCCCAACCTGAACCAAAACGACCAGTAGCAGCAGTTTTGAATGCTTCTTGGAATTCAGCGAATGAACCGAATTTAGCATCGATAGCTTCTTTTAATGCGCCTGTAGGTTCTCCACCTGCATTAGCAGCGAATTGTTCCCAGAATAATGTATGGTTAGCGTGTCCACCAACATTGTTACGAACAGCAGTTTTTTTGTCTTCTGGAACTGAATCGAAGTTAGCTAAGATTTCTTCAGCAGATTTGTCAGCTAAGTCAGTACCTTCTAATGCAGCGTTAGCATTAGTCACGTAAGTGTTATGATGTTTGTCATGATGTAAGTGCATTGTTTCTTCATCAAAGTAAGGTTCTAGAGCATCATAAGCGTATGGTAATTCTGGTAATTCAAAAGCCATTAAAAATTCCTCCTAAGAAATTAAAGTTTTTTTGTTGTAAGTTCATCATAGCAATCCTTTTGCAAAATATCAAAAATTTAGCTTATTAAATTCTCATTTTTTAATCATTCGCATATTGCTTGAACACCTAGGCTTATTTTTGCCCCAATCTTTGTTATAATAGAATCTAGTATGAGAAATCAAGTTCTCCACAAAACGACTCCTTCGAGTTTACAGAAAAGAGCGAATGTATGAAAGAAACCAAACTACTCGTCATCTTATATGATGCCATCGTAAATTATCCAAAAACAATCCGCGTCATCGCCTACTCATATAAGCGCATGTTCGCCTACACACTTGTCCTGGTCGTCCTAGCATCCATCCCGAACTTCCTCGATACCCTAAAAGTATTCGAACTAATGGCAACCAACGGGCAATCCATTGCGAATCAAATTCCAGCCTATGAGGTAACTGATGGGAAAATGACAGCATCCGGCACAGACGGGTTCATTTACAAAACCGATTTAATGACCTACGCCTATGATCCTGATAACTCAATAACGACTGATGAAGTCACAACAGGAAACGGCACCCTAATAACCTTAGAAAACAATACCGATAACGTCACATTAACCATAATGGGACAAGCAATGGTTTTTACATATGACCAACTAGCCAGCTCCGGTACAAGCGAAGGATTAAAAACAGTCGTGACCGCGATGTCCACACTGAACCTCGCTTACTATCCATTAGTATTCATCATGGTCGCCATTGGTAATCTATTTAATATCTTACTAGCCGCAGTTATGATTGCCCTAGTCATTGGTTTACTACCAGATGCCATTCGCCTACGTTTGAAATTCAAAATGCGCCTACACTTGGCCATAGTATCCATCACCATGCCACTACTCGTGATTACCATATGCAACCTATTTGGTCTATACGCCATTTACCAACTAGAATTGATGTACCTATTCGCCCTAGTGCGCATCTGGCTTTTAATCAAAAAAGTCACCGTCATCAAAATTCCAAAATAACAAACGAAAAACACCTCTAGCCGAGCGCTAGAGGTGTTTTTGTTTCGTCAAATATAGCTATTGTGATATATGCATGATGAAAAAGAGTTGACGGCGGGCATCAACTCTTTTCATATCGATATTATTTACGCTTTTTGGCGAACTCTGATATTAATAATCAACTTTGTTTTCTTCTTTGTTTCGTTTACGTTGGTCACGACGTTTGATACGTTGATCTTTCATACGTGTATCTTTGTTGTGTTTCGCAATTTGACGGCTTAATTTCTTTTTGTAGCCTGGTTTTACTTTTGAACGTTTAGTACGTTCAATCATACCAGCAACTGCGTTATCAACTTCAGGTGCTTTTTGACGTGCAGAACGCGCATCATGATCTTTACCTTCAATTAATTCGTGATTTTTGATGTCTTTAAATTGGAATTTAATCCCTTTATTTTCCAACCATTCAATATCTTTCAATTCTTCTGGAATATAGAAAGTAATGGCTGTACCTGGTTTACCTTGACGGCCAGTACGACCAACACGGTGAATAAAGAATTCCAACTCATTTGGTACTTCATAGTTGATAACATGAGACACGCCATCAATATCAATACCACGGGCAGCTAAGTCAGTCGCAACTACATATTGGAAATCTAAGTTTTGTACTTGTTTCATGACACGGCGACGTTCACGCGCAGGTAAATCACCATGAATATGACCAACATTCAATCCTTGAGATTTCAAGTATTTGTAGATTTCTTCAACTGTCTCTTTTGTATTGGCAAAGATTAAAGCTAAATATGGTTGACCGATTGTTAAGGTATCGAATAACAAGGCTTTACGATCACGCCCTTTAACAGGCACTAATAAGTTTTCAATGGTATCTGAAATTTTGTTTTTCGCTTCAATTGTAGACCAGTCTGGATTAGACATATATTTCATCAAGAATGGTTTCAATTTTGGTGGTAACGTTGCTGAGAAAACATACATTTTCAAGTTTTTCGGCATACGACCTGCAATTTGGTCTACCACGTTTAGGAAACCTAAGTCTAGTGTCATATCAGCTTCATCAACAACGAAATCGCGCACTTGATGTACAGAAATTTTGTTGTTGTCGACTAAGTCTAATAGACGACCTGGCGTACCCACAACAATTTGCGGTACGTTAGATTCTAAACGGCTCGCTTGTTTTTGCGTATCCGTACCACCAAAAGCACGTTCAATATGGATTTCATCCGGTGAGAATGAAATAATTTGACGGGCAGCTTGGTACAATTGCTCAGCCAATTCACGACTTGGCGCTGTAATCACCAATTGTGTGTGGTGCTCTGGCGTAATTTTGTTCAATAATGGTAATAGGAATGCATGTGATTTACCAGAACCTGTTTGGCTTTGGGCAATCACGTCACGCCCTGCTTGAATTTTAGGAATAACACTGGCTTGAATAGGTGACGGCTCTGTAAAGTTTAAATCTGCAAGAGCCTCATAAATAAAGGGTTTAAAATCATATTGTGTAAAAGACATCGTCTCCCACCTTTCTCGCTTGCGCATCAACGCAAGAATTGTTCTTTTTGCTCATCCTAACTAGTATACCATTTTTCTTGTGAAATCTATAATAATAGCTGTATTAAAAATTCCTAAGAAAATCAAGCACATATCCTTGTGAAAGCATCGAACATTCGTATATAATAAATGAGAACTATGAAAGGATGTAGCATAATGACTAATAAACAAGTTGGTGGGCTTATCGTTATGTTTGGCGCTGCTGGAGACTTAGCGCGTCGTAAACTTTACCCATCTTTATTCCGCTTATATCAACGCCAATTACTATCTGAAAACTTTGCCCTATTAGGTAACTCACGTCGTGAATGGTCTGACGACTATTTCCGCGAGATTGTTTTAGATTCGATTAGTGATCAAAAAGCTGACGAAACCACTGTAAATAATTTTATTCAACATTTCTTCTACGTATCACATGATGCAACCAAAGCCGAAGATTATGATAACTTAAAGACTTCAATGGATAAATTAGCTGAAGAATTCAATACTGGTGGCAAGAATCTTTATTACCTTTCAACTGCCCCATCCATCTTCCCTGATATTACCAAAGGTCTAAAAGATGCTGGCATCGTAACCGATGGTGGTACCCACCGTGTAATCCTTGAAAAACCATTTGGTACTGACTTAGCATCAGCTGGTGAATTAAACAAGGCCTTAGAAATATCTTTCGATGAAAAAGATATTTACCGAATTGACCACTATCTTGGTAAAGAAATGGTACAAAACATCCTTACAACGCGTTACTTCAACCCTGTAGTTGAAGCCATGTTAAATAGCCAATATGTCTCAAACATCCAAATTACCCTAGCTGAAGATATGCCAGTTGGTACTCGTGGTGGTTATTATGACAAATCTGGTGCCATTCGTGACATGTTCCAAAACCACATTTTACAAGTAGCAACATTGTTAGGTATGGAATTGCCTGAAAACTTGGATCAAGATGCTGTACATGCAAGTAAACTAGCCTTCATGAAAGAGATTGCTTCTTTCACACCAGAACAAACCGATAAACAAATGGTGCGTGCACAATACACTGCAAGTTCTGATGGTGAATTCATCAACTACTTAGATGAAAATGAAGTGGCCAAGGATTCAGTTACTGAAACCTACCTTGCTGGTTACTTCCAAGTCAATAATGACCGTTGGGGTAATGTGCCGTTCTACTTCAAAACGGGTAAAGCTTTGGCTGTTAAACACACCACTGTTGAAATCATCTTGAATGAAAAAGTAAATGAAGCTGATATTGCAAAACCATGCAATCCAGATCAAACACGCATTACTTTCAGTATTCAACCTGAAACCGGCATTGCCTTCCATTTGAATCAAAAATTACCAGGTGAAGCCCTAGCGCCAAACCTAGTAACTGTAAATTCAGATGTGGACGAATTAATTGCTGCCTATGTACCAGATGCATACGAAAAATTAATTTATGATGCCTTAATCGGTGACCAAACCAACTTCTCAACTTGGAATGAGCTTGCTGAACAATGGCGTATCGTTGATTCAATTATCGAAAACTGGAAAGACGACGGCATCACAAGTTTACCAACTTACGAAGGTAAATCACGTGGCCCTAAAGAAGCCGACGAGCTATTACGCCAAAACGGCCATTGCTGGGTTCAATAATACAATTACAAACAAAATGACGGTGCCTCTGCATCGCCTTTTTGTTTTGGCTTGATACTTCAAACGCTATAACATCATACAAAAAAGCCTGTACACTAGCTAGTTTCCTAGCCAATGCACAGGCTTATTTTTTTCACATCAATTCAATATTAGTCGTAAAAGTGTTCGCGACGGTAAGCGATGGCTACTTCGCCTAATTGCGCTAGTAATTCATCTTTTTCAGCTTCAGAGTACACATTAGCACCGGAAGCTTTTTCGTGGCCACCACCATCGTGTTGCGCAGCAATGTGGTTAATTGCTGGCCCTTTAGAACGGATACGGGCACGAATTTTTCCATCTGGTTGCTCAATAAAGTTTACCCAAGTGATCACACCTTCGATTGTCCCTGGAATTTGCACTACTTGATAAGTTTCATTCGCTGTTAAATCTAAGGATTGTAGCAAGTCTTGTGAAATGTAGACAGAGTTCACTGTACCTTGGGCAGATAATTTCATGTTTTGTAACACATAAGCTTGTAGACGGGCTTGGGAAATTGTTTGTGTATTTGATTCTTGCATCAAGTCAGATGCTGGGAAATCATAGCTTAACAATTGACCTGCAATCGCCATGGTTGTTGGCGTTGTATTGTCGTATAAGAAACGACCAGTATCCCCAACAATCCCTAAGAAGAAACATTTGGCTGCTTCATCATTCATTTTTAGGGCATTATCTTCGTCTAAAACGATAGAAGCCCATAATTCAGATGTAGATGAAATTTCAGGTTTCACAATCATGTAATCCCCGTAAGGATCTTCATTTGGATGGTGGTCAATTTTAACTAAAGTTGCACCCTTTTTGTAGCGTTGATCATCGATACGTGGGCGGTTAGCTGAATCATTCACGATAACTAAAGCATTTTTATATTTATCATCGTTGATGACATCCATATCCCCAAATTCAGCAAGGGAATCATCATCCAAACCGACAGCATAGATTTCCTTACCTGGGTATGTTTCTTCCAGTACAGCCTTTAAGCCCATTTGTGAACCCAAGGCATCGGGATCTGGGCGAACGTGACGGTGGATAATAATGACATCATGTTCATCGATTGCAGCTAATATTTTATCTAACATATTGACCTCTTTCTAAGTCCTAAAAATATCATTGGTATTTTTAATTTTGTAATTAATTGGTTAGTGATTTCACGCTGGCAAGTGCTTTGGTCATGACTTGTTTACCGTGGTAAATGGTCACATCAATTTCCATTGACCGGCGTGATACATCTAAGAATTCTAGTACAATGTCGATGGTACTTTGTAGTGGTACTAATTTCAAATTATATACCGTTACTTTGTCCACGACAATGGCTTTATCTTTGGTTTTCTTCACAAATTGCTTGATGGCAAGTTGAACAATGGCACTTTGTAAAGCATTGGACATCGCACCAAAGTCATTAGTTAAAGAAACGTCGCTCAAGAAACGGTAACGCGCCTTGCTAAAGTCATCTTGTGCGTCGACAAATTTTAACTTGTCTGCCAACAACATCTCGATGCGGTTTTCACTTTGCTCAGTTTGTTGGGTGTATTGTAATGTCCGAAGTACATCTTGACGCGATAAAATCCCTTGTAGGTATTCATCTTCATCAACGACGGGTAGAATTTCTAGCCCGTCCCAAATCATCATGTGGGTAATGCTGGCCACAGACATTGGTTTTTTCGCAGAAATAGGCGTAGCCGTCATGGCTTTGGATAAATGCGTTTCTGGGTCAAAGTCCAAAATATCTTTGGCGGTAATAATCCCCGCAAGTTTCCCATCAGGTTCACATACCGGAAAGCGCGTATGACCAGAGTCTTCAGATAACTGGCGGTAAGCGGTAATCGTATCCGTGGTATATAGGAATTGCGTTTGATTTAACGGGATATAAATATCTTCGACGAGTAGAATATCTTTTTGCATCGAACGCTCAATCATGGCCTTATTGATTAAAGTGGCCGTCGCGTAAGTATCGAAAGTAACACTCAATAGCGGCACTTCACGCTCGTTGGCAAGGTCCACGATTTCGTTACTTGGTTTGAAACCACCGGAAATCAGCACGGCGATGTCATTTTCCAAGGCGATACGTTGGATTTCCTCACGGTTACCAACGATCATCAAGGCATTGGGTTCGATATAACGGCGCATCCCGTCTGCTTCCATGGCCCCAATGATGAATTTGCGGACTTCATGGTCAAGTCCAGCGGCCCCACCTAGTACCTGGCAGTCAGTTACCTTAATAATTTCTTCGATGGTCAAATGTTGCATGCGGCGGTTTTCATTTTCTTCGACTCGCACAGTACCAACACGCTCCTTCGTTGCCACCAGATGAAGATTTTCAGCCGCTTTAATGGCACGATAGGCAGTACCCTCAGAAACCTTTAAATTACGGGCAATACTCCGCACCGAAATTCTGGCATCAATCGGTAAATTTTTAATATATTGAATAATTTGCTCATGTTTGGTAGCCATTTGCTTCGCTCCTCAGTTTATTGTCAGTCAACCAAACTAAAAAGCTTCTGGCTCAGTTTGATTGTCTTGATTTGGCTCTTGGTCATCCGACTGATCATCAGTCGTAACCGGTGAATCCTTCATTTTTTGGTCCTCATATAGATTCAAGCGGATATTTTCAAAGGTAATTTCAGTTAAATCGGACACGGTAATCCCTAGCAGACGCACCCCTTTGGCCACGTCCCCGTATTCTTGCCACAAATCCGCCGCGTAAAAATAAATATCCGCCGAATCCTCAATGGGATCCACCAAGGACCGCTGCCGCGTGACCGTATTGAAATCCGCATCACGGAACTTCACGGTCACCACTTTTCCATGCATGCCCTTATCTTTCAAGGCCTTGCTGACACTAGCCGCTAGCTTGCGGAGAATTTCTTCGACTTCACCTTCGTGGTAGAGAAATGGGTAAAAAGTACGTTCCTTACCAATCGATTTCCGTACCCTTGACACTTTTACAGGACGGTTATCAACCCCGCGCACACGTTCATACAAAGCTAAGCCGGCCTTGCCGAAATATTGGATGCACTCATCTTGGGATAATTTCTTCAGGTCTGCACCCGTGTAGATGCCCAGATCATGCATTTTTTCCGCCGACCTCGTCCCTACACCATAATAATCCTCGATGGGCAGTTGCTCCAAGAAAGGAATGGCGCGTTTGGGGGTAATGATGGTCATTCCAAATGGTTTTTGGTAGTCGGAGGCCAATTTGGCAATGAATTTATTGTAAGACACGCCGATGGAGCAGGTTAAATTTAGCTCCTTGTAGATGGCAGTTTGAATTTCCTTTGCGACATCCATGGCATAGGGTAAACCCATTTTATTTTCCGTCACATCTAGGATGGCCTCATCGATGGATAGCGGCTCGATGATGTCGGTATAACGTTTAAAAATCGCGCGGACCTGTTGCGATACCTCGCGATATTTTTCGTAGTTACCGGAAACGAAGATTCCTTGCGGACACAAACGATATGCTTCCGCCGCCGACATAGCCGAATGAACACCAAATTTTCTGGCTTCATATGATGCCGTCGATACGACACCCTTCCCTGAATTCTCCTTGGGGTGGCGGGCAATAATCACTGGTTTCCCACGATATTCTGGGTTATCCCGTTGCTCGATTGAGGCGAAGAAGGCGTCCATATCCACATGTAATATTTTCCGCGACCCATCGATTACTGGATCATCAAAAGACAATATTCCAATTGTACGCACGCGCTCCCCTCCTTCAAAAAATTACCCGGGCGAAGGTGAAAAAATTAGTCCTTCTCAACAAAGACATTCACGGTTGCTTTAGGGTTTAACACAACGGTTTCCCCTTTACGTGCAATCGTGTATGAATTGTCAAAGTTTTCAATTTCTTCGACAGTATATTTCTTATCTAATTTAATTTCTAATTTATCTAAGTATGTTAAAAGGTCACGGTCATCCGTTACACGTTTAATCTTGAATTTATCACCCACAGCTAAATCTGCCAAAGGCGTTGTTGCTTCTGGTGCAGCTTCTCCGTCTTTATTCGGAATCGCACCGCCATGTGGACAATATGTTGGATTACCTAAAAATGCATCTAGGCTATCAACAAATAATTCTGAACCAGCATGTTCCAACTGTTCAGCCTCTTCGTGGACTTGATCCCAGTTATAGCCAAGTTTTTCATACAAGAACATTTCCCAAATACGGTGACGTCTCACTAATGATGCACCCATTTTGGTACCTTCTTCAGTTAATTGTACACCTTGATAGGGAATGTAAGTAACCCATCCCTCATCTTGTAACTTGCTGATCATTTCAGTAACGGATGCCGCTGAAATATTCAATGCCTCACTAATCGCCTTGTTCCCAACACGTTCAGCTTGACCACCAAACTCAAAAATAACTTTCATGTAATCTTCTCTACTTTTAGACATGACTATCACCTTTCCACTCTCTATTTACTAACATTATTATACCTTAAATTTAGGCTAAAAAGGAAAAAGGCACGCTTTTTTTATAGTTATACCTAAAAAAAATTTTTAGATAGGATGAGAGAAAAGCGTTCAGCCCTCAACCAGTGGAAGATTAGTGCCTATATCACATATGACCACCCCATATATGAAATTTTTACCCTTTTTGTCACTTATAGATATTCATTTATGAATAATCAGCCTAATTATCACAAATAAAAGTCCATAAATGATAAGCACAGCAAAAGCATCATTTATGGACTCTTATATATGAATTTTAGCGAGCTTTCGTATCATATGAGATTTCATAAATGATAAATTTACACCTTTTGTCACAAATGACCATTTTATTTGTGAATCACCCGTTTTAAACAAAATCAAATAGATCTTATCAAAAGGTAGAGGGCTTCACGCCCTCCTACATTTCGATTACTTCCTTAGCATAATTGCATTTAGACAACGCCATTGCACTCCAGCTGATTGCCCTTTTACTAACCTATCAATTTTATGAGGGGCATTGCATAACGACAACAAATATACATTTATTTAATTAACCTACTCCTCAAAAACCAACAGATACGCAATATAAACCCGCAGGCGGAAGTGTATGTCCTTTAGCCGTGAAAAAGGATGAAATCGAGACCGTGGCTCGATTTCAAGACCGGAGACCTCGGCTCCAGTCGGTCCTACGGCTTTTAAAGGACTATACACGACAAGCCGAAGGCTCAAGACCCCCATCAATTATACACAGTCAAAGACACACCAATATTCATCCGAAGGATAGCAACCCCCATTTTCCCAAAACAAAAAGCCCAGGACACAAGATCCCAGGCAATCAACAACATGATTATAATAAATCTTTGATATTCATTTCCTCTAAAGGCGGAACATCATAAACCGTTGCTTGTAACTTTGCATAGTCAAAGTAATCATTTGCATGCAGCTGTTGCACACGCTTGATGCGGTCAGAAAACTTCTTCGGCGCTTCCCGTTTCCATGCAAACTCTCTATAATATTCCTCAATGTCCTGCCATTCGATCCCATTATACCCTTGCTTCTTGAGACTGTGAGATTTTGATAGGAACCATGGTCGAAGACAGAGGAACTCGAAGTTCGAAACTTTCATATTGGCCTCCGTAACGAAAGGTTCAATCATTTTGATGTCTAGTCAAAAACCGACCGACAATTATTTTTGATCGTCCTCTGCTTGGTCACCTGTATGAGTAGTATCAGTATCTTCTACTAAAGAAGCTTCAGCATGTGCTTGCTCTTCAGCAGCATCGCTAATGATATCATTCACTGCAGCAGTATCCATTGGGTCAGCTTTGCTCGTACGCGCAATCGCACGACGGTCAAAGATCAAGAAAACACCTTCACAGTTTAAGGTAATGGTATTTTTCACTTCGTCGATTTCAGCAATCACACCATGTAAACCACCAATAGTAACCGCAGTATCACCTACAGCCATACTAGCCATCATGTCTTGAGTTGCTTTTTGACGTTTTTGTTGTGGACGGATTAACATGAAATACATCAACCCAACTAAAACGATAATATATAATACTGTACCCATTGAATAAAAACCTCCTGAAATTCTCTAATTTGTAATTTTCATAACTTTTTAATTGTAGCACTATCCTACCATAAAACCGACCATTTGTGCATAAAATACGGGTTGGAAATATGGAAAATTGTAGCCACTTTCACATCCGCTCAAATCTTTTGTGAAAAGGACGGCCTCTCGCCTAGAAATTAGACTTTTTGACTTCACCGTAATAACGTAAGAAGAATTCATCTCTAAAGTCTAACAGGCGGTCTTCACGGATAGCTTCCTTGATTTGTTCCATCAAGTTGATCAAGAAATGCAAGTTATGAATAGACGTCAAACGAATACCAAAAGTCTCGTTTGTTTTAATTAAATGACGAATATATGCTCTTGAATAGTTACGACAAGTGTAGCAATCGCACTCTGGATCAAGTGGTGTAAAGTCACGTGCATATTGTGCATTCTTAATGACAACACGACCTTGGCTAGTCATTGTAGTACCATTACGCGCAATACGTGTTGGTAATACACAGTCAAACATGTCGACACCACGGATAACACCCTCAATCAAGGCATCCGGACTACCCACACCCATCAAGTAACGCGGTTTATTTTCCGGCATTACAGGTGTTAAATAATCCAACACTTCATACATATCTTCCTTAGATTCACCCACAGATAACCCACCAATAGAGTAACCAGGGAAATCCAATGAAATCATGTCTTTAGCATGTTGTAAACGTAAATCCTTGTATCCAGCACCCTGTAAAATACCGAATAAAGCTTGGTCATTCGAACGTTCATGCGCCTTCAAACCACGTTCAGCCCAGTGTGTTGTACGGTTGATTGAATTTTTCACATAATCATAATCATGGTTGAAATCTGGACACTCATCAAAAGACATGATGATATCCGCACCTAAATTATTCTCAATTTGAATCGCCTTTTCAGGAGACAAGAACAACTTCTTCCCATCTAAATGAGATTTAAAAGTTACCCCTTCCTCTTCAATCTTACGCGTATCCGCCAATGAGAAAACTTGGAATCCACCTGAATCCGTTAAAATTGGCTTGTCCCAGTTCATAAACTTATGCAAACCACCGGCTTCTTTGACCAAATCATCCCCTGGACGTAACCATAGATGATAGGTATTGGATAAAATGATTTGTGCGTTCATATCAGTTAACTCTTCTGGAGAGACAGACTTAACCGTTGCTAGCGTACCTACAGGCATAAACACAGGTGTTTCAATTGAACCATGTGGGGTTTCAACTGTACCTAGACGTGCCCCAGTATGCTTTTCTTTCTTGTGTAACGTAAAATTTAATGCACTACTCGTCATTGCAGAACCTTCCTTCTAGTGATAATTACCACCTACAAAAAGATCACATTGACCTTTTGCACGCGTATTTTGATGTAGGCGATGGCTATCGCCATACGTGAATATCCGAAACTGAATGCCTCAGCTTCCGTAACTTGCTTCATTGTATAAATAAATATTGACAACTCAACAATGTTACCACGCTTCAAACGTGCAAGCAAGTGGGAAAGCAAAAGGAATTGCACCCTACCACCTGATAGGCATTAGTCTAAACTAGCTTCAGTGTTACTTAAATCCGTTTTGACTTGTTCGGCTACTTCATCCACATCACTCGCTAAGTATTGGCACTCTACGGCTACCGGAATGGCTGGATCAACCAATTTTAGAATGCTGGTAATATCTACATCCCCCACTGATAATCCCGCTAATGACGCTTGTGTTGCTTCTTCCACTTGTTTTAAATGCATATAGTGAATATATGGCAAAACGTTTTTGACAGCTTCAACCGGATCTTCTTGGAAAAATAAGAAGTTCCCTACATCAAAGCACATACCAACTTGGTCATTGCCATACGTTTCAAGGAAGCCTTTGAAATAATCACTAGACCCCATTTCCGGTGTATTGTCGTTTTCCAACACGATAACCACACCTGTTGTCGCAATCTTGTCGTTGACAACAACCATGTCATCGGCAACAGTTGCAGGGTCATATCGACCCAAATTGATTTTCAATTGTACAGCACCCACTGCTTGTGCTAAAGCTAGGAACTCATCTAGCTTGGCGTTTAATTTACCCGCTTCAAATAAAGGTGCCGGTATGGATAAAAATACCTTCAAGCCCAGGTCGCGGCTAGTGGTTTTGAGGTCGCGTAATTCTTCTTCACTGCCATCAAAGTACTCGCTACGAAGCTCAACTGTTTGAAAACCAGTTTCGTGAATTGATTGCAGCATGTCTAATTGACCAAAATTATCATTTTTTACCAAATCACCATATGCAATTGTGTTTAATACCCAGTTCATTTATACACTCATCCTATCTGTATGTTGATTGCGAAAAAAGGAGCCCAAGGGTGTTGTTCCTAGGCTCCAATCGTAGGCGCTTGCTATTTTCTTGTTGCGGTGCTTACGTTAACCGCGTTTTGCCAAGGGTTTGTCTAATATTTCTTTCAATAATATACCGCGTTTGATTTCACTTTTGTTGGTTAAGCCCAATTTGGCGGCCGTTGATTTGGCCTTAGTATTGGTTGATGCGGTCAATTCAAATGCCTGACCGCCTTCGTCCATGTGGGCAAACAATTTGTCCAATTCCTTGTTTAATTGTTGGGATTCCTGTTCAAATGTGGCATCCATTTGTTCCAAAGCACTTGATAAATCGCGATCGACTCTGTCCATTTCACGGTCAAAGTAACCCTCGTCACTCATACCGATTTCAAGTGGCATACCTTCAAGTGACTCGCCTTCCAGAGAAGCAATACTGTCTTCATAGGATTCGCCCTCACCAAAAGCTGTTACTTGGGCGGTATCCGCGACTTTTGTGTTCGTCGCCTTACTTATGCGTTCTGGACGATTGGTCTTAGCCGCATTTCTAGGTTCACTCAGATCCATAGGTCTATTTACCTTACCGGTCGCACGCCCTTTGGCCACCTCTTCTTCAACAAGTGCTTTCCACTCATCAACTAGTTGATTAAAAGGATTGGTCGAGCGTTTACGATTCGATGTTCGCGTTTGTACTGGCGACTCACTACGATTTGGATTCACCTGTGTTGATTCTTTCACACGTTTTTCAGCACGCTTTTTATTCCCGTCGCCAATGAAGGCCCAAATGATCCCAATGATTAAAAAGACGAGCGTTATATCCATTATTGCTCACCTGTCTTTGTATCAGATTCTCCTTCAGATAAACTTTCACGCATTTTCGTATCAGCTTGAATATTTTGCATATTGTAGTAGTCCATTACCCCAATTTTACCTGTTCTAAAGGCTTCCGCAATAGCTTGTGGAATTAAGGATTGCGCTTCCACTACTTTAGCGCGCATCTCTTGCGTCTTGGCAATATTTTCTTGCTCTTGGGCAACCGCCATGGCACGACGTTCTTCGGCTTTGGCTTGGGCAATTCGTTTGTCCGCCTCTGCTTGTTCCGCTTGTAGTTTAGCACCGATGTTACGGCCAACATCCACGTCCGCAATATCAATGGATAGAATTTCAAAGGCCGTACCTGAATCTAGCCCCTTACGTAAAATCGTTTGTGAGATCGCATCTGGATTTTCAAGGACGATAGAGTGGGTCGCTGAAGACCCTACAGTTGTAACAATCCCCTCACCTACACGCGCGATGATGGTTGATTCACCAGCACCCCCGACAAGGCGTTCAATGTTCGCTCTCACGGTAACCTTAGCCTTAGCGCGAACCTCGATCCCGTTCATAGCCACGGCTGCGACAATCGGCGTTTCGATTACCTTAGGGTTTACAGACATTTTTACAGCTTCAAACACATCACGACCAGCTAAGTCGATGGCAGCTGCTTGTTCAAATTCCAAATCAATATTGGCACGTTGGGCTGCAATCAATGCATCCACCACCATATTGATATCCCCACCCGCTAGGTAATGGGCTTCTAAATCATTTAAATTGATGGTTAATCCAGCTTTCGTCGCCTTAATTAACGGTTTGACGATATGAATTGGATTTACCCGACGTAGGCGCATTCCGACTAAATCGCCGATGCCGACCTGCACACCAGAGAAATAAGCCGTAACCCATAGTCCAACTGGCACAAATGTAAAGAATAGCACCAATAAAATGATGATTACAAAGGCCAAGAGTAAAAGCCCGATGAGTCCTGAAATGTTAGTGTCCATGTGTACTCCTCCTTACGAAAAGTTGATTATTGCGAATAGTAACAACCGTAACCGATTCATCAGCACCAATAATTTCATTGTCGCTGACAACTTCTAAAATTTGACCATTGGGAAAAGTAGCTTTTCCGGTGGGCCGTAACGGCGTAATCGTCACCGCAGCTTGTCCCATGTAAGCTTGCATATCCACTGTCTGCGACTGAAAACCACGTTCTTTATTGAGGGCATTGTGCAACACGATTTTCTCATTGAAGGGCATCTTATAACCTAGCTTGACCAAGATATAGAATGTAACGATACCAACCAAGGCACCAATGACAATATCAATCAAGCCGGCCGCAAAACTACCATTTTGACCAACCATGCCACCTGCACCAAAAAGAAGCCCTAAAACACCCAATATCCCATAAGTCGGCAGGAAAATTTCCGCGATTACCAAAATCGTCCCCACCGCAAACATGATTAAGGATAACCATGACCCCGTTTCTGAAAGTGAAAAATAACCCAAGAAGGCTGCCACACTCACAATACCACCGATCATATAGTGACGTGTCATCAACCCAGCAATAAGTGCTAGAATACCGATTGAAAAAATGACCGTTTCCAACGATGCCACCTCCGTTTCTCTAACACTATTTTAACACACCAAGAAAATGCTTACACTACGAAACGAGTTTATTTATAGGATGTGACAATTAGCGCTTAGACCCAAACACTGGAAGACTATAGCAGTGACGCACACAGTGTGGCGCAATATAGTCTGAAGTGGAGTTGGGTATGCTAATTGGAGCTCAACTTTATAGGATGTGACAATTAGCGCTTAGACCCAAACACTGGAAGACTATAGCAGTGACGCACGCAGTGTGGCGCAATATAGTCTGAAGTGGAGTTGGGTATGCTAATTGGAGCTCAACTTTATAGGATGTGAGAGCCGACGGTCAGAAAGCCACCAGTGGAAGATATAGACGTGTCATTTGAAGAATAATCTTCCTAACCCCCAACAATGTATATATACGCTTCAAAAAATACGCTATTTGGTTCTTTCAATGCCTTGTGTGACTTTTTATGAGAAAAAATGATTCTTAAAATGCTTCGAAAGAACCAACTTCAAATAATGAAATCACAAAAGCTTCTGTGTGAACCATTTTTTCTCATTTTTGAAACTACAGCACCTCCAAGTAGCCAAATAGCGTTTATTTATATTGGGATATATACAATCTTACTTATAAAAGATTTTAAGTATGAAAAAACCCCTGCCGGCTGCGCGACAGGGGTTTATCCTTATTATTCCTTCAATTAATCAATGGCATTATTTTCAATGACACCCTTATACCAATAGAAGGAATCTTTACGCATTCTTTCTAGACTACCATTGCCTTCATCATCTTGATCAACATAGATGAAGCCATATCTTTTTGACATTTGTGATGTACTTGCACTCACCAAATCAATTGGACCCCAAGAGGTATAACCGAATAAATCGACACCTTCCTCAATTGCTTCCCACATTTGTTCAAAATGCTCTTGGAAATATTTGATACGGTATGGGTCGTGAATTTGCCCATCTTCCACAACATCCTTGGCACCCATACCATTTTCCACAATCATCAATGGTTTCTTATAGCGGTCGTATAGCTCAATTAATGAAATTTTCAAGCCTTTAGGGTCAATTTGCCAACCCCATTCAGTAGCTGGTAAATATGGATTCTTCACCCCAACGATGGTATTTCCAGGTGTCCGGTCAGCATCCGGATCAACCGATTCCGTCATAGACATATAGTAACTAAAGGAAATGAAGTCCACCGTATGTTCTTTCAATACTTTCAACTCTTCCTCAGTCATTTGAATATGAATCCCTTGACGTTCAAGTTGACTCAAAATCAATTTTGGATACTCACCAAAAACTTGAACATCTGAGTAGAAATAATTTTCCAAATTTTTCTTCAACGTTGCTTCAACATCTTCCGGTTTTGGCGTCAAAGGATACGTGGTTAATTTTGTAATCATACAACCTACTTGGCTACCTTGAATAATTTCATGACATAATTTCGTCACTATCGCTGAAGCTACAAACTGATGGTGCAAAGCTTGGTAAATCTCTTGTTTTTCTTTTCCTGGCGTTAATTTATCATTCACAATACCCGCTGTCGTAAAGGGATGGCGATGAATACTGTCGATTTCATTAAATGTCAGCCAATACTTCACATAGTCCTTATATCTATTAAAGCAAGCCGTCGAAAAACGCACAAAATCATCAATAACAGTACGTGATACCCATCCATTATATTTATTGCTTAAGGTCAATGGCATTTCGTAATGCGACAAAGTTACAATCGGTTCAATATTCAAGCGTTTCATCTCTTTAAAAACATTCTCGTAGAATTGTAAGCCTAACTCATTGGGTTCACTTTCTTCTCCCGTGGGAAAAATACGGCTCCAAGCAATAGACAAACGCAACGTTTTAAAGCCCATCTCAGCAAACAAGGCTAAATCCTCCTTGTAGTGATGGTAAAAATCAATCCCCCTACGTTTTGGATAATCCTTGTCACTCGTGTCTTTTCTCGCTTTATCGATAAATTCGCTCGTAATATTCACATGCTTGGCATAGTCCTGATTATCAACATTAGGCTTATAGGTAGCCATATCCGCTACCGACAAACCCTTACCATCAACATTCCACGCACCTTCAACTTGATTCGCTGCAATTGCGCCGCCCCACATGAAATTATCTGGAAATTTTCTACTCATTCTTCGTGAACCCCCTGATCTGATGTAAAAATAGCTACCATTTTGTAAACGTTATCATAAATATATCCTAATCTTTTATAAGAATGACTTCAACAAAAAATACTTTCACTTATTAGCACCCTAGCTTCTCACTTAGTTTCAT
The DNA here is from genome assembly GCF_003797145.1 of Aerococcus agrisoli. Lineage (GTDB taxonomy): Bacteria > Bacillota > Bacilli > Lactobacillales > Aerococcaceae > Aerococcus > Aerococcus agrisoli. The sequence continues at coordinate 7,202 of NZ_RKMG01000003.1, read as the reverse complement.
CAAACTAAAGCTTAATTTTATATGATAAAATAGATAATAAACGCATTTTTAGGAGGCGAAGCTTATGAACAAAAAGGACATTAACCATAAGGGTACTCAGGATGATCATTCTTTTCGTAATGTATATAAGATTGAGCTAAGTGGTTTACTGGGGAATAATTATGATGAACTTGATGAAGATAACCTTACTTTTAGCATCAAAGGTTTTCTTTTAAAAGCAGTCGTATTTATCATTACTGCTACCTTATGCTTTTTCCTTTTTAAAGAAAAAATGTGGTCCACTGATACCCGCACGGCCGTGGTATATTCCTTAGGATTTCTAGGCTCAACCTTAGCTATCTGTTTCATCGCCAATTCTATAATTGATTGGTTCATTCATAAAAAGAGGAAATAACAAAAAAAGCGAGCAAGTCCTGTTTTTAGGAATTACTCGCTTGTCTATTCTATTTAAGGTTTTATCCTTTGCTTATTATGCTTCTACCATGTCAGTGACATCAAATTTGATTTCATGATTGTCATCAAGCGTGATATTCACATGTTGTTGTTTGTTGATTTTGCCTGCAATGATGGCACGTGCTACTGGGGTTTCTACACGGTTAGTGATGAAACGACGTAATGGACGTGCACCAAATTGTGGATCGTAGGCTGTATCACCAATCCATTGAACTAATTCATCGCTGAATGTTACTTCAATTTCTTGGCTAGCTAAACGGTCACCCAATTGAGCTAACATCTTGCGAACGATACCGCCCATATCAGCTTGTGATAATGGTCTGAATAGGATGGTGTCATCGATACGGTTCAAGAATTCTGGTCTGAAGTGCATTCTTAATGCATTTTGAACAGCTTCGCGTGCTTCGTCATCGATTTGACCATTTTCATCTGTACCGTCTAACAAGGCATCTGAACCCAAGTTACTTGTCATGATGATGATAGTATTCTTGAAGTCTACAATACGACCTTGAGAGTCAGTTAAACGACCATCATCTAAGATTTGTAACAAGATATTGAATACATCTGGATGGGCTTTTTCCACTTCGTCTAATAAGACAACTGTGTATGGATTACGACGTACGGCTTCAGTCAATTGACCGCCTTCTTCGTAACCAATGTAACCAGGGGCTGCACCGATTAAACGCGTTACGTTGATTTTATCCATGTATTCACTCATGTCTAAACGAACCATGTTGTTTTCAGAGTCGAACATAGCTTCAGCTAAGGCTTTTGCTAATTCAGTCTTACCAACACCAGTAGGTCCTAAGAATAGGAATGAACCTAATGGACGGTTAGGGTCTTGGATACCCGCACGTGAACGTAATACAGCATTTGTAACACTTTCTACGGCTTCATCTTGACCAACGACACGCATATGTAAGGTATCATCTAGGTGAAGTAATTTTTCACGTTCAGTTTCCACTAATTTGGTTACTGGAATACCAGTTACACGTGATACAACGGCTGCGATTGAATCTTCTGTAACGGATTCTTCTACCAAGCGTTGTGATGCATTGTCTGCATGTTCATGGTAGGCTTTTTCCATTTCAGCTAATTCATGTTCCAATTGTGGAATGACCGCATGTTGTAACTTAGCAGCTTCTTCTAGATTGTAGTCATTTTCCGCTACTTCTAAGGCATGTTTTGCATCGTCAATGGCTTGACGTTTTTCGTTAATATCAGACATGCCACCTTTTTCCACTTGCCATTGCATGGTCAATTGGTTGGTTTTTTCACGGACTTCAGCTAATTCTTCTTGAAGTTCAGCCAAACGACGTTTACTTGCTTCGTCTGTTTCTTCAGATAAGGCTTTTTCTTCAATTTCCAATTGGATCAAACGACGACGTTCTTGGTCTAATTCAGTTGGCAATGAGTTCATTTGTACACGAATTTCGGCACTAGCTTCATCGATTAAGTCTAAGGCTTTATCTGGTAAGAAGCGGTCTGTGATATAACGGTCAGACAATTCAGCCGCAGCTACTAGGGCTTGGTCATGAATGGTTACTTGATGGTGCAATTCATAACGTTCTTTTAAGCCACGTAGGATAGAAATCGTGTCGTCTACAGTTGGTTCTTTCACCAATACACGTTGGAAACGACGTTCTAGTGCTTTGTCTTTTTCCATATATTGACGATATTCATCTAAGGTTGTTGCACCGATTAAATGCAATTCACCACGTGCCAACATTGGTTTCAACAAGTTACCGGCATCCATAGAACCTTCTGTTTTACCAGCACCCACGATATTGTGGATTTCATCGATGAAGAGGATAATACGGCCGTCAGCCTTTTTCACTTCATTCAATACTGATTTCAAACGTTCTTCGAATTCACCACGATATTTAGCACCGGAAATTAAAGAACCCATATCTAATGAATAGATGGTTTTATCTTGTAAGTTATCAGGTACGTCTTTGCGGACGATACGTTGCGCTAAACCTTCAACAATTGCGGTTTTACCAACACCTGGTTCACCAATTAAGACTGGGTTATTTTTTGATTTACGAGATAAAATACGAATGACATCACGAATTTCTTCGTCACGTCCGATAATCGGATCCATTTTACCTGCACGAACTTGTTCAACCAAGTCCACCCCATATTTTTCTAGGGCTTCATAATTTTCTTCTGCTTGTTTAGAAGTCACACGATCACCTTTTCTCAAGTCAGCGATTTTGTCGACGACATCTTTTTCTTTAATATTGTGGGCTTTGAACCATTTCGCTAATTCTGTATAAGAAAGGTCAAAGATTGCGGCTAAAACCATTTCTGTTGCTAAAAATTCATCGCCATTTTTTTCTGCACGTTTTTGTGCTTTTTGAATTAATTCACCAAAACCACGCGATACGCCTTGTCCATATTGAACATTGCCACCTTCTACGACTGGAATTGCGTCTAATTCTTTATTTAATTCTGTTGTTAAATCTGCCATTGGAACGTTTAAGTCTTCATAAAAGTCATAAGCAAAGTTACCAGGTTGCACTAGCGCTGTAAACATATGGGGAATCCCAATTTCTTGATGTTTACGGGTAATTGCAATTTGTTGTGCATTTGCGATGGCCTCTTGTAAGGTTGTAGTCATTTCCATATTTGCCATAACACATCTCTCCTTTTTGCTTTATGTATATATTATAACAGTTTGGTCAGGATTGGTCAAACAATATTTTTTACTTTTAACTTATATTTTTTCACAGCGTAAATCTTGCCATATCAAGCTTACGCCAACTTTTGTCAAAAGTAAAAAATTAGAAGTCAATGTTTGACCATTTGCTTTCTTTGACCAATTGGATATGACGTACATCCTCCCATAAAACCTTCCTACTCCCCAACATAAAGTAGAAATAATTTGCCTCGCCGTGAAACCAACCGTCGATTTGATCTAGATATCTACCTAAATCATCCTTCAAAGATAACTGAATCGACACTGGATAATGCTTCAACCACGCCTCTTGTAAAACAGCATCAATTTGATTCCTTGTCATCTCAGGTAAAGGTACCGACACTTTGGCTGCATCCTTATGATTAGCGTGAATCCCTTTCACCAATTCATCCATGGCATAGGCTGTCGCCCATTTTAAGCCAAAAGGACGGTCCTCGTATTCGTTGTAAGGCACAAAATGTTTACGCGTGCGTGGATGCCGACTGCGCTTCAAGACCGAGATATGTTGATGTTCTTTGACAGCGGGGACTTCCCAAGGTTCAATGCGATTAAATTTTTTAGCCATGACCCTCACCTTCAATTCCGGCCATACCCCCTGCGTGACCACCCACTAAACTAGACCGTTCAATGGCACGACCACCTGTTTGTAAGGAGGACGCATAGACAACACTTTTAAAGCCGTATTTTTTGCGGATACGGTCCACAATATGGTCCACCTTGATTTTTTCCACTTGTTCATTTGAAGATTGGAATAAATCTAGTTGAACTGCTTGATGATAAACCAAGTTGCCACTATATAAGGAGATATGGCGGACTACTTGATGGTCATATAACAAGGATAATAAATATAAGGCTACTTGCGCGATGACTTTACTTTGATTGGTTGCGGTGACTTTCATTTGCTTGTGGACACCCCTTTTGCCATTACCATCGACATAATCCATCGAATAACCAATGCCTAAACCAATTACTTGGGCTTGTGCCCCAGCTCGTCTGAGTCTGGTCCCAATTTGGTCGGCCATTTCCTTGACGACGATTTCGATTTCGTCACGGTTGGTGTAGTCTCTGGGCAAGACTTGGCTGTTGCCGATGGACTTGTCTTTGCTGGCATAAGGGGTTCCGAGAAAAGACCGGTCTATCCCCCAAGCGTGGGCATATAATTGGCCACCAATGACCCCTAATTTATCTTTTAAAACAGGATAGGACGTGTGGGCAAGGTCGTAGACGGTATTAATGCCCATCCCTTTTAAACGGCGGGCTGTACGGTGACCGATGCCCCAGACCTCGGTGATATCGGGAATCTGCCATAAAGTGTCGGGTATATCTTCATAACGCCACTCGGCAATCATATCGCTCGTCTTTTTCGCCCCAACATCTAACGCTACCTTAGCTAGAAAAGGATTATCGCCAATGCCGATGGTCGTGTAAATGCCGGTTTCCTCGTAGACTTCTTGCTGAATTTTTTGGGCCATTTCGTAGGCACTCGACGCTTTAAATAATTTCATGGAATCGGTGATATCCAGAAAGCTTTCATCGACGCTATAGACGTGATGGTTGGCTTCGTCGACATAGCGTTTGTAGATTTTATTGATTTCCTGGTTTTTTTCCATGTACAGGCGCATGCGGGGTTGGGCGATTACCAAATCTTTCGGGTAAGGATAAGGTAGATCGCGGGCACGGGTAACGTTGGATATGTGATAGGCTTTTTTGGCAGCGGGGGAACTGGCTAATATCAGCCCAGAACCCCTGCTTTGACCACCTGTTTCGTCGTAATAGGACATGACCACTAGCTTGGTCGTTAAGGGATCTAACCCACGTTCGACAGCCTCCACTGACGCATAAAATGACTTACAGTCGATACATAAAATATCTCTACTTGGTTCTTTTGAGTAGTCGAATGACAAATTATTTGCAAACATCGTTAGCCCTCCTTCTCTTGGCCGATTGCAAAACGCGTTCGAAAAACCGAACGTATGTTCTATATAATAATAGAACGTGTGTTCGGTAAATTCAAGCCCTTTTTTATGAGAATTTTGCTAGTGCCGGCAAAAGCGAGTATTATCGCCCTTGATGAAGTTTATTTTTTTAGCGTTAAAAGTCGGACTGGGATATGCTACACTAATTTTATATATACTAAACGATATGAAATTGAAAGGATGGTGGCACAATGATGAAGGTCATGCTGGTGGAAGATGATATGGTGATTGCGCGGGAATTAGCCGCGAATTTGGAAAAATGGCAGTATCAAACCTATATTGTGTCAGACTTTGACCAGGTGGAGGCTGATGTTGTTCGGGAAGCGCCCCATCTGATTCTCATGGATTTGAATTTGCCGGCCTATAATGGTTTTTACTGGACAGACCGCATCCGGCGTCAGTCGAAGGTGCCAATTATCTTCATTTCGTCGGTTTCGGAGCCCATGGATATGATTATGGCCATGCAGATGGGGGCGGACGATTATATTACCAAACCGATTGATATGCAGCTGACGATCAGCAAGATTCAAGCTTTGCTGCGACGAACTTATGATTTTGCGGACCAATCTGCCGACCAACAGTTTGCCTTTGCGGGTGTGCGCTTGCAGCCAACGCAATCTGCGCTGACCTATCAGGGGCAAACGATTGATCTGACTTTTACGGAGTTGCAGATTCTGATTAGCCTCTTTCGTGATGCAGGGCAAGTCGTTACGCGCCACAGTATCCTTGATTTTTGTTGGCAAAACGATCAATTTATCGACGACAATACCTTGGCGGTGAATATGAGTCGCATCCGGAAAAAATTACGGTCTATCGGTCTGGATGACTTGATTGAAACGAAGAAGAATATGGGTTACCGGCTTGTGGACCCGCAAGCGACGGCGGATAATCCTTAGCTAAAGGAGGACAAGCATGCGCAATTTCATCAAAAAAGAGGGTTTTACCATTGTCTATATGGCTGTGGTTTTCATCCTGATTGCCCTCATTTTCCAATTATTTGACCTACCCATGGCCATCTATAGCATCATTTTCTGGCTCCTATTTATCCTATCTGTCATCTATTTGGCAGCCAAGGCAATTTACAGTCACCGCCAGTTGGATCTAAAGCATGAGAATGATTTGTTAAAAGCGCAACGCCTGACCGAGCACAATACTGCGGTGAATCAGCGTCGTAATATGGAAGAGTACTTTATCATGTGGGTACATCAAATGAAAACGCCCATTACCGCCAGCAAACTCCTGCTCGACAACACGGACGGTGAGGCGATTCCTGCCTTAAAACAGGAAATGGTTGCCATTGAAAACTACACCAACATGGCCCTAAATTATCTCAAGCTAACCAATCCTGACCGGGACATGACCTTTAGTCAAGTCGCCTTGGATGAAATGATTCGGCCCCTCATCAAGAAATATCGCACGCAATTTATCCATCAACAAGTCACTTTGCATTACGAGCTCTTGCATGTCCAAGTGGTGACTGAAGCCAATTTGACTAGCCTGATGATTGAACAGATTTTAAATAATGCCCTGAAATATACTGTAAATGGGGAAATTTGGATTAGCTTTGATGCTGACAAGCAAATCTTGTCGATTAAGGATACTGGCAAAGGCATCCAAGCCAGCGACTTGCCGAAGATTTTCGACAAGGGCTATGCCGGTTTCAATGGTCAATTGAATGAAAAATCATCCGGCTTAGGTTTGTATTTGGTCCAATTGGCGAGCCAACGCCTGCAACAACCCGTGACCGTGGCATCAACCGTGGGCCAAGGTAGCCAGTTCGACATCCATTTCCATCAACAGGATAAATAAATCATACGCGTACGACAAAAAATGCCGTAGATCCTAACACGACGTGACGGATTTACGACATTTTTGTATAAAATAAGGATGAGAGAACCGACGCTCAGAAAGCCACCGGTGGAAGACTATAGCAGTGACACACAGTGTGGCGCAATATAGTCTGAAGCGCAGGGCTTTCTGGAGGTTCGAACTCGACTATAGGATGTGAGCGCGGCGGGCGTTCAGGGCAGCTAGCACTGGAAGAGATAAATACCTGAACAATTCATACTTTT
>NZ_RKMG01000029.1 GCF_003797145.1 Aerococcus agrisoli | reverse complement strand
AGAGGCCTTTTGTCCCAGCCTCTATTCGGTAAATAAATGACCAGTTATATACAATGACGATTCGTTCGATACAGATGGTAAAAATTTATCCTGAATGTGGTTATATTCAGTAAAAAAATAGCATATCTTATAGAACCACAATTTATTCGGGATAAAAATGCCTGAATGACACGCGCATTCTGTAATTGCGGTTTTCTCAACAAATGTAGGATAACTATCCTTCGGTAATTGTACCAGCCTTGTATGTGTGTATGCATATAAACAAAAGCCTCACAGGAAGCATAATTTGGATGTATTCAGTTAGGAAGAAAAGTTTCATCCAATGCTTTTGACTGTATAAAATCTTGAAAGAATAGGGTTTTTGTACTATCTATAACTTAAACTTATATTTCAATTCAAATTCCTTATTTTAAAAATGAATAAGGATGGGTTATTATATGTGTGTGGAAGCGTTTGCAATAAGTATTTAATTAAAATAAAACAAAATTGAACTTAAATGGAGGACAAAACTATGTCAACAAAAGCAGAAATTATCCGTGAATTATACCCAGAAGATGTATTCCATTACGCAGAAAAATTAACTGATGGTGAATTGGAAGTATTACAACATGTACGTCAAATCATTGAGAATGATATTCGTCCAGTTGTAACTGACCACTGGGAACGCGGTAAATTCCCGTTTGAAGCATTCTACAAATTAAAAGAAGCTGGCATTATGAACAGCCCTAAATTATTTGAAGGTCGCGATGAAAAATGGAAAGCTAGCGAAATGTATAATGCCTTCCTATACTATGAATTAGCTCGCTTTGATGCTTCAATTGCTACATTCTACACAGTACACGGTGGTTTAGGTTACAACACAATCTTAATCGGTGGTTCTGAAGAACAAAAACAAGAATTCGCAACTAAAGTACGTAACTTCGAATGGCAAACATGTTTTGCTTTAACTGAACCAGATCACGGTTCGGATATTGCAGGTGGTTTAGCAACTACTGCAGAACGTAAAGGTGACAAATGGATCTTAAACGGTGAAAAACGTTGGATCGGTGGTGCAGATACTGCTGATATCGTTCCTGTATTTGCTCGTGACGTTGAAGATGGCAAAATCAAATGTTTCATCGTTCGTAAAGGTACTCCTGGTTACAATGCTGTGCCAATTCCTAACAAAATTTCATTACGTATGGTTCAAAATGGCCACATCACTTTAGAAAACGTTGAAGTGCCAGAAGCTGACCGTTTACCAAACATCAACGGTTTCCGTTCTGTAAATGAAATCTTCATCCACACTCGTGCAGACGTTGCACATATTGCCAACGGTGTAACAGCAGGTGCTTTCGTTGCTGCTTTACGTAACACTTCTGAACGTGAACAATTCGACCGTAAATTAGCTGGTTTCCAATTAGTTCAAGAAAAATTAGCACGTATGCAATCTAACGCTACAGCAGCTTTAGGTTACTCAGTACGTATTGCTGAATTAATGGAAAATGGCGAATACGAAATGTTCAACTCTTCATTAGCGAAAATGCACAACTCATTAAGAATGCGTGAAACAGTTGCCTTAGCACGTGAAGTAACTGGTGGTAATGGTATTACCCTAGAATCTGATGTAGCACGCTTCTTCGCAGATGCTGAAGCTATCTACACTTATGAAGGTACACATGAAATTAACGCTTTACTTGTAGGCCGTGAGATTACAGGTATCGGCGCATTTGTTTAATCGCAATCCACCTCAATAATTGCTATGAACAAATTCGGAAATCAACTTCAGGAAACACTTGAGGTTGATTTCTTTTTTTAGTTTTATAAACTTTGCTATAATCGAAACTAATAGAGAGGGGTGCCGTGAAATTGAACATCTTACAGTTATATTATTTTGTTAACATTGTGGAATGTAACTTTAACTTGTCGCTAGCTGCCAAGAAAATCCACATTAGTCAACCCGCCCTGAGTCAGTTTATCTCTACCTTTGAAAGAGATCATGAAATTGAGTTGTTTAACCGCAAGAATAGCCGTTTACAAGGACTAACAACCGCTGGTAAGGAAGTATATGACTATGCGATTAAAATTTTGGCTTTGTCAGATGAATTAGATCATATTATTCATTATGAATCTTTACGCCAAAAAGGAACCATTCGTATTGGTTTACCATCACTCATCTTAGAAACCTACTTTGCTGCCTATTTCCCTAAACTATCAGTAGAAAATAAGGAGATACAGATATCCATCAGTGAAGATGGTAGTCATGCTTTACGTCAAAAGTTGATTAAAGATGATTTAGATATAGCCATCCTTATCGAACCAACCTTACTAGACGAAAAGGTATATGAGCAGCATACGATTTGTTTTGATGAAATGGTGGCATTCTTGTCGCAGAATAATCCTTTGGCTAAGAAAAACCGCTTGAATTGGCGTGATTTAGATAAATATCCATTGGCAACCTTCAAAAGTTCTTTTATGACGCATCAACTCGTCAGCGAAAAGTTGGAAGAAAATCATTTGGATAGTCAAATTCTTTTCACGTCATCATCATGGTCTTACCTAATGGATGCAACTCAAGGTACAGATATTGTGACTATTTTGCCTAGACCAGTAGAGAAGCATTTGAATCGAGATTTGTCTACGATACGAAAATTCAAGGATCCAATTCCATTTAATTTCACCATTTGTCGCGCACGTCATGAAAAACATGAACCGTTAAAAGATTATGTTTTCAATCAGATTGTAAGCAATTTTGCGCCAGCAAATACTTAGAAAAACCTAACTTTTCCTAATATCTGTAGGTCCTAGAGTCATTTTTTGGCTTTAGGACCTTTTATTTTATCGAAATCTACAAAGTTTTATAAGGATGACTTATACTTCAATAAGTTTCTGATACCGTTTTCATGGTATAACCCCCTTTTATATTGTAAACGCTACCAGTATAATATAAGTATCGATTCCACAAAATCGCCAAATTAAATACAAAGTTGCATTAGTATATAATAGAATTTAAAAAGCATATATATAAATGGAGGAAAAAACAGTGAGTACAAAAGAAGTAGTAATTGTATCAGCATTACGTTCAGCAATCGGATCATTTGGTGGCGCATTTAAAAATTATTCAGCAGTTCAATTAGGAACAGATGTCGTGAAAGAATCTTTAAATCGTTTGAACTTGGATCCTAGCTTAGTAGATGAAGTCATCTTAGGTAATGTCCTAAGTGCTGGCTTAGGACAAAACGTGGCACGTCAAGTGTCTATGAATGCTGGTATTCCTAAAGAAGTACCTTCTTTCTCAGTAAATCAAGTTTGTGGTTCAGGTGTGAAAACAGTTATGTTAGGTGCGCAATCAATCATGGTTGGCGACAACGACATCGTGGTTGTTGGTGGTACTGAAAACATGAGCCAATCACCATATGTATTAAACGACTACCGTTGGGGTGGACGTATGGGTGACGGTCGCGCTGTTGATACTATGTTAAAAGATGGTTTAACAGATGCATTCGAAGGTTACCACATGGGTATCACTGCAGAAAACGTTGCTGAAAAATATGACTTATCTCGTGAAGAACAAGATGAATTTGCAGCGAAGAGTCAACAAAAAGCTGAAGCAGCAATCAAATCTGGTCGTTTCGAAGATGAAATCGTGCCAATCTCAGTACCGCAACGTAAAGGTGACCCAATTGTTGTGACACAAGATGAAGGTGTTCGTTTCGGTTCTACAGCAGAAGGTTTAGCTAAATTACGTCCTGCATTTAAGAAAGATGGCGGTACTGTAACTGCTGGTAACTCTTCAACAATCAATGATGCTGCTGCAATCTTAGTCTTAATGTCTAAAGAAAAAGCAGAAGAATTAGGTTATGAACCATTAGCTACAATCGTTTCATCTGCTTCATGTGGTGTGGATCCATCAATCATGGGTACTGGCCCAATCTCTGCAACGAAAAAAGCTTTATCAAAAGCTGGTTTAACAGTAGAAGATTTAGACTTAATCGAATCAAATGAAGCCTTTGCTGCACAAGCGTTGAGCGTTAATAAATCATTAGGTTTTGACCCTGAAATCACTAACGTAAATGGTGGGGCAATCTCATTAGGTCACCCAATCGGTGCTTCTGGTGCACGTATCATCGTTACTTTAATCCACGAAATGATTAAACGTGATGCGAAGACAGGTTTAGCAACTTTATGTATTGGTGGGGGCCAAGGTAACGCCTTAATCATCAAACGCTAATCTGAAACGAGACATTATAAAAGGAGCCATTACATTATGGAAAAAGTATTTGTAATTGGTGCAGGACAAATGGGCGGCGGTATCGCCCAAGTATTTGCACAAGCTGGTTATACAGTTGTATTAAACGATATTAAACAAGAATTTGTAGATCGCGGTTTAGCAAACATCGAAAAAGGTCTTGTACGCCGTGTTGAAAAAGGGAAAATGACCCAAGAAGAAGTAGATGCTATTCTAGCTAAGATTACTACTTCTACTTCATATGACGATGCTAAAGATGTTGATTTAATCATTGAAGCAGCAACTGAAAATGAAAAAATCAAATTAGATATCTTCCGTCAATTAGATGAAATTGCTAAGGAAGATACCATCTTAGCGACAAACACTTCTTCATTATCTATCACTAAAATCGGTGCCGTAACAAAACGTCCTGATAAAGTGATTGGTTTACATTTCTTCAACCCAGTACCAGCAATGAAATTGATTGAATTAAATATTGGTATCAAGACTTCATTGACAACTGTAGAAGCAATGAAACAAGTAAGTGAATCATTAGGTAAAGAAGCAGTAGAAGTAAAAGATTCTCCAGGTTTCGTTGTAAACCGTGTGTTAATTCCGATGATTAACGAAGCAATCTTTATCTTAGATTCTGGCGTTGCATCTGCTGAAGAAATTGATACAGCAATGAAATTAGGTGCTAGTCATCCAATGGGACCATTGGCATTAGGTGACTTAATCGGTTTAGATACTGTACTAGCAATCATGAATACTTTATATGATGGCTACAAAGATCCTAAATACCGTCCAGCACCATTATTAGTGAAATATGTTGAAGCAGGTCAATTAGGCCGCAAAACTGGACAAGGCTTCTTCTCTTACGAGTAGGCCGTCAGGAGGAAATCATGACAGAATACAACACTTTACAACTTGAAGTGGCGAACAAGATTGGGACGTTAACGATTAACCGTCCCAAATCTTTAAACGCCTTAAACGCTGAAGTTTTATCGGAATTGGAAGCGATTACAAAAGAGATTGAAGCTAACCAAGACATTCAAGTATTAGTCATTACTGGTGCGGGTGAGAAAGCTTTTGTAGCCGGTGCTGATATCAAAGAAATGGCAGAAAAGAATGCTTTAGAAGGGCACACCTTCTCTGAATTAGGTAACCGTGCATTTGCGAAAATCGCTACATTACGTCAACCAGTTATTGCTGCAGTTAATGGTTATGCCTTGGGTGGAGGACTTGAGTTAGCTTTGTCTGCTGATATCCGTATTGCCTCTACGAATGCAAAAGTTGGTCAACCAGAAGTTGGTCTAGGGATTATTCCTGGATTTGGTGGGACACAACGTCTAAGCCGTTTAGTAGGACTTGGCAAAGCGAAGGAGCTTATTTTCACAGCGAACAATATTGACGCTGCTGAAGGGTTACGCATTGGTTTATTCAATCAAGTCGTTGAAGCAGATGCATTACTAGATACTGCCTATGCGATGGCTGAAAAGATTAACAAGAATGCACCGCTTGCAGTAGAAAGTGCTAAGGTAGCAATCGACAAAGGCTTTGATATGACTTTGGATCAAGGGTTAGCGTTTGAAGCACAAAGTTTCGGTCTGTTATTTGCAACGAAAGACCAAAAAGCTGGTATGCAAGCCTTCATTAATAAAGAAAAAGCGCAATTTACCAAAGAATAGATTGAATTTGAAGAAAGAGGACGAGATATGGCACAAACTGAATTTGAAAAATTATATCAAGAGAAATTAACAACGCCTGAAGAAGCAATCAAAGTGATTGAACCAGGTGAAGCAATCGTTTATCCATTGGGTGCAGGCGAACCTTCAGCATTACACGAAGCTTTAGAAAAACATGAAAACTTAGACGGTAACCGTTTATATACCATGTTAACAATGCACCGTGTGTTAGATTTACCAAAAGAAAAATTAACACAACTGTCATTCTTCTTATCAGGTCATGACCGTAAAGCTTTCAATAGTGGTAAAACTGAATTAATTCCTAACCACTTCTCAGAAATTCCAAACATCTTACATGCACGTGAACCAGAACCAGTTTTAGTGGCAACTGTTTCACCAATGGATGAAGAAGGAAACTTCTCATTAGGTGTTGGGAACTCATATTTTGGACCACAAATTAAATATGCGAAAAAAATCATCTTAGAAGTAAATGAAACAATGCCTTATACTTATGGTATCGAAAATACAATCCATATCAGCCAAGTAGATGCATTAGTAGAAAATAATGAACAAATTCCTGTATTACCTGAATCTGAAATCAATGAAAAAGACCAAAAAATTGGGGATTACATCTCTGAATTGATTGAAGATGGCGATACTATCCAAGTTGGTATTGGTGCAATGCCTAACGCTGTAATGAACAACCTAGTCAACAAGAAAAACATAGGTTTACACAGCGAAATGTTTACTTCTAAAGCGCAATTGCTACATGAAAAAGGTGTCTTAACGAACGAACATAAACAAAACTTTGTTGGTACGTCAATTTCAACCTTTGCGTTAGGAACAAAAGAAATGTATGACTTCATGGACCACAATAAAGATATTTTGATGGTACCTTCAAGTATTTCAAATGGTCAAAAATACATTGCTGAAAATGACAACTTTGTATCGATTAACTCTGGTATTGAAGTGGATCTTCTTGGTCAAGTTTCTTCAGAACGTGTCATGAATACTTACTACTCTTCAACAGGTGGTCAAGCTGACTTCACGAAAGGTGTTAACTTAACGAAGAATGGTCGCGGCTTTATTGCGCTATATTCAACTGCTGCCAAAGGTAAAGTGTCAACAATTGTACCTAAATTATTCAGTGGTGCCCCTGCAACAACAAGTAAGAATGACATCAACATGGTTGTTACTGAATATGGTATTGCCAACTTGAAAAACAAAACAATTCGTGAACGTGTAGAAGCATTAATTGCGATTGCTCATCCTGATTTCCGTGATGAATTACGTCAACAAGCAATCGAAATGAACTACATTTCTGAATAAGATATAACAAGTACCGTCCTAGCGCTCCATGCTTCCACAAAAGGGCGGTATTTTGTTTAAGGAGGACACCGTTGATGTTAGATCAATACAAATTTCACGAAATGACCTTTACTTGGTTAAACGGGACTTTCTTAGCGACCGATGGCGGTACGCTTTTTGGTCCGGTACCTCGTGCTGTTTGGGGTCGTTTCTATCCTTATAATGACAATAATCAAATGCCATCTGTTTCTGATCCCATTTTGATCCAATATCGGGGCAAGAACTATTTGATTGACGCAAGTATGGATGTGGATAAGTTAACGGATAAGTCTATACGTAATTTAGGCGTGCTTGAAGCTGCGACAATTGGTAACGACTTAGCGGAACTTGGTCTGACTTACGATGATATTGATGTCGTGATGATGACACACATGCACAATGACCATGCCAATGGGTTAACCTATTATGGGGAAAATGGCTTGGTTTCGCGTTTCCCAAATGCAACAATTTACATGAGTGAAGTCGAGTGGGATGAAGTGCGTCACCCCAACCGTCGAACACGAAATACCTATTTGAAGGAAAACTGGGAGCCTATTCAAGACCAGGTTGAAACCTTCAAAGAAGTGCTAGAAGTAGCACCCGGCATAACAATGGAACACACAGGTGGTCACTCTAACGGCCATGCAATTGTGCGCTTTGAACAAGCTGGGGAAACAGCCTTACATATGGGTGATATTTTGATTTCATCTGTGCATACCAATCCTTTATGGGTTGGTGCTGTCGATGACTATCCAATGGACTCCATTGCTGCCAAAGAACGTTTGATGGCAGAGGCTTTACCAAATGGTTATAAATTCTTGTTTTATCATGACCCTTTCTACCGCATGATACAATATTCTGAAGATGCCAAAGAAATCGTTGATGGATTAAAACGAAGCAAACCTTCTTTAATTCCATTGACTGAACAACAAGACAAATATCCTAAAGAGCAATAGGGTAGTCTTTATGCTAATGGCGTTGGCGATTAGCTTATATCAATTAGTAATATAAAAAAACGTTAATTGCGTGGGCAATCCTTCGACCGGTTGCCTATCAAAATAAATGTTAATTTTTGTTTTTTCTACAATCACAATCCTTTAAACATGATATTTTTCACTTTGCTGTGTGCGTTCAGGTATGCAGGGTGAGGGGTATCATGTTTTTTTGTGTGGGCTAGTGGTTGGCGTGTTAGGAGGCTGGATTCATTTAGGTTGATGCACTGCGTTTATAAGACTAGATATTATCTTCACGAGGCTTGTGCTTTTCATAGGATGAAACTTGTAATTGTATATTTTATAATAGATAATTAATATAAGAATTGAGATGAGGAGTGGGTTTGATGGCAGAGGGAACGGCTAAGCAGTCAGCATTTATCGATGGCTACAATGAGTTGCATAAAGCGTTACAGGATTTGGCGGCGCCTTATTTTGAGGAGATTGCGCGTAATAAGCGGCAGGATGATTTTATTGATGCGCGCAAGGCGAAGCGGTTTTTGGAGAATAATTTTATTCCCTTTATGAATGCAGTCCATATGTTGAAGGATGATCATGAATTTTTGAAGCGTAATGTCAACAATTTGACGAAGATTAATGAGTTACGGAATGTAATAGTCCATGAATATAATAGTGATGAAGGGCTGTATGAGATTATTGAAATCGCGGAGCCAACGGATTTTGCGATGACTTTGCTAGCAGATGTGAAGGGGAAACTTTTACAACCTGTTTCTGTTAGCCAATATTTGACAGATCGTAACAAACAAGAGGTACATTTTCTACGAACACAGGATTCGGTGTATCAATTATTCCAAGCTGTGGATGAAAAACATTATACACAATTTCCGGTGTTTAATCAGAAGGATCAGTTTCAAGGAATTATTTCGGATAATGGTATTGCTACCTGGTTGAGCCATATGGCTTTGGTGGATAAGGCAGCTGGTAAAGTGACCATTAAGGATGCAATAATACAGGATATTTTAGATTTCGATGAAAAGAGCGGCTTATTTAAAGTTGTTGTGAAAGATACACTGCTCTATAATACTTTGCACTTATTTGAGGTTTCTGCTGAGTCTAAAGGAACGCCAACCGTCCTAGTCACAGATGGGCAGTCAACCGAAATGAGTGCGTTACATCCGGATAATTTAGTGGGTATCTTGACCACGCATGATTATGTGGATATGTATGCAGCAGCAATCGCCGAAGAGGCCGAAGAGGTGTAGCATTTTTAAAAGTATGTTTTGAATTATAAAAACATTTAACCCCCACTAGAAAATATATCTAGAGGGGGTTTTATTGTGGAAATCAAACAGGCGATTCCAGTAATTTTTGAGCTAAGTCTTTATCTATAATTAAATGATTAATAATATTTAATTTCAGTAATGTTAAAATACTAGGAAATTTTTCAATTCCTGAAGCCATGATCAGTTTTTCTTTGATTTTATGAATATCCTCTAAATTTATACCTACCATTCTTTCAGTTAAAGGTATTTTAACTACATTCCCATCGATATCAAAAAAACTCCCCAGAATATCTCCAATAGCGGGACTATTTTTTAGTTGTTTAATTTCTTCATCAGTAAAATAACCAAACAGTTTATAGGTAGAGGATTCTATGGGATTTCCTACGCCTAAAATAGCCAAATCTACATTTATACCTTTCTGATAAATTTCTTGATATAAAGAAGATGAAATAAACATATCACGCATTTTTATACTCTCTGCAAATACGGGTGCGTAAAAGTAACTTACCTGACAATTATATTTCTCACTTAATCGGAATGCTAAATGATTTGAATGTAGATCGGTATGGTGAATACCTACACCTCCAATCATAGGGATTATTTCAAGAGTAGGGTGGGAAAGAAAAGAGGCTTTATTTACATATTCGTTTACAGTTGTTCCCCAACCTAAGCCTATGTTATTCATATTATCTATTCTAGATTCAACAAATTTCGCACAAAGAATTCCTAATTCCTTTTTTATATTATTAGATGAAATATTTTTATCAGCAATCAATACTGTTTCAATACCATATTTTTTTTCTAATTCATTTTGAATAGAAAATACGTCAGAATGGGTATGATTTATTGTGATAGTAACGATACCTCTTTTTTTCGCTTCGGTAAGCATGTGAGAAATTGTTGGACGAGATAGGAACATTTTTTTTGCTATTTCCGCCTGAGTTAAGTTCTCTTCATAATATAATGTGGCAACTTCAGCCAAAAGCTTATCTCTATCTAACATATGTAAAACTCCCATCATTATGGATAACTTAATTGACTTTTGATACTTATAATAAAAAGCTCAAAATACAGTTGTAAACGCTTACTGTTATATTTATGATAATACCATAACATATGATATCGAGTTTAACAAATGTAAAAGGAGTGTTTATTTTGTTAGTAAATACGAAACAATTATTTGCAGAAGCACAGAGTCGTAAATTTGCGATACCTGCAACAAATTTTATTGATCTTGATTCGGCAAGAGCCTATGTTGAGGTAGCGGAAGAAAGGGGATTGCCGTTAATATTAGCTTTTGCACAATCACATAAAGATATTTTGTCGCTTGAGGAAGCATCTCTAATTGGAAAATATTTCGCGGAGAAAGCTACAGTACCTATTGCTTTGCATCTTGATCATGGAGCAGATACAGAATATATTTTTAAGGCAATTGAATTAGGTTTCAAATCAGTAATGATAGATGCATCTGAAGAATCTTTTGAGGATAATATTATGATATCCAAAAAAGTTGTAGATTACGCTCATCAATTTGGCGTAACTGTAGAAGCCGAACTTGGTCACGTAGGGGCAAATGACAATTCAGAGTCTTCAGAGATTACCCACTCTATTTATACTGAGGTTAATGATGTTATTCAATTTGTTGAAGAAACCAAGGTAGATTCCTTAGCGGTATCTATAGGTACAGCTCATGGTGTTTATAAAGGAAAGCCGAAATTAAGTTTTGAAAGATTGGATGAAATTGCCAATATGACTGATATTCCCCTAGTGTTACATGGCGGCTCATCCACGGGTGATGAAAATTTAAATCGTTGTGCAATTAGTGGCATTGTAAAAATAAACATCTATTCAGATTTTATAAATGGTGCATTGCAAGAGATTCAAAATGAAAAACCATCAAATTATATTGAATTAAAAGAAATTGCAAATCAAAAAATGAAATCTATATTGAGTCATTATTATGATGTGTTTCAAACGCAAAGAGTAGAAATAAAGGGGGAGAACAATGAATAAATTAAATATTAAGCGTCCATTTTTCATGTTTAATCCAAAATCATATTTATATGGCAAGGAATTATTAGAATTAGCGATTGAAGCAGATAAGCAAGCTGAAAAATATCCTGAAATGTCTATATTCGTTACAGCTCCTTTTGCGGATATCGAAATGATATCAAAATCTACACATAACATTATTGTTACTTCGCAACACATGGATGGCATAATTCCCGGCCGAGGGATGGGCCATATTCTTCCCGAATCTTTATATAACGCTGGTGCACGTGCGACTTTTTTAAATCATGCCGAGCAACCATTAAAATTAAACGAAATAATTTCATCAATTCAACGAGCTAATGATTTAGGCATAATTACAGTTTTATGCGCAGATTCGATTGTAGAGGCAAAAGCGTTAGCAATGTTGAAACCGGACATTATATTATGTGAACCGACAGAATTAATAGGTACAGGTAAGACTAGTAATGCTAGTTATGTTGAAAAAACTAATAGTGCAATCAGAGAAGTTGATAAAAATATTTTAATTATGCAAGCAGCAGGGATAAGTACTCCAGAAGATGTGTATAACATAATTAAAATGAAAGCAGATGGGACAGGGTGCACTAGTGGTATTACAAATGCAGTAAATCCTAAAGAGATGTTAGTTAACATGATTGAAGCAGCTTATGAAGCCTTTAATAATGATTAGAAAGGAGATTCTATGAAGGTATTTAGAGAAAAAATTGAACTACAATCGAAAGGTATACTACCAACATATATTGATGTTACAGCCCAAGTTCGTAAAACGATAAAAGATAGTGGAATTAGAGAAGGTATAGTTACAGTTGTTAGCCCACATACCACTTGTGCTGTGTTTTATGAAGAATTTGCACACGATATAGATGAAACTGGGACTGAATCACTTCAAGTTGATTTAAATAATGTATTAGAAAAAATTATTCCTAAACATGTATCTAAAGATACATATATTTACCCGGGAGAAGAACATTATAGAGCAGTTGAGTCATGGCCAAATGCTGCAGAATATTTACCAAATGGAGATAGATCAGCCCTTTGGAATGGAGATGCTCACCTAAAAGCCACAATTATCGGATCTAGCGAAACCTTCGATGTTGAAGATGGGCAGTTAGGGGTAGGTACAACGGGTTATGTATATTTTGTAGATTTCGATGTAACAAGAGCTAGAACTAGAAAATGTTCAATTACAGTCATAGGAGAATAGAAGCGAAATAATCACCCTTTTAGAAAACGCTTGCAAAAAATAAAATATTGATTTACAATAAGAAAAAGAAGTAAATTAAAATATTTTGTGTAACTATTTAATTAGGCATAAATATAATTCCAGTCTTATGGAGTTCTATTTATGCCTTTTTTTAATGAAAGGGGTGTTATCTTGAAGATAATTCAATCTTTGAATCAGAATGCACTTCTGGTTCGAGATGATAAAGAGAATGAGTTTATTGCATTAGGTAAAGGGATTGGATTTGGCAAGAAAAAAGGGGACTGCATTGATAATAAGTTGATTACTACTATCTATAGTATGAAATCAACTGTTCAGGAACAAAAAATATTAGAACAATTAAAGGATATTGATGAAACTATATTGATAATGGCTGATGAAATTTCAGAACTAGCAAAGAAGGATTTAAGTGAAGAATTAAATGAATCTTTTGTTTTTTCATTAGCTAGTCATTTACAGTACAGCTTTGAACGAGAAATCGATAATGATATTCCATTGCAACCTTTTCATTACGAAATTAAATATTTATATCCCAAGGAATATAAGTTAGCAAATAAAGCAGTAAATTATATTAATGAAAAATATGAAACAAAATTGCCAGAATCTGAAAAAGCTTTTATTACTTTATACTTTGTGAATGGTTTAAAAGATTCCACCAGCTTTCAAGAGACTATTAGATTGAGTCAAATACTTAGTGATATTGTAAAAATAGTGGAAGAAGAAAGCCACCAGATATTAGATAAAAATACTGTAAATTATTCTAGATTTATTGTTCATCTTAGATATTTCTTATTCCGTCAATTACAACAAGACAATCCCAACAATAAAGAAGATGAAAATATATTGGAATTGTATGAATCGTCAGCCAGACTCTATTCTAGCCAACGTAAAATTGTACAAAAGATTAAACAATACCTTTTGGAAGTACACGAAATAAAATTTAATCATGCAGAATCATTTTACTTATTAATACATTTGATACGACTATTAGATGAAAATATAAATAATTAGGAGGGAAAGATGCTTTGATTATTAAACACGAAACTCTCTCATTAGAATCATCTGGAAAAAAT
Organism: Aerococcus agrisoli; assembly: GCF_003797145.1. Taxonomy (GTDB): domain Bacteria; phylum Bacillota; class Bacilli; order Lactobacillales; family Aerococcaceae; genus Aerococcus; species Aerococcus agrisoli. The sequence continues at coordinate 7,723 of NZ_RKMG01000029.1, read as the reverse complement.
GTGACATATCATGAAATAACAGATGAAGTAAAAAAAATGGTTATATCTAGTGGGTTAGTAAATGGGCAAGTCGTTATTTCATCCCCACATACTACTTGCTCAATAATTTTTGAAGAATATGTTCATGATGTTGATTGGAATGGATATGAGTATTTGCAGGTAGATTTAAATAGAATGCTAGATCGATTAATTCCAAGACAATTAACCGAATCTGACTACATTTATCCTGGTGAAGAACATGTTAAATTTATGGAAGAAATAAGCAAGATACACGGTGATTCGTATCCTAATGACAGGTCTAGTATTTTAAATGCTGATGCGCACATTCGAGCATCACTGTTTGGTTCAAGTGAAACATTTATAGTAAAAGATGGAGAATTACAGATTGGTTCCGTAGGTTACATTTACTTTGTTGATTGGGATCAGAATCGGAAAAGGAAAAGATTATGCAATATTCTATTGATGGGTGAGTAAGTTAAAATTTGGAGGTGGACAATGGTTGAATATGAAGTAATACATTTTAATGTAAGCGGTTTAAAAAGTGATTTAGATGTTTTGTCATTTTTATCTGATGATTTAATTGAAAAAGGTATTGTGAAAAAATCATTTAAAAAAGCAATTCAAGATAGAGAGAAGGAATTTGCAACTGGACTATTAGTTAATGGTATAGGATTTGCAATCCCACATACCGATATAGAACATGTAAATGAATCTCAAATAGCTATTCTAACGTTAAAAAATTCAGTGGAATTTTATCAAATGGGTGATAATACCACAAAGGTACCGGTGAGAATTGTCTTTATGCTAGCTTTAAAAGAAGCAAAATCTCATCTAGAAATGTTACAAAAATTAGTGGAATTGATGCAAAATAATGAAAGTATTGACCAAATTTTATCTTTGGAAGACTCTGAAAAAAGTAAACAAGAGATGATTAAAATTCTAAAAACTAATAACGTTATTTAATAAAGGGAGGTAATTTTAATGGCAAATTTATTACAAGGGTTTGTTGATTTGGGTCCATCGATAGTTCTACCAATTTTAATTTTTATATTTGGGTTAATACTTGGTGCCAAACCTAGAAAAGCTTTTATTGCAGGTATTACAGTAGGGATTGGCTTTATTGGTTTAAATTTAGTAATCAATTTATTAGGCAGTAGCTTAGGACCAGCAGCTCAACAAATGGTTGATCGTTTTGGCTTAAGTTTAACAACTATTGATGTAGGATGGCCAGCCGCTTCAGCAATCTCCTACGGAACTGTCTTGGGAAGTTTAGCAATTCCAGTAGGTATTGGTGTTAACATCCTGTTATTGGTTCTTGGGTTGACTAAAACATTGATGGTGGATATTTGGAATTTTTGGCATGCTGCATTTGTAGCCTCACTTGTACATGCTGTAACTCAAAATTTTGTACTAAGTTTGTTTGCAATGGTGACTTATTTGATGCTTATGTACTTGTTAGGAGATATTATTGCCCCTACAATTGAGAAATTCTATGGATATCCAAATATTACATTTCCACATGGTACATCAGCACCAGGTTTTCTAATAGCAATTCCATTGAATTGGTTATTCGATAGAATACCTGGCTTTAACAAATTAAAAGCTGATCCAGAAACAATTCAAGATAAATTTGGTGTTTTTGGTGAAACCACTGTAATGGGATTGCTAATTGGTATCGGTATGGGACTATTAGCGGGATATGATTTAGGTGCAACACTTGGTCTTGGGATGTCTTTAGCTGCAGTTATGATGTTATTACCACGCATGGTAGCCTTATTAATGGAAGGATTAACACCTATATCAGAAGCGGCAAATGAATTTGTTAAAAAACGTTTTCCAGGTCGTGAATTAAATATTGGTATGGATTCAGCATTATCTGTAGGTCACCCTGCGGTATTATCAAGTTCTTTACTCCTTGTTCCAATTACAATTGGCTTAGCGTTTCTATTACCCGGAAATACTACTATTCCATTTGGCGATTTAGCAACTATTCCGTACGCTGTATGTCTAATGGCACCTGTATTCAGAGGTAACTTAATTCGTACAGTTGTAGCAGGTACATTATATATGGCTTCTATCTTATATATTACCTCTTGGGCGGCACCATTAGTTACAATTGCAGCACAAGCCTCTAATTTTGATTTAGGAGGTAATAGTTCAATTACAGCAATGGTAGAAGGCGGGTTGTGGCCTACACTTCTATACATTTTATCAGCACAATATATGCCTTGGGTGACGATTAGTATTATCTTTATTGCTTGCCTAGGTGGTTTGTACTATGTAAATAAAGTAAGAACAGTAAAAGTATCAGAATAAATTCAAGGAGTGGAAAGTGTGAAAAAATTATTAGTTATGTGTGGGTCAGGTATTGCGACATCAACGATTGTTACTAACAAATTGAAAGATTGGTTAAAATCAAATGGTTTAGATAAAGAAGTAACTATCGTTCAATCTAAAGTTGCATCCGAAGTAAATAGAATTGATGACTATGATGCAGTAGTAACAACGACCGCAGTGCCCGATAAGATTAAGGATAAAGTTATTTCAGGATTACCAATCCTTACTGGTATGGGAACTGAAGAAATGTATAATGCTTTGAAAGCAGAATTAACAAAATAGAACATAGTCATAAATCCCACCATAGTGATCTAGGGTGGGATTTTTTATTTTATCCTTCTAATTGTTGCTGTAAGACGTCTAGGAAAGCTTTAGCAGCAGGGGACAGGTGGTCATGACTTTTCCAAATCAATTGTAAAGGTGCGGTAAGTTGGGGTGATAAGGGTACAAAGCATAGTGGGCTATTTGCACCCGTCGTATTCACCAATTTATCAAGTGCTAAGGCGTAGCCAAGCCCTGTTTCTACTAGTAAAGAGGCGTTGTAAATGAGATTGTAGCTGGCGACAATATTTAGCTTATCGAGCGACTCTCCGTACCAACCTGAAAATTCATTGTTGACAAATGCTTGTTTGGACACTATCAAGGGCAGATTCGTTAAATCTTTTGGGTGTATACTTTTCTCCATAGCCAAAGGATTATCTGCTGGCACCAATAAGCCCCAAGTATCCACTTTGGGTAAGGTTAAAAAGTCATACGCCTGCTTGTGGACTGTCCCTATTATCAGGCCAAAATCTAGTAATCCCTGATCGAGTCGATCCATGACATCTTCAGCGATGCCACTGTATAGATGATATCGAATATTAGGATGCTCACTGTTTAAGTGTTTGATGGCAGCTGTTACGAGGCGCATGGCGTCCGATTCACCCCCACCAATGTGAAGTTCGCCCACAATCTCCTCGTGGTCACCATGAATGTCACTGTCAATACGATCGACTAGGGCAATGATGTCCTGAGCGCGTTTCTTCAGCAACTTGCCTGCTTCGGTTAATTGAATTTGCCGATTACCGCGAATCAATAATTGGCTGTCTAATTCTGTCTCTAAATCTTTCATTTGTTTCGATAAGGCCGGTTGTGAAACGTGCAGACTTTTGGCTGCAGCTGTAATATTTTCTTCTCGGGCGATGGCTAGAAAATAGCGTAATACTCTAATGTCCACTTGAGTACCTCCTTTTTGCAATGATTATACCATAACAAAATGTTAGGTTTACCTATCATAAATAGGTATTTGTTATTTATGATTTTACTACGTATAATCACTATAAAAATAGCGAAAGGATGAGCTGAGATGAAGATGTTGGATGATTATTTGGCACATGTGGCAGCAGAGAAAGTGATTGTAGGCGGTTCAGAATTCCATCAATTTATGCATGAAATGAGTGGTCAAGCCCAAAAAATTACTAGTAAAATCAACAACCAATATAATGAGGGAGATACAATTCGGCGCTTGATGTCTGAATTAACTGGCCAAGAGATTGACCCATCCTTTGCGATGTTTCCACCATTTTATACGGATTTTGGGAAGAATATCCACCTTGGAAAGAATGTGTTTATCAATGCCGGATGCAAGTTCCAAGACCAAGGAGGCATCTTCATTGGTGACGGTACATTAATTGGCCACGGGGTTGTGATGGCGACCCTAGATCATGATTTGCATCCTGACAAACGGGCGGACATGCATCCAAAAGCCATTCATATTGGGGAAAAGGTGTGGATAGGTTCAAATGCGACGATTCTATCAGGTGTCACGATTGGTGATGGTGCTGTCGTGGCGGCTGGTGCTGTGGTCACCAAAGATGTTGCAGCCAATACAGTCGTAGGTGGGGTGCCAGCCAAATTAATCAAGCACATTGATTTGGCTGAAAGTGGGGATAACTGATGTTTGATGTATTATTGGAAACGGCAGACCGCACCTATGAAGCTGTATTTTATGAAAATGAACTGACCGAGATACTGGTTGATGCCATGCCTTTTACTATAGATTTACGTGATTTTATGGGGCAAGAAAAGGTTGGTTCAATACCAATAAAATTACCATCACTAAAAGCTCAGCAAGTGGGCACAGTGGAAAAGGGCCATTTATACTTGTGGGCCAATACTGATTTAGTGTTATTTTATAAGACTTTCGACACGACGTATTCATATGTTAATATCGGTTATTTTAAGAATGCTAAAGAGGTAGACGCCCTTGTGTCGGCGACAGAAATAACGGTCATCTTGAGGAAAAATTTTAATCTAAACAGGTAAATTCGTCTTGAATTTGCCTGTTTTTTTCGCATTGTAGGTATCAGATTCGGTATAATCGGGGTAAGAATATTTGCGAAAGCGAGGAATGATGATGCGTTTAACTGAACGAGAAAAGATGCTAGAGGGATTGTTGTATGATGCGAATTACGATGAGGCATTGATTGCAGAACGGGCAGTGGCCAAGGATTTGTGTTTTGATTTTAATCAAACACGCCCGTCGGATGTAGCGGGGCAAACCAAGATTATGCAAGACTTGTTGGGTAAAACTGGGGATAACTTCACGGTTGTAGCGCCTTTCTGGTGTGATTACGGCAGCAATATTGAAATTGGGGATAACTTTTTTGCCAATCACAATTGTGTGATCCTTGACGGCGCTAAGGTGACCTTTGGCGACAACGTCTTTATTGCGCCAGATTGTGGTTTTTATACTGCGGGACATCCACTCGACGCTGAGCGACGTAATCAAGGTTTGGAATATGCTAAACCAATCACGGTTGGGGATAATGTGTGGATTGGTGGCGGCGTAAAAGTGATGCCTAGTGTGACGATTGGAGATAATGCCGTGATAGGTGGCGGCAGTGTTGTCACTAAGGATATACCAGCAAATGTCATTGCGGTCGGTAACCCTTGTCGTATCCTGAGAGAAATTACGCCTGAAGACGGACTAAGAGAAGGCTAATCTGTTATAATAGGCTGACAGGAAAGGGTGACAAGTATGGATAATAATGATCGATTGACACGTCTACGATATGCATTAGATATTAAGGATAGCGACGTAGTGACCATCTTTGGTATGGGTGGCGCAACAGTAACAACGGAACAAGTGAGAGCATTGACAACGCGCGATGAAGAGGGTATTTATGAGGAAGTACTAGATAATGAACGTTTGGAACGTTTCTTAAATGGTATGATTACGTCTCAACGAGGTGTACGTGAGGGTGCACCTGAGCCAGAACTTGAGTTGAATGACGAAAACGTCAATAATCTACTATTGAAGAAATTGAAAATTGCTTTGTCTATGACAACTGATGAAGTTCATGAAATCATGGTCGAAGCAGGTGGTCGTTTAACAAAGAGCGAATTAGGGGCTGTCTTACGTAAGGAAGGGCACCGTAATTACAAACCTTGTGGTGACCGATATGCGCGTAATTTTTTGAATGGCTTAAAATTACGTTACCGTGGGGAATAAGTACGTTATACATATAGGGTTTGTTTGCATCGTGTACATGTAAACAGACACAAAGTCCAGACTAAGTGGTTTGGACTTTTTTTGTGTAAAAAGTTGCCATTTCAAGGATGTAAGGGTTTTACTTATGAGGTATTTGTGGTAATATATGTCTATAGAAAACAAATGTATAAACATTACACGTATTATGTCTATACATTATATACAAAGTGCTTTGGAATAAATAGCGCATGAACATAAGGAGAATTGGACTATGGCAGAACCACAAAACTTAGAAGTAATTATGCAACTTATCATGCACGGCGGTGATGCAAAGGGTAAGGCAGTAGAGGCAATGGCAGCTGCCAAAGAAGGTGACTTTGAAACGGCGAATGCATTGTTGAAGGAATCGGATGCTGCATTAATTAAGGCTCATCATGCACAAACATCCTTGTTGACCGAAGAAGCAAGTGGCAATTCGGTTGAATTATCACTGCTAATGGTTCATGGGCAAGATCATTTGATGACGGCAATCGCCTTTAAAGATATGGCAAAAGAAATTATTGATGTATACCAAAAAATGGAGGAAAAATAAAATGGCTGATAAAACAATTATGCTCGTATGTGCGTCAGGAATGTCTACAAGTTTACTCGTTTCAAAAATGCGGAAGGCTGCAGAGGAAAAGGGTGTAGATGCGGAGATTTTTGCTGTATCTGCTTCAGATGCAGATGCTAACTTAGCAGCTAAGGATGTTGATATCTTGTTGCTTGGCCCCCAAGTAAAATATATGTTGAAAGAATTTCAAGCTAAATTGGCCGATACCAACGTCAAAGTCGATGTGATCAATATGCAAGATTATGGCATGATGAAGGGCGAAAAAGTATTAACCGAAGCGTTAGCAGCAATTGCCTAATTTGGTGGTTTTAATCAGGTTTGCTACTAGAAAATAGTTAAAAATAAAAATAGTGTTGGTGAAATTTCACCGGCACTATTTTCTGTTTCTTCAATGTATTTGTTAGATCCATAAGCTTGTGTAGATGAATTTAAAAAGACCACTACCCATATTTTTCGGGTAATGGTCTTTTGTTTGCTAATTGGTTCGTATCATCAAAAGAAATTATAAGTATCTTTTCACGATAGGTTTTAAACGGTTGCTAAGCAGTACGGCAATGACAACCCCTAGCGTTGATTGTAGGAAGTTCGCAGGCATACTAGCGATTGCAGTAGCTAATGAACCATATAGGAGCCAAGTAGCTAGGGCATAACCAACAACCATGATAATGATTGATAGGATAAAATAGGGGAATTGATTTTTCAAGTCTTTGTCTTGGGCCAAGCCAGCGACATAGCCTTGTGCACCATGGATCAGTGCGGAGAAAATAATCCACTGTGCATATCCTGAAAGTAAATCAATTAGGCCACCACTTAAGGCACCAACTACAAGACCACCAATTGGGCCGAATAATAAGGATGCAGTGATAATACCCACGTCTGCAAAGGTAAAGAAGCCGTTTACAGCTGGAATAGGAATAATGATAAATAAAGAAATTGCTACCACTAATGCAATGGTTACAGCGTACAAAGTATAATGTTTTTTCATTTTCTCTCCTCTATAGTTTTTGTATACAAATAGATTCGACACTCAATAAATGAAAAATCTATTAGAATACAAAATATATTTTTAATCCAAAATTATAATAACACTAATCTATGTAAATGAAAAGATTGCCAATAATAAATGTAATGATTATCAAAACTATATAGTAAACAGTCAGGCAAGCCAAAATTGGGCACCCTTAGTTTTTGCTATCCGTCCAATCACTTACAAAGTACTAAAAACGAGTGGTGGGCAAACGCCTTAAAAAGCTTGGAATTCACTTATTGGATGATATAAATGGCTCTTCGACATTTAATGT
>NZ_RKMG01000028.1 GCF_003797145.1 Aerococcus agrisoli | reverse complement strand
TCTACTTTAGAGGGAGCATATCAAATTTTCTCGGCTCCTTTTTTTATGACTAGTGTTTAGTGCACACGTTCTAAAATTAGTGTCGACAAGATTGGTACGGTTGTGTTACCGTTCCCTTGAACTAATGGCATAAATTCATCCACAACAATTTTATTATCACGTGCAAGCGTACGCCAGCCACCTTCTGGAATCCAAACTTCGACATCATTTAACTGCGCGTTGAAAATGATAATCAATTCTTGGTCAGCAGTATGGTAATGAACCCCAATAATTTGGTAGTCAGATTTGATAACCGTGACATTTTCCATGAAAGTTTGTTGATGTTTTTCTGTGAAAAATGGGTATTTCTTCCGAATCTTCAATAGCCCCTTGAAATAATCAACGGCATCGATATTCATTGCCATCAAATCCCAGTCAAGACTATTGATTTCGTCCCCTGCATTGTAGGAATCACGAACCCCATGTTTGGTACGGAAAAATTCTTGTCCACTATGGAAAAATGGCATACCCGCTGAAAAAGCGATGATGGCATTTCCTAACAGTTGGCGTCGTTTCCGTAAGTGCACAGATTCTTGTCCATGGGTCAAAGCGATTTTGTCACGTAGGGTGCGGTTGTCATGAACTTCGATATATTGCACAAGTTGTTGGGCTTGAATGATATTGGCATCTCGTTTGGACAAGTTGCCCCCACCCAAGAATGAGGCTAAGACAGCTTGTTCAGTCATGAATTTCCCGGTAATAAAGCCTGGGTCAGCCGCATCGCCGTAATCTGACCCACGAATGGCATCGCGTAATTGGTCATTAAAGTATGAAATTTTCGGTGTTTTGTAGGCATTACGTAGGATTGCCTTTTTATCATTGGCTAAAAGGGTATCTAAATCCCAACCTTCACCGTACATAAGGATAGAAGGATCGACTTTATCCAGTGCTTCGCGGATTAGATTCAAGGTTTCGATGTCATGTAAGCCCATTAGGTCAAAACGGAAACCATCGATATGGAATTCCTTAGCCCAATAGACAACTGATTCAATCATATAACGGCGGAACATCAAACGTGTTGAGTCAGTTTCATTCCCTACACCTGATCCATTCGATAATACCCCATTGCTATGGTATCTGAAGAAGTAGAAAGGTACCGTTAAATTCAAGGGATGACGTTCGTGTTCGTAAACATGGTTATAAACTACATCCATGACCACACGCAAACCTTTTTTGTGCAGAGCTTGAATCATTTGTCGCATTTCTTTCAAACGAGCGATTGGATCACGAGGCGCAGTTGAATAAGATCCCTCTGGCACATTATAATGCATCGGATCATAGCCCCAGTTGTAATTATCGGGTTGGTCATTTAATTCATCAACGGTTACGAAGTCAGCCATAGGCATCAATTGTAGATGGGTAATGCCTAAATCGGCTAAGTAGTCGAGTCCAGTTGGATAATCATTAGCAGTGCGGCTTCCTTCTTGCGTTAGACCAAGATATTTACCGCGCCACTCTTTATGTACACCCGAATTCATATTGGATGTTAAATCACGAACACTTGCTTCATAAATAATCGCATCACGAGCATTCGCAAACGGTGGGCGGACATCATTTTCCCAGTCATCCGGAATACCTTCGTCTAAATCCACAACAACCGAACGACCACCATTAACGGTTACGGCTTGCGCATATGGATCTTGGGTAATGGTCATTGTCGAGTCTGGGAAATAAATTCGATACATATACGGCGTATTTTTAAAGTCGCCCTCTAATCGAGCAAAATAAGTCCCTGTTTCACTTTCTTCGCGCATTTCATATACGTCATATTCATCCGAAACATCCGATTCATATAATAGTAGTTCTACATCAATTGCGGTTGGTGACCAGATACAAAATGATGTATGGTCTTGATGATAGCTACAACCTAAGAAGCCGTCAAAATAGTACTGCTTATCGAAAGCATCTGACGCCATGGTTTCGGCCATACGCAAACGAATTAATTCGGGATCCGCAGTTTCCACTAAGTCAAAAATCTCTTGGATAGTTGCAATTTCTTTTGCCATAATTGCCTCATTTCTATTTTAAATGTACTTGTTCATTATTGTTAAATTACGTGGGTTTGGGAAATCGAAAGATAGTTTATCCTTCGATCTTTGAGTGGTGGCCACCTTTTTAAATCTTAGCGGTTTTTGGCGCACTCTTAAATATGTTTCAAAAACCAGATTTGACTGCGTTTCAGGAAAATCCATAAGGCTTAAGTAATGCCTTATGTTCATTTCCTTCCAACGGTTCAAATCTAAGCGGTTTTTGGCGCATTCTTTTATACTCACCCCTATTCTAACTAGAAATTTTGCAAAAAACTAGAAAAACATCCAAAAAAGTGAAAACATTTTCATTCACTCTTTTGGATGTTCTTTTTATATTATTCGAATGTTTATTCTACAACACTTTCTTCAGATGTAGATGAACTTGCTTCTTCCTCTACAATCGTTTCCTCAGTTGTAGATGATTCTGGTTCTGGTGTGTAGCTATATTCAACTTCAGTTGATGATTCGTAGTAGTATGATTCAGCCGCTGCTGCTTCTTCAGCCGCGATTGATTCTGATTCTGCAATTGCTGCATTTTCAGCATCGATAGACGCTTGTTCTTCGGCTGCAATTGAAGCTGCTTCAGCTTCTGCATCTAATGAAGCTTGTTCTTCAGCTGCGATTGATTCTGATTCTGCATCTAGAGACGCTTGCTCTTCAGCTGCAATTGACTCTGATTCTGACTCTGCATCTAGGGCAGCTTGTAATTCTTGAACATCTTTATTTTCGCCGTTATAACCATTTGTTGCATCGATTGTTGCTTTTTCGATGTGACGTGTCACAACGTTTACTATTAAGTCGTTTGCATCATCACTAAAGCCGTCTTCAGTGTATGAATTTTCTAAAGTAACATCTTCAGATTTATCTCGATCTGAAGCGTATGCTGTATGAATATCAAAGAAGTTGTAGCCTAGGTCATTAATACCATCTTGGCTTGTTTGTCTATAGTCAGCGTAGTCATCATTTTCTTCTAATGCTTGGTCAAGTGGTGGATATGCTGCAAATACAATTAATGCACTTGGTAAATCCAAACGGACCAAATTATATAGCTCTTCCAAGTTAGCTTTATGATCTTCAGCAGAGATACCTGCGTTGAAGTCTTCTTCAACAAATGAAGGTAAGACGATCAATTGTGGATCCCCATCAGTAATACTGCCACTATATTGTGCAATAATATCTTCAGTCGTTAATCCAGTCCAGTCAACACTGTTTACAGTTGGTTCAGTTAAACCGAACTCTGTTAAACGAGTTTTGATTGTCTCTGTCCAAGCTTCTTGACCTGCTTGGTTACGTGCGAATGTAATTGTTGGGGTTTGTTCTTGATCTTGAACATAGAATAAATAACTTAAGGCAGTAGTCTCTGCGCGATTTTCATTGAAGGCAGCTACCAATGTTGCGGGGTCATAATCGACTGTGCTACTTGAGTTTGTATCAAAATTAACTGATACTGACGAAAACGTACTGGCTTGCTCTGCTAACATATCCTGTTGACGTGAGCGATAAACAAAATAACTACCTCCCACGAGTACCAGACTAATAACGATAAATACAATCGTTAAAAGCATTTGGTTTCGATTTGCTTTTCTATCCATGTATGGGCTCCTTTATAAACTTTTCTCAATGTTTATTCTATCATATAACAAATAACTACTAAACAAAAAGAAAACTTTTTCAAAAAACTTGTTAGATTGTTTCTATGGGCAATTTATCTACTTTTTCAAATAGCATTATGATATAATATTTATGTTTCAACCTAGCTAGGTGTAGAAAGTAGGTTTAGTGATGAAAAATCCCAAAGAAGGCGAATTCATCACAGTCAAAAGCTACAAACACGATGGGTCATTACATCGCACTTGGCGAGATTCTATGGTTTTAAAAACAAGTGATCAAAGTATCATTGCTTGCAATGACCATACTTTGGTAGTTGATTTTGATGGTAGACGTTGGGTTACCAGAGAGCCTGCCCTACTATATTTTCATAAACATTATTGGTTCAATATCATTACAATGATTCGCCCAAATGGTGTTTCTTACTATTGTAATTTAGCTTCGCCTTACGTTATGGATGATGAAGCCTTGAAATATATCGATTACGATTTAGATATCAAGATCTTTCCAGACGGTAAACGCAAACTATTAGATGTAGACGAATATAAAGACCATCGTCAATTGATGGAATATTCTGCAGATATTGATGCTATTTTAAAAGACAATGTACAAGAACTTGTGCGTTGGATTAACGAAGAAAAAGGTCCTTTTTCTAAAGAGTATGTGGATATATGGTATGAGCGGTATTGTCAACTCACTCAAAAACGTAAGAAATAAATCATAGTAGTGTCAAAGTCGTAGATAAAGACTGTGGTGACTATCAGTATAATAGTCCAAAAAAAAACAAGAGCCCGGGACATCCAGTCCTAGGCTCTTGTTTTTTATTTATCTTGCTTGTCGTAATCTTGATACGCTGACCAAATCTTCATTTGGACAGTTGGAAAAGCAAATTGCTCAAACTGATGTGGTGCTACCCAAGCATAATCAGCTTGGCCATCCGCAATCATTTGATTAATGTGTTTTTCATCTTGGCTAGTCACTTGTCCGTAATAAAGATGGATATGCCAAATCAAGTGGGTGAATATGTGCTTCACGTAGCCTATTTCTTTTTTCATCAAGACAGGTTGAATACCATAGTTTTCACTAACTTCAGCCACTAAGTATCCCGTCATTTCATCCGGCGTTTGCAATGCTTCATGCACCTCATTGACATCAATCAAGGGCACCGTCCACATATTTTTTAATAATTTATGTTGGGTACGTTTTTCAATCAGTACTTGCCCTTTAGCGTTTTTCAATATCAAAGCCTGATAATAAACCGGTTTGGCCTTGGCTTTCTTACTTTTCACCGGATAGTCATCCGTAGTCCCTGTCAATGTTGCTAACGTAAAATCACGCAAGGGACTCAATTCAGGCATGGCTTGTTTAGGTGTTTCATACGAAGAACCCAAATCCATAATGGCTTGATTAAAATCACCCGGACGTTCTGGGTCCACTAGATATTGACCAATCGCTTCAAATATTTTCCGATTAGCCGGTTTTTGAATATCCGCATTGATCATAAATAAGCGTGAAAAAACACGCATGGCATTACCATCAATCGCTGGAACAGGAATACCAAAGGCAATCGAGGCAATGGCACCTGCTGTATAAGGACCAATCCCCTTCAATTTTTTGATATCTGCTAATTGATCTGGAAATACCCCATCATAATCCGTCATGATTTGTTGGGCAGCAGTTTGCATGTTGCGGACACGTGAGTAATAGCCCAAGCCTTCCCACACTTTTAATAACTGATCTTCCTCAGCTTCAGCCAAGTCTTTGATAGTTGGGAAAGCTGCCAAGAATCTGGCAAAATAACCGATGACTGTTTGTACCCGCGTTTGTTGTAACATAATTTCTGAAATCCAAATGCGGTATGGGTCCTTGGATTCGCGCCAAGGTAGTCGCCTACTTTCTGCATCGTACCAATCTAAGAAGACTTTAAGAAAAGCCTTATTGGTTTCGGGTCCCCATACTTTGACCCCTTCTATTTCTGGTCCTAAATCTACTATAGCTGACTTACCTACAAAGGCTGCTATATCAATATCTTGATTTACTGCCGTCAAAAAATAGCCTCCTTCATACATACATTACTTGTTAATAATCATTTTCCTCAAATGTTTCAATCGCTTGGTTAATTAATTCAGAGCTATAGCCCTTGTTATAAAGCATGCCCTTCACTTTAAAAGTACGGTCTTTATCTTTTAGCTTTTGATAACGACGCATATATTTTTCCAAATCTTTCAGCAAAACAGCCATTTCTTGGTCTTCATCTTCATTATCTTCAGATAGTTGACGCATCAATTCTTGAATTAAATCTGAATCATATCCTTTTTGCACAAGATATTGTTTTGTTTTTTGAATCGCATTACGGTGAGAAGCTTTCCGTAATTGTTTTTGGAAGTACTTTTCAGCAATATCTAAGGCATTTTCATGCATAACATCTTGGTCATATTCAGCGATTGATTGACTAATTTCTTCATCATTCAAACCCTTATTTTTCAGTTCGCGTTCGATCATTTTTGGCCCCTTTTTATTGATATTCATAGCTGTTCTGGTATAGGACTGGCCATAAACTGTGTCGTCGATGAGTTCGACTGCTTGTAGTTTTTCAATTGCCGTTTCAATAACTGCTGGTTCAATATCTTCGTCTTTTAGCTTATCTCGTACCTCTTTTTCAGACCGAAGTTGGTGGCTTAAAAAGCGCACTGCTAGTTGATACGCATAATCAGCTTTATCCACTTCCTTTAGGTCTTTCACGAAATCAGTATCCAACTCTTGACCTTTATGTAAAGCAAATTTCACCAAGGTATTTTCACTAATCCCAAAAGCAAATTGACCATTTAAATAGATATTGAATCGTTTTTTATTCTTTTTCTGCACTTCGATGAGGGTAATGGTCCCTGATTGGATATTCGCATCCACCTCAGCTTGGCGCTCTTGATCAAGGGTATCAGGTGCCTCAAAATCCAGGTCATTCGTAGGTTTTTGTGCCCGTAATTGTTGCGCTTTAGCCAGCAAATCTTGTGCTGGATTGGGGCTATCTTCGGCTTGGATTACTTGTTTTGGTCGTGGTTTTGGCCGCGTTTGATAGTTCTTTTCAGGGGCTGCAGGAGTTGGACGGTCCTGAGTCGCGCGTGGTTTGGCCGGACTCGGTTTGCTAGTCCCGATTTCTGATAATTTCATTGGCCCTCTTTTTTTCTCAGGCATAAGTAACCTCCTTTTTGGGTCGTGTGAAAATGATTGCTGCACGTTTTGCTTAGTTTCATTCTAGCATAGTATGTTTTTTGACAAAATTTTGCGGATACTGCTTGTCATTTTTCGTAGGTCTTTCGTTCTTATTAGTGTAAGTCATCCGGATGCTTACAAGAAAATAATTGGAGGGCAACATCATGAAAAATTTTGAATCTGCGAAACTTGAATTAACGTATACAAATCCTGAAACCAACAAGGAAACACGCATCACTTTGAATGGTTTGGTTGAAAATGCGGACACGGCTTTATTGAATAATTTAGCTGCCGCTGTATCAAACTTAGTGGAAGATCCGTTTACGGACGCGGTAGCGATTGAACGTTACGCGATTTCTGCCTAAGTTGTTGTTTAGTCGCTAAAGTCTTTATCTATAGGAGGTATGGTCATGTTTGAAGAAACAAATGTGTTCGAATTAAAATTTAAAACTGCTGATAATAAAAGTCGTACGGTAACGATTAAGAACCCTAAGGCGAATTTAGATGCTGCGAGTGTTGAGCAAGCACTGAATGCCTTAGTTGCAGCGAATGCTTTCATCAATGAAGAAGGCTACCAAATCTTTGCAACGCCGGTATCTGGTCGTTATGTAAACCGTCAAGTTCAAGAAATTTACACGACTGAAGAAGTCGCTGGCTAATTTTGTCAATGAACAAGCTGGAGGTTGGGATCATATGGTCCCAATCTTTTTTATTTTCATAGAAAAATGGTGATTTTGTACTCTATTTTGTATCCTATATAACAAAATAGTCGCATTCGTTTGTGGAACTTCAGGCCACAAACGAGTACGACTTTTTTAGTGTTTATTCAATTAATCAGCGATTTAAAAATTATAATTCTACTTTAACGATTAAGTTTCCACCAACAGCATCAACGATTTCTTGTAATGTTGCCAATGAGATGTTTTGTTGTCTTGATTCAACGCGTGAGATATAGCTTTGTTTGCGTCCAGAAATTTCAGCAAGACGTGCTTGAGAGATACCTCGTTTGCTTCTAATTTCTAGTAAGATTTCTGCTGCATTTTGTGTTGCTTTTTGACGTGCGACTTCTCTAGGCTGTGAGTTTGCAATTTTTAGTACTTCCATGATCAGCCCTCCTTACTTTCTTATATTATACTACAAATATTTGATATCAGTTATAAATCTGATTTATTGAAAATTCAACTTTATTAGAATACAACTATTTTCATATAAAAGCTAGTAAAAAAACTAGAAATGTAAATTTAATGTATATAATCTTTACATAAAATTTACTTATTGGACGCGAACTACCTCTCCAGGTGTTACAACGGCTTCTGTTTTACCGTTTAAAGAAAGGAATTCTTCAAGGGTTAAACCATTGTTAACTGCGATACGGTAAGCATTGTCACCTGATTGAACGGTATATGTACTGCCACCAGCTGCGACACTGGATGATTCTTCCGTGACACTGCTTGAGCTTGTTGCTGCACTTGAACTAGTAGTCGCTGATGATGAAGACGATGATGATGAGCCACTCACACTTGGTGCAGTGTAGCTTGGATCATTACTTCTTGATGCAGCTAGCTCAGAAGAAAAGGCTTCATATTCCTGTGTTAATGATGTTAAGTTTTCGCTAGACTCGCCATCTTTCGTTAAACTCACTGATTCATCGAGATTAACAGCGGACGATGATGATGAACTACTAGCATCCCCTAAGCTGACACCTTGTGCGCCTTCTGAGATACTTAAAGGTTCTGCTGAATATTGGCTAGATCCACTTAATGCTAGTGATGAAGCTTCAATACCTAATGGATTGTTTTCATCAGCCGAAGCACGCCATGGAATGATAATTAATAATAATGCAATTGAGAGAATACCAATGATTGTCCACTGTGTTGCTCGGGACTGTGATTGCCACTTCTCTATAAACTTACTAAGCCATGCTGGCATATCTTTTTCCCACCTTGTAAAAATAAATTGTGCACCGAAACAAGACATGCAAGTGCATTACATGACGCTGCTCAATACATGATTTGTAAGAATGGCCTTGATTAGCGCAGTTTCCCACAAGAACCCCCACCAATACAAACTATTCATGCCACATTATAGCACATCTTTTGAATAACCCTTGACTTATATATTACCCCAAGATTTCAATTTCATTACAGAATTTTGACGCCCTCAAATCGCCGAAAATTCCCCCTAACCAAAAGGACTAGTACAAATATTGTACTAGTCCTAGAATTATATTTTTAAGTTATATTGTTTTGACGAAATCCTAGGCTTCAGCATAACCGTTTGGATTTTTAGATTGCCAGTTCCAAGAGTCACGGCACATATCCGCTAAGTCTTTTTCTGCTGTCCAGTTTAACAATTCTTTGGCATATGATGCATCAGCGTAGTTGGCAGCCACGTCACCAGGACGACGGTCAACTAATTCGTTAGGTACTTCCACGCCATTTTGTTCAACAAATGTGTTTACTAAGTCTAAAACTGAGTAGCCAATACCGGTACCCAAGTTAACTGTTT
The DNA here is from genome assembly GCF_003797145.1 of Aerococcus agrisoli. Classification (GTDB taxonomy): domain Bacteria; phylum Bacillota; class Bacilli; order Lactobacillales; family Aerococcaceae; genus Aerococcus; species Aerococcus agrisoli. Next base: position 15,321 of record NZ_RKMG01000028.1, on the reverse strand, counting down.
CAACACCTTCATGTTTCAAGGCATGATCAATGGCAACAACGTGACCTTTCGCAAGGTCAACAACGTGGATATAGTCACGTACACCTGTACCATCATGTGTTGGGTAGTCGCTACCGAATACGGATAGGTGGTCACGTTTACCAATTGCAACTTGTGTAATGTATGGCATCAAGTTGTTTGGAATATCTGTTGGGTCTTCCCCGATTAAACCAGATTCGTGTGCCCCAATTGGGTTGAAGTAACGTAAGATCATGATTGACCATGTCTCATCTGCAACAGACAAGTCGCGTAAGATTTGCTCATTCATGACTTTAGTGTAGCCGTAGGGGTTGATTGCGCTAGTAGGTAAGTTTTCAGTTAATGGTGATACGTTATCTACCCCATATACTGTCGCACTTGATGAGAAGACGATTTTTTTCACATCAAAGTCTTTCATCACTTCTAACACTGCTAGTAAGCCACCTAGGTTGTTATGGTAGTATTTCAAAGGTTTGGCTACTGATTCACCAACAGCTTTGAAGGCTGCAAAATGAATAACCGCTTCGATTTCTTCTGCTTGGAAGATTTTGGTTAGTGCGTCTTTATCTAATACGTTTGCTTCGTAGAAACGTGGACGTACACCTGAAATTTCTTCGATTCGATCTAGTACGACTGGTTTACTGTTTGAGTAGTCATCGACGATTACTACGTCGTAACCTGCTTGGATTAATTCAATTGTTGTGTGTGAACCGATATAACCGGCACCACCTGTAACTAAAATAGCCATGATTTCACTCCTTAATGGTCTGGGATTCTGTTGACGATTTTTAACATTCGCCAATTCATGTAAATCTTGTTCTTATTCATATTGTAGCATAGTGCAATCGCTGAGTATTTAAACATTCTACTAAAATTTTGGTAAAAGAACATCCTTGTATAAAAGTGGTATGTGCGGGTGCATAAGATGATATATTTTTTGCAATAAATGCAATCTTAAAACTGAAAACGTTATTATGAATTTCAGAGATATTTCTAACTTGAAATAATTTCTGAATCCTTATATAATCATAGTGATTTACAATTATTCTATGTCTATATCTGTCTATTGCATGTATTTATTCCCTTAATTTCTTCAGATGTAGGTATAACGAAAATTTGTTAAAAAATGCATTCTAGGAGGAACAACATGAAAAGTAAAGAATCGTTCTACGGTTGGCGTATCGTGATTGGTGCCGTATTGGTACTTGCTGTAACAGGCCCAGCCGGTGTATCTATCGCAAACATCTATCAAGGTTCAGTAACTGAAGCTTTAGGTATTTCTAATGCCCAATTTTCAATTTCTAACACCTTGATTTTAAGTGTTTCTGTATTATTTGGTTCATGGATTTCTGGCTTATTAGCCAAAAATTTCACGAAGGTCTTTATGATTGCTTCATTGGTATATGGATTAGCTTATATGGCTTTTGGTTTAGTGAATAATACTTTCTTATTTTATCTATTATCCATCCTTGTAGGTTTTGGTTTCCTTTCAACTTCTGCAATGGCCATGTCTATCTTAATTTCAAATTGGTTTGTGGAAAAACGCGGTCTCGCTTTATCTATCGCCCTTTCTGGTATTGGTATTGGTGGTATTATCTGGAGCCCTATCGTTACCAACTTAATCAATAGTATCGGTTGGCGTGCATCATACATGACATACGGTGCCATCATGATTGCCGTTACCTTATTAGTCGGTAAATTTATCTTCGTAGCAAAACCTGAAGATATGGGCCTTGAAGCTTTGGGTGCAAATACAGCAAACCAAACTTCTGCAACAAGCCAAAAAGAAAACTTGCGCGTGCCATTCAACTTGAAAGAATCTGTACGTAAACCATTCTTCATCTTGCTATTATTAGGTGCCGTTTTCGTTGGTCTATCAAATAATGGTGGTTTAGGTCAATTCCCTCCATACATGCAAAGTATCCACGGTGCACAATTAGGTGCCTTGATCATCTCCGTTTACTCTGCAGTTGGTATCTTGGGTAAACTATTGTTAGGTTCTATCGCTGATAAATTTGGTGTCGTTGTTGCAACAATTTGGACTTCCGTTGCCCTTGCCCTAACTTATTTCTTAGCAGCAACAACAACGTCTTATGGTTTCGCCATTTTACTAGCAGTGCTATTCGGTCTTGGTAATGCCAATGGTACCGTTCTAGCACCACTTGTTGTATCAGCAATCTATCCAACAAAATCTTATGCGCAAGTATACGGTTTAGTGAACCAATTCCTATTCTTAGGTATGATGTTCGGTTCATTGATTGCCGCTTCAATCGCTGATGCTGCCTCATACACAACCGCTTGGTACGTATTCGCAGTGATCTCATTATTAATTATCGTCTTCTGGGCTGGATCTTACTTCTTAGCGAAAAAAGATTTCAAACCGGTTGAAAAATAAGCATATACACAAAGCATCCACTGACCAAATTTATGGTCGGTGGGTGTTTTTTTAACCACTAGTAATATTTTTAGCCGACTAAGCTACAATTCATAAGGCTTACATGGTATCATTAAGGAATAAAAATATGAGAAAACAGTTAGGAGTATCATGATGAAAATTTCTATAGTAGGTTTAGGTGTAATTGGTGGTTCGTTTGCAGAGGCTTTAAAAACTGCAGGTTATGAAGACGTCTATGGCATCGACAATGACCAAGCAACCCTAGATACCGCTGTGGAAATGGGCATTATCAAAGCTGGTTACATTGATGGAAAAGATATTTTACCTGAAACAGACTTAACTATCATGGCCTTGTACCCTAAGACAGCAGTTCGTTTTACCCAAGCAAACCATGACTACTTTAAAACAGGTGCCATCTTAATGGATACCACTGGGATTAAGGAAAAATTCATTGCCGACATGGCAGAAGTGGTACCGGATAATATCGAAGTTGTCTACACCCACCCTATGGCCGGTCGTGAAAACCGTGGGATTGCATACGCGCAAGGGTCCGTCTTCCAAGGTGCCAACTTCCTTTTAATTCCAACTGATATGAACAATGAAGATAGCTTAGTATTTATTGAAGACTTAGCCAATGAACTTGGTTTTGGGAAAATTAATCGTGTGTCTGCAGCCTTCCACGATCAAATGATTTCATTCACTTCACAATTGCCCCATGCGATTGCCATTTCATTGATGAACTCAGATCACGAAAAACGTGAAACAGGTAAATTTACCGGTGACTCATACCCTGAATTAACCCGTATTGCTAAAATCAATGAAGACTTATGGAGCGAATTATTCATCGATAACAAGAAATACTTACTCCAATCCATCAAAGATTTTGAAAATCAATTGGATTTGGTGAAAAAAGCCATCCGCGATGAAGATAGCGATACCCTAAAAACCTTGTTCATCAAATCAACAACCAATCGCTTGAAATTGGAAGAACAAATGGACAAACGCAAAATCAAACGTAAATAATGATACATACAAAACGATAACGCAAAGCAATCACGCGTTATCGTTTTTTTGTTTCAGCAATCATGCAAATCAGCATGCTTTTTTTCATAAATAAGCTATAATGTGAATATTATTAGAATTTATAGAGAAGAGGTAGTTTTATGAAGAAAAGATTGGGATTACTAACGTTAACCACAGCCAGCCTATTAATTGCAGCTTGCGCCAACACCAGTACCGATGATGCTAGCCAAGCATCAGGCGATGATGTTGAAAAAAACATCCAGGTTACGGTCAATGGTGAACTTGCCTCACTAGACAGTGTATCTTCTACTGATACGCCAAGCCAAACAACAATTGCTAATGTAATGGAAGGTTTGTACCGTCCAGCAGACAATGGTTCGAACGAACTTGGGGTTGCTGCTGAAGAACCGACAATTTCTGAAGACGGATTAGTCTATACATTCAAAATTCGTGATGACGCCAACTGGTCCAATGGTGACCCAGTTACGGCAGAAGATTTCGTTTATACCTTTAAGAAAACTGTTAACCCAGATACTTTAGGTGGTAACGCCAACAAATTCTACATGATTAAAAATGCTCAAAGTATTGCCAATGGTGAAGGCGATGTCGATACTCTTGGTGTGAAAGCTATCGATGACAAAACCTTAGAAATCACGCTAGAACAAGCGACACCTTATTTCACTGACATTCTAGCAGCACCTTATTACCTACCTGAAAACCATACAGTAGCAACTGAACTTGGTAGCGAATATGGTACATCTGCAGAAAATACCGTGTACAACGGTCCATACGCAGTGACTGACTGGAATGCAACCGAAATTGAATGGACCACAACCAAAAATGAAGAATATTGGGATGTTGAAAATGTAGATATCGACCAAATCAAATGGGTAATGTCTAAAGAAAATTCAACAAACGTGAACCTATTTGAAGGTGGCGATCTACAATATACTGAAATCACAACACCTTATGTGCAACAATACGCTGATTCAGAATCATTGCATGTTGAACCGAAAGGTATGATTGGTTCCCTAGAATTTAACACGACACGTACACCAACTGACAATGTACATTTACACCGTGCTATCAGCCAAGCCTTTGACCGTCAAGCCTTCGTGGATGCTATTTTAGCAGACGGTTCAATCCCAGCTGGTGGATGGATTCCAGCTTCATTCGCGGCAAACCCTGAAACGGGTGAAGACTTCCGTGAAGAAAATGGTACGTTAACAACCTTCGATGTTGAAGCTGCCCAAGAAGAATGGGCCTTAGCACTAGAAGAATTAGGAACAGATACGCTAGAACTTGAGTTACTAACATCTGATACAGATACCTCAAAAGCTACATCAGAATTCTTACAAGCTGAATTACAAAAGAACTTACCTGGTTTAACGATTACCGTTCGTAACGTTCCTTTGAAATCACGTCAAGCAATCACAGCAACAAAAGACTTTGACATCGTATATGGAACTTACACACCATCATACGCTGACCCAACAGCCTTCCTTGATTACTTCATTACGGATTCACCATTATCTTCAGGTGACTTCACAGACCCAACCTATGATGCTTACATTGAAGCGGCGAAAACAACTGACGCCCTTGATCCAGCAGCACGTTGGGAAGATTTCCTAGCAGCAGAAAAATACCTAGTACAAGAAGCAGCGCCAGTTGTACCAATTTACCAAGGTGCATACGCTAGTCTAATTGATCCAAATCTAGAAAATGTCATCAACCAACCAAACGGTGTATCTCAATACTACCGTGCCGCAACATACGAAGTAACTGAATAAGAATAATTGATAGATAAGGAGAGACCAGGATAAAACCTGGTCTCTTTTTTTGTGGCATGATATGCGATGGATTATATTTATTCNGACCAGGATAAAACCTGGTCTCTTTTTTTGTGGCATGATATGCGATGGATTATATTTATTCAATATTAAATAAGCGAAAAATGGAAAGTTCAAGGGGTTCTGCTTTTAAAAATGAGAAAATTTGCGTCACACAGAAGGCTGAAGTATTCACTTTTTTGGAAGTAAATACTTCAAGGTGTTTTGGTGTTCTTTTTTTCTCATTTTGAACACTTCAAGAGGTTCAAGTTTCCATTTTTAGTTTTTATTAGTTGTGATTTATACAATGTTGCAGGAGCTAGCCTTTCACCGGATCTAAATGTAGGACGAGATGAATTGTATAAGCCTATGATGACTAATTTGATGCACAAAAAATCCCCAAAGCATCCGGCGTTGGCCTGTGTTTTGAGGATAATAGATAAATTCAATTTGTTGTTGATATTCCCTAGGGAAGGACTTTGATGATTTGAGATTGAGCGCCCGGTTTGAAGTTACGCTTATCTCTCATCCTGTTAAGTTGGGTTCGACACTCACATCCTATGAAGTTGAGTTCCAATAAGCAGACCCAACTCCACTTCAGACTATATTGCGCCACACTGCGTGCGTCACTGCTATAGTCTTCCAGTGTTCGGGTCTAAACGCTTATTGTCACATCCTACGCTTTATATTGGCTTTCTTTGTATGGTAAGCCTAGGTGGTCACGTAATGTTTCACCTTCGTATTCGTAAGTGTAGTAACCACGTTCTGCAATTTTAGATAATACGTTATCGAAGAAATTATCGTAGTCTTCACCGTAAACTGATTCAGTTAACATGAAACCATCAGCGGCGTCGTTTTCTAACCAAGTGATGATTTTTTCTACTAATTCATCGTATGTACCGTAGAAGCTTCCTTTAGGTGTTGCAGTTTCTAATGCTACTTCACGTAAAGTTAAGTTTTCTTCTTTCGCACGTTTCTTGATTGCGTCTGAAGTTGAACGGAATCCGTCTGAACCAACTTCACCTAATTCTGGGAATGGTGCATCCGCATCATATTGTTTGAAGTCGTGGTGGTCGAAGAAACGAGCTAAGTAGTCTAAAGCTTCATCTAATGAAATTAGGTTTTGTAATTTCTTGTAGTTTGCTTCTACTTCTTCTGGTGTAGCACCTGTGATTGGTTGTAATTGAGGTAAAATCACAACTTCTTCAGGGTTACGGCCGTTAGCAGCAACTTGATCTTTTACAGCTTTGTAGTATTCTTGTGCTTTTTCTAAAGTACCGGCTGCATTAAAAATAACTTCACCGTGTTTAGCCGCAAATTCGATACCTTTAGGGCTTGCACCAGCTTGGAAAATAACTGGTTGACCTTGAGGTGTACGTTGGATGTTTAATGGACCACGAGAATTGAAGAATTGACCTTTGTGGTTTAATACATGCACTTTAGATTTGTCATAGAATTGACCAGTTTCACGGTCACGTGTAAAGGCATCGTCATCAAATGAATCCCATAAACCTTTTGTTACTTCTAGGTATTCGTTAGCCATGTCGTAACGTAAGTCATGTTCTGGGTGGTTACCTTTATTGTAGTTACCTGCAGATCCTTGTAATGGTGAAGTTACTACGTTCCAACCTGCACGACCTTTAGAAATGATATCTAATGATGCAAATTGACGAGCCACATTATAAGGTTCTGAGTAAGTAGTTGATAAAGTACCAACCAAACCAATTTTAGATGTAATTGGTGCTAATGCAGAAAGTAAAGTTAATGGTTCAAAACGGTTTAAGAAATGAGGAATTGATTTTTCATCGATGTATAAACCATCGGCTACAAAGACGAAATCTACACCATTTGCTTCAGCTTTTTTTGTTAAATTTACATAATGATCAAAATCGATTGATGCATCCGGTGCCACATCTTCAGCTTTCCAAGAGTTCATGTGTGCGCCAGCTCCGAATAATAAGACACCTAATTTTAATTGTTTTTTAGTCATGGTTTATTTCCTCTCTTTTCTATTCTGCCTAGTGATAATGATTCATTTTTCCGAAATGCTGGGTAAATTACTCAGCGTTTTCGGTAGATTTAGTAACGTCTACACCAAAGTATTTATCAGAAATTTCTGCCAACGTGCCATCTGCTGATAATGATTCAATGGCTGCATTAAAGTCAGCAATGATTTGTTGATTTTCTTCAGTGTCCTTGAATGGGAAGCCAACTGGTTTTTCACCAAATTGTTCCTCAATCAAGCGCGCATCTAAACCTCTATTTTTAATTTGGGCTGCTAATTCTTCATAACCGTTAACGAAGCCCTTTGTTTTACCAGATTGAATATTGGCCATTGCAACTGCATTTGTTTCCACGAAGTCGATTGTGATGGCGTCATCTGGATTGTATTCCTTCAATACTTCTGCATAGTTTGAACCAACAACACCTGTTACTGATTCACCCTTTAAGTCTTCTAGCGTATTCGTTGTTGTATCGTCAGATGCAACGACAATACCTGTGTGTGCGTAGAAATAGTTTTCTGTATACGTATAAGATTCTCTTCGTTCTGGTGTATTGGCAAAGTTAACGGCTGTATCAGCTTTACCTGCTTGTAAATTTGCGACAACACCTGACCAGTCAGATAATTCCCATTCAAGTGTGTAACCTGCTTCAGCAGCTACTGCTTCAATTACTTCTACCGAGTAACCTTTTAATTCATCATCTTCCATATAGTGTTGTGGGTAACCATCCGGAGATGCTGCTACAACGATTACTTTATCGCCTTCAGCAGAATCGCCAGACGCTTCAGATGATGAAGTTGAGCCACACGCTGCTAATACCAAGGCTGATAGAATCCCTAATCCCAATGCTTTAAACTTTTTCATTCAATTGCTCCCTTATCTGGTATACGGTGCATTCGCCCGTTTTTCATACCAATTTTGTAGTAATGTATATAAAATTGTCAGTGCCCAATAAATCAGGGCTACGGCAAGATATGCTTCAAAGAATTTCAGCGAATTTGAAGCATACAGTTTTCCTTGAGCTAGTAATTCAACAACCCCGATTGTAAAGGCTAGTGATGAATTTTTCAGCAAACCAACGAAGGTGTTACCTGTACCTGGAATAGCGTTTCGTATGGCTTGAGGTAAAATAATACCCTTCAATGTTTGACGGTAATTTAAGCCAACTGAAATGGCTGCTTCAACTTGACCCTCATCAACAGATAGCAAGGCTGCACGGAATACTTCCGCTAAGTATGCTGCTGTATTTAAGGAGAAGGTCAAAATGGATGCTGATTCTGCGGACATATCAGTGAATATTGGTAACAATTGGGGTAAACCAAAGTAAATTAACAATAATTGCACGATTGCTGGCGTTCCTCTAAAGAAGGAAATTAAAACCTGAACAATTTGTGATAGCACCGGCACCTTATTCACTAAGACAACCGCGAAGATGGCACCAATGATAATGGCGAAGAACATCGATACGATGGTTAAGTACAAAGTCATCGGTAAATATTTCAATAGTTCAGGAAATAGTTCGATCATATACCCTAAATCAAATGTCATGCTAACTCACCTACATTCACTAAAGTTTTTTGTAAAAATTGTTTGGTACGTTCGTGTTGTGGGTGGTCTAAGACTTGTTCAGGTGTGCCCTCTTCAACGATATAACCATCTGACATGAAAATTACTTTGTCGGCCACATCTTTGGCAAACTGCATTTCATGAGTCACGATAATCATCGTTGCGTTTTCTTCACGTGCGATATCTGAAATAACTTTCAATACCTCACCGACCCACTCTGGATCTAGCGAAGAAGTTGGTTCATCGAACAAGATGACTTTTGGATTCACAGCAACCGCGCGGGCAATCCCCACACGCTGTTGTTGACCACCTGAAAGTGTAACGGGGTAAACATCCGCCTTACTTTCAAGTCCGACTTGCTTCAGCAAAGCCAAGCCTCTCTTTTTGGCATCTTCTTTGGAATAGCCTTTGGTCACTTCAAGTGAATAGGTAACATTTTCTAAAGCTGTTTTATTTTTAAACAAGTTATAGTGTTGGAACACCATAGATGTTTGTTTGCGCAGGTTGAGAATATCTTGCTTACTCGCTTTAGTAGTGTCGACAACTACCTCGTCAATTTGAATGTGTCCGCCATCTGGTTGCTCTAAGTAATTTAAGCAACGCAATAATGTGGATTTTCCGGATCCAGATGGTCCAATAATTGCGACCACTTCGCCTTCTTTCACATCAAAACTGATGTCTTTAAGGACTTGTGTCCCTGAAAATGCTTTTTGTAAGTTTCTTATTTCAATCATTATGCACCTCTAATCTTTTGATTCGCTTGACCTGGAATTTTGTAAAAGAAAAACCCCTTCCCAATAGAAAAAAATCCTATTAAGAAGGGGCGATAGGTCAATTATCGCGGTTCCACCCTTATTCAAACTACTCTCACAAGTAGTTTCTCAGTCAGTAATTTACTGACAAGGGATAACGGTCCGTCCGTTTATCCAGCTTTCACCAGATAAAAGCTCCGAGTGCATTCTTCGTTACGCATCAATGCTTGGTCTCATCTTTCCAAGCTTTCTGTAAATGATGCAGGTAACTACTCTTCTCATCAACGCTTTTGTTTATTTTAAAAAATTGCATGCAACTTTTTTGCTTGGACTAAATCTACCAAACATAACTAGCCTTGTTCAATTTTACTGCCTAGAAAAACAAAGGCGTTCTAGCCCAAATTGATATTCTTAGAAAATCACTCATTTATGAAAACCCTTGTATTCATTGGTTTTTCATAGTCCTCTCATGTATCGCTAATCGTCATGGGCTATCATGTCTGATAACAAAACGGGATTAATTTCATGTTAAAAATCCGTATAAATATACAAATATTGTATTTTAACCCCCATAAGTAATAAACGATAAAAGTTATAAAGCTTGATATTTCAACATTTTATATAGCTAGTCGGAAAAACTTGCCAGATTTTTAGGTTATCATTTGATTTTTCGCAAAATCAGGAAATCTCCATTTCGAATCGTCTATTATCGTTTTTATTGATAATGCTTGATTGAAAAATGGTCAAGCCTTCATCACCCTTTTTGATCAAGAGTCGTGTACAATCAGAATAATTGAAGTTGCTTGTGACAAAACACACGTAACCCGAATATATTTAAAGAGAGGTCCTATCATGCGAATAGCCATTGTTGGATTTGGGATTGCTGGCGCAAGCGTCCTAATACAATTAAGCAAACAGTATCAATTTAACCCAGACACCGACCGTGTTGACATCTATGAGAGTCGCCCCCGTTTAGGCGCCGGCATGCCCTATGCAGAGGACGACGACGCCATCGTGATTAATTCTTTTCCCAAATCACTAACACTGAACGATGACGATTCCGAAGATTTCATCAAGTGGATGAACGCGCATTACCCAGATTTCGATGTGGCCAATGAATTTGCGCCGCGTACGATTTATGGGGCTTATGTAAATGAACGTGTCACGCCTTATCTAGAACAAGATTATGTGCGGTTAATCCCGGCTAAGGTAGCGGATTTTCAAGTCGTCAACTCCCAAGGCCAAGCGATTTATCACCGCCCTTTGGCTAAGGATGCGGACCCTTTGCAATACCAAGTTTTTTCTGAAGCCCTTGGTTGGTCGAAAAATTACGATGCTGTCTTTTTCGCAGTCGGACACCCGCCATACAAGGATCCCTACAAATTGCAAGGAACCGGGAATTTCATTCACAACCCCTATCCGTTTAAAACTAAATTGGCGGACGTGGATAACTACAAGCGAATTGGTATCGTAGGTTCAGGTTTAACGACGATTGATTTGATTAACTTTTTTGTGAAACACGATTTATTACACGACCGAGTATTGAACGTTTACTTCCGTCACCAACCATTTCACGCGGTGATTCAACCGGAAACGACTGAAGAATTCCACTTCACCATCGATGATGATTGGATTGCGGCGCAACGGGTGCAACATAATGGTTCAGTGCCAATAGCTGTTGTGATTGATCAGGTGAAAAAAAATTTGCTTAAGAACGGTATTGACTATCATCATGTCTGGGACAATTTTAATACAGGTTCTGTTCAAACTGTCACTAAAGCGATTCGCCAAGATGATGAAGATTATCGCCGCTTCCAAGGCTTCTTCCGGTCATTTTATAGTGTGCAAAACAAGTTGATGGGTGTGTTAAATCAAGAAGACAAGGCTTACTACGCTAAGGATATGTCAGCAATTATGCTGATGATTTACTTACAAGTGCCTAAACAATCTATCAGCATGATTTTAGAATTGTTGCAAACTGGCCAATTGAAATTGATTAACGGTTTGACGGCTATCGAACCGCAAGCTGACGGTGATTACAAAGTTGTTGCGAATGGCATTCACCATCAATCGGACTTGTTGATTAACGCTACTGGTTTTGATGGACGCTTGAGTCATGTGCAAAAAACGAATACCCTACTTGGAAATCTATACCGCCGCAACTTGATTATTTCCGACCAAGCTGATCAAATCTTGGCCACTTATCCAAGTGCGCAACCCATGAATCCAAATTTCTACGTCTTGAATCGTGTCTACTTCCTAGGATACTGGATTAGCTCAACTCAAGGTGGGAATACTTCAGTTGCCCTAACTAAGAGCCAAGCCCGTGTTGCCGTGGCTGACTTTATCGCGCAAAGTGAATAACTGTTGCTTAAAAGGCTAGTATCATTGAATGATGCTAGCCTTTTTCGTATAGGTTTATTGTGCTTGTATTGAATGGGATTCCATTCCATAATTTTATGGGTGTTTTGTATGGAATGAGCTGCCATTCAATAATTTTCCGCCGATTTGTATCGAATGAAATGCCATTCAATAATTTTTTGCCGATTTGTATCGAATGAAATGCCATTCAATAATTTTTTGCCGGTTTGTATCGAATGAAATGCCATTCAATAATCGTATCCCTATTAACAAGCTGAAAAAGGACATGGCGCTCAAAATGAGTGCGCCATGTCCTTTCTGCATGTATGATTAAGCATCGATGCCAGCAAACAAGTCGTTTAAGGCTTCGGCTAGGGTTGGATGTGTGTAAATTTGGTCACGCAAAGCTGTATAAGGCAAGTGTGCATTCATCGCTACTGTAACGATGTTGATGATTTCGTGGGCACCTTCTCCAAATAAACGCACGCCAAGAATTTCCTTGGTATTGGCGTCGACTACTGCTTTAAAAATACCCGTTGTGCGTCCGATAACTTTGGCTTTAGGAATGCATGCTACCGCCAAGCTTGCAACCTTGACGTCGTAGCCCGCTTCTTTGGCTGCTGTTTCGGTCAAACCAACTGAAGCAAATGATGGCTCAATAAAGTTTGCGGTTGGTATGTGCGAACGTGTTTCTAGATTATATGAACCGTCACCGAAAATGAAGTTTTTCAAAATACGATTATCGTCTAATGAAACGTAGGTAAATTGAGGGCCACCTTTGACGTCTCCGACTGCGAAAATATGATCTTTTGAGGTTTGAAGGTGTTTATTCACCTTGATTTCACCACGTTCGTTGACTTCTACCCCGGCATTTTCCAACTTCAGGCTTGCTGTGTTCGCGTGACGACCAACAGAAACAAGGACGGCTTCGGATGTAATCGTGTCTGATTGGCCATCCTCTACTTGATAGGTTAAAATAGCATTTGCCCCGTCAACAGTGGCTGCAGTAGTTGATGCGTTGAAGATAAAGTGAATACCTTGAGCTTCCATGGCTTCAAGGACGACTTTCGCAACGTCGCGGTCCTCTTTTTTCAAAAAGCTAGAACGGTCGCTGTGGGCTAGAACGGTGACGTCGGCGCCAAATTGTTGGTACATGGAGGCGAATTCGAGACCGATGAAACCGTCGCCGATGATGGTTAGGCTTGCGGGATAGTTTTCTTGGTCCATCAAGCTTTCGGATGTGTAGTATGGTGCGCCAGCTGCAACTAAACCAGCTAAGCCGTCGATGTCGGATGGAATATTTGGACGGGCACCGGTGTTGATGATGATGCGGTCGCCTGAGATTTGGACTGTTTCGCCATTGTCAGCTTTGATTTCAACGGTATGGTCGTCAAGGAAATAGGCGGTTCCGTCGATGACTTGGCCTTTGTCTAGGTCAGCTACGTTATGGTAGTTGGCATTATTTAATTTGGCGATTAAGGCTTTTTTGTTTTGCACAGCTTCAGTATAGTAGGCACTATTATCCGCATCTTTGGGTTTACGTTCGGCTGCGGTGATCAAATTTTTGGATGGCAAGCAGGCCACGTTGATACACGTACCTCCGTACATTTTCGGTGATGCTTCAATTAAAGCGACTGTTTGCCCCTGTTTTGCGAAAAAACCAGCAATCGTTTTGCCGGCTTTACCGAACCCGATAATAATATTGTCAAATTGTTCCATCATGATGCTCCTTTTCTAAACATGTATTTTTTTACTCCTATTCATTGTATGCCCTCTCCTTCAAAAACTAAAGAAAAATGCCTTTATGGTGGGATTTCTAAGGAGGATATAATTTTACTTTTATGCGATAAGCCGTTAAAATAAGAGTGTATGCATTTTTAGGTGCAGCTTTTTTTGCCCTAAAACGTAAAACGTAAATAGAAAAAGGAGTGATCAAATGACATTATTATTGAATGTTAAAGATGTCCGGGAACTTATATCCATGGCAGACACCGTCAACATCGTGGATAGAACATACCGCAGTATGGGCGAAGGCAAAGTGATCAACCCCACTAAAGTCAGTTTAGATTTAGGTGAAACAGGTAATTATCCATATTACGAGGGTTATATGAACGCAATGCCAGCTTATATCGACTGGTTGAACATGGCCGGAATGAAGTGGATTGGTGGTTTTGACGGCGGACGTAACGCTGCCGGCTTACCATACATGACGGGGATGATTCTCTTGTTGGATCCGCACGTTGGCCGTTTCCTAAGCGCTATGGACGGTTCTTACATCACAAATCTGAGAACAGGGGCACAAACAGCCGTTGCCCTTTCATATTTCAAAAACTTAGGCGATTCGATTTCCGTTGGCTTATTTGGTGCCGGAACCCAAGCACGTACGCAGGTGCTTGCCATTACCAAACGCTTTAAAATCAACCGTCTAGTCGTATGGAATCACCGTCGTTCGACTGCTGAAGCCTTTAAAAAAGATGTCGAACATTTGGTGGATGGGGAAATTATTATCGTTGATAAACCTGAAGAAGCTACTGATAACGACGTCTTGATTACCGTTACAGGAGCCATCGAACCGTTTATCACTGGAGACATGATTAAACCAGGTACCATCATCATGCCAATGGGTTCACGTGGGGAAATCACCGACGATATTATCCTAAAAGCAAATCATATCTACGTCGACCACGTAGAACAAGCCTTACACCGCGGTGCCTTGAAAAAGCTTAACGAAGAAGGCCAATTAACGCCCGATGATATCACCGCTGATTTTGGTGAATTAGCTACTGGTCAAAAAGAAGCCGTGCACGACAAAGAAAAAGACATTACTATTGTCATTCCAATCGGTATTGGCGCCCTTGACGTTGCTGTTGCTGGTCACGTTTATCACGGAGCCGTAGAAAAGGGCCTAGGTAGCCACTTCGATTTTGACCTATTATCAACACCTGAAGGCAAAGATTACATGGCACCAGACTTAGAAAAATAATTGTATTGTAAAAGGGGTTGGCCTATGCCAACCCCTTTCCTTATGTGTGTTTCCCATACAACTGTGCCCAAAACCTTTTTTAAATTTAGGGCGCTTTTTCTGTTCGTACAGAATGAGCTTTCATTCTGTACGACTTTTGGAATTTGTCCCGAGTGGATTTTTATTCTGTAATTTTTCGCCAATTTATCCCGATTAAATTTTCATTCTGTAAGACTTGTGGGACCTGTTCCGAATGAGATTTTATTGTGTAAGATTTTGAGAATTTGTCCCGAATCAGATGCTATTCTGAAATTCACTTTGAAAAGGCTTGGTCCAGGCCAACCCCTTTCCTTATCGATATGACCAAATCCATTAAAAAAGCGTTGGCTCTGTAGAGGCCCCCAAAAGTTAG
>NZ_RKMG01000027.1 GCF_003797145.1 Aerococcus agrisoli | reverse complement strand
ACAGCGATGTCCTATCCTTTTTTACTTGATTATGGGTTTTATAGTATAATAGCCGAGATGAATAAATTTTTTGAGTGACAGTATGACATCATAAACGAGAAATTTTAGTGAGGAGTATGAACAATGCAAGACACGAACACTGCAAATCAAATGCGTATTTTACATGTGATGAGTGGCTTTGGAGGAGGCATCTCCTCATTTATATTCAACAAAGCAAAGCAAATGCCTGAGTATAATGTAATTTTTGATGTAGCTACCTATGATGAATGTAGTCCAGAATTTGAATCTGCAATCTATGCTACAGGCGGTCAAATATACCGATTACAAAATCCCAAGAAAAAAGGAACTAAGGCTTTCACCAAAAGTTTTTCAGCACCTTTTGAAGAAAACAAATATGACCTGGTACACTGTCATATTGAAGGATATCGTGCGATTCCTTATTATCAGATTGCTAAAAAATTCGGTGTCCAAAGATTCTATATTCATGCGCATTTAGTGAATGACTATAAAATAAAGAATTTAAAGGACAAACTGTTATATGGATTTGGGAAAAAAGCGAATACACGCATGACTACTGACTTTGTAGGTTGTGGGAAATTAGCTATTCGCTCTGTTTTTGGTTCAAAAACAGACTTAAAAGCATCCATGGTCATTCCTAATTCTATCGATGTCAGTGACTATAACTATTCTGATGAGGCATATGCAAAATTGAAAGCTGAGGGTAGAAATGCCTTGGGTGTTTCAGACAATACTATAGTAATAGGTCACGTAGGACGATTGATGCCTGTTAAAAATCATAAAAAAACCTTAAAAATTGGTAAATATATTTTAGATAATCAAATTGATGCTAAAATTTTTATTATTGGTGCAGGAAACTTGGAAAATGAGTTAAAACAAGCTGTTAAAGATCAAGGATTAGATGAGGTCATTTCTTTTACTGGACGTATCAGTCCAATTTCTAGTTTTTATCCTAGTTTGGATGTTTTATTATTACCATCATTTACCGAAGGGTTACCGACAACTGTTGTCGAAGTACAAGGTGCAGGGGTGCCTACTGTGATGTCAGACACTATTACCGATGAAGTGGACCTAGGATTAGGTATGGTAGCAACCTGTGGGTTAGACGATGACCCATCTGTTTGGTATGATAAATTAGCTGAAATGGCGCAATTGCAAATTCCTGATGCGCCAACACGTATTCAGGCGATAGAAGAAAAACGTTTTTCAAATGAAGCCTCAGCAAAACTATATGTTGATTACTTTACTGGAAAAATACATGATTATCAGATTTAACATGGACTGTAATGAGTATCCATGCCGAAAGGAGGCGATGGCAGTTTGTTAACCTATTTAATCATATTAGTATCTAGTGTTTTTCTAGGTTCGAATTTAATAGCCGTCACATCACCGGTGGGGCAAATATCTATTTATAGAATTTTTTCACTCTTGGTTATACCAATAGTCCTACTCTTTATTTTGAAAGATCGTAAAGCTTTTAAAATCCGCATCAATTCTTATGCGACCGGAATGGTTACCGTATATATATTTTGGTGGATTTGGGCATTTTGTTCCGTTTTATGGGCCTTAAGTCTAGGTTCTTGGTTGCAGGCTATGGTACTACTGACGTTAGGTGTTTCAAGTGTCCTGGGTATTTTCTTGTGGACTAACCATTATCTCCAATGGCGTACTTTAATGAAAGCTGTATGGGTGATGCTGACCTTTCTAAGTATATGGGGGTTATTTGAAATAGTGACCAATATATACATATTGGCGGACTTGGAAAAATTAGACAAGTATTCTACTTTTGTTACACAACCATGGACACGTATACCGATTACCTATTTAGCGAATCAAAATGATTATGCGACAATGCTGTTGGCTTCACTACCTGTGAATTTGACATTGATGAATACAACTAAAAGTAATCTAAAGAAACTGATTACACTCGCATGTATCTTGCTCTCAACCTTTTTGGTTTTCCAATCAGGGTCACGGATGAGCTTACTGATGGTGGTCCTATTCTTTGTTATTTATGCTTTATTACATGTTCGCTGGGATTTCCCACGCAAAAAAATCGGCCTAATATTTGGTATTGGTATTATTGTGCTATTAGGAATGGTTACTTTTGTAGCACCAATCCGAGCAATGATTACTGATTTAATTTATATCCTACCTCGTCCAGTAATATCTGGTGATGTGGGTCGGATGAATATGTGGCGAAATGGTTTATCCTATGTGGGTAAAACTTTCGGACTTGGTGTTGGTGCAGGTAATATTGAAGTTTGGATGGAAACCTTTGGTACCTTGCCAACCAATAATATTTTTAATATCCATAACTGGTGGCTAGAAATATTAGTTGGCTATGGTGTTTTGGTTTTTGTAGCTTACGTCGTAGGATACGGGTTGATGATTTACCGACTATTTGATTTAAGAAAATATGTCAATAAACCACAACGTCATACAATGAATGCTTTCATTGCTTTTCTTCTGATTTTTATTGGTGCAAGTATCACTAGTGCGAATAATATGTTAATTGAATGGCATTGGGTATTCTTTGGCTTAATTGTAGCCTACATCAAAATTATGGAAGCGAAAGTAGACGAAGAGAAAAAGAGGGTAGAATAAATGAGCTTGCTAACTATTATCGCTGAATTATGGCGATTCTTTATAAAAAATATTGTAAAAATCATTATTGGTACTATCATTGTGATGGCCATAACGATTGGTGCTCGGGTGTTATTATCGAGCTATATTGAAAATACTGCAGTGGAATCAGTGACTTCTGAAACTGCAGTAAATGAAACCTTGACGCCAGAAGAAATTGAAGCTTCATACGACTTATTAGGTACCGTTTATGATCAAGAACCTGCAGAATTTTCTTTTATCGCAGTAAACCAAGACGGTATGATTTTAGGTAATTCATTTATTTTGGATGAATACCTTTCTCGTCCAGATGTTTTGGCCGAATTAGAAGAAACATCAGGTGTAGACATTAGTGCGACACTGCAAGCACAAGCTAACGTTGGTTTAGAAAAAACACGTGATTTTCGTGGTGGTTTAGCTGCGGTACGTAATTCTTCTACAGATGAAATCACTTTGCGTGTACTTGTTGGGCAAACAGCTGAAGAAAACCTGGCTGTAGCAGAGGCAATTTATCAATATCTACAAGATGGTAAAGTGCCATTCTACGAGAATTATGAATTAACATTTTTATCTACACCAGAAATTGGCGAAGATTTAGTGTTAGCAGATAATCCAATGGTTCCAACACCGGGTACATTATCAGGATTGCAACCACAACAAAGTGGTGGGTCATTAGTATTCTATGGCGTGCTAGGTGCTGTTTTAGGTGTTATTTTATCAACAGCCATTTTATTTGCTCTACATTTCTTCAGCAAAAAAATCACTTATGCATATGATTACGCATGGGATTTTGATGATTATCAAATTTTGGTTGATGGCAAAAAAGTTGATGCAGAGGCATTACATAATTGGTTACTTATTCCGGCTGAAAAGACTCGTGTTGCCGTGGCTCAAAACAGTACGAACGAAGTTATCCAATCTTTTGCAAGCCAACATTTACCAGTGGCGAATAACATCAGTGCTGCAACAGAGACACCTGAAGAAATCATCATTTTTATTGAATCAGGTCAAACAGATAAAGATTGGTATAAACAACAATTTGAACTAAGTAAATTATATGAAGCGCGTTTAAAAATCGTTCATTTCAAGTAAGGAGTATCACAAATGACTTTTCAAGAAAATTTCATATCTATTGTGACACCTGTCTATAATGCAGAACGTTTTATTGGTGCAACAATTGAAAGTGTACAAAAACAATATTACGGTGATTGGGAATTGATTTTAGTGAATGATCAATCAACGGATAATAGCCAGGAAATTATTGAAGCGTATGCGCAAGAAGATGAGCGAATCAAAGTTATCAATTTAGCTGAAAACTCCGGTGCTGCTGTTGCTCGTAATACGGGGATTGCGGCGGCCAGAGGACAATATATAGCATTTGTAGATTCAGATGATGTATGGGATGCAGAGAAATTAAATCGACAAATTCGTTTCATGAAAGAAGGAAATATTGCTTTTTCATATACAGATTTCCGTTTGGTTGATGAAAATGGCCAAGTGTTAAAAGAAAAAGCAAATGTACCACTATCGTTAGACTACACTGGCTTATTGAAAAATACAGCTATCGCATGTTCAACAGTTATGTTGGACCGTGAAGTTGTGGGTGATTTCCGGATGCCTCTTGTGCGTAAAGGACAAGATACCGCAACTTGGTTACAAATCATGCGAGAAACGGGTGTGACTGCATATGGTATTTCAACACCATTGAATTCTTACCGCCAAGTAGCAGGGTCTATTTCTAGTGACCGAATTGGCGCTTTAAAACGTACTTGGAATACTTACTACAACTTAGAAAAATTACCATTGCCAAAAGCAGCGTATTATTTTACTTCTTATGTAGTGAATGCAATTTTACGTCGTATCTAAAAATTGAATAAGATGTGTGACAGAAAGGTCAGATTTGCGATACAATGGAGTATAGCAAATCTGATTGCACACATTAACTATGGTCTCGTAGCTCAGGGGATAGAGCACTCGTTTCCTAAACGAGGTGTCGGAAGTTCGAATCTTCTCGGGACCGTTTTTTTTTATTAAATTGACTATTATATACTGCGAGGATAAAAATGAAAACATTAAAAAATATTTTGAATGTAGCACTCTCTAATATCGTTGGATTTGGGACAAGCTTCATTGTAGGATTTATATTGCCCGGCATCCTAACAGTTGCACAATATGGATCATATCGCCAATATACCTTATACTTGAGTTTTACCTATCTTTTCCACTTAGGTTTTGCTGATGGGATATACATCAAGTACGGGGGAGAAGATATCAACAGTTTAGATAAAAATGTGCTACGAAATGAACATAATTTTGCCAATGTATTCCAGTTTATGATGTTTATCGGTATGTTTCTTATCTCCTTAATCACCAAGGATCCTGTTTTGATTTTATTTTCAGTCGTTACCTTCTTCTCAAATGTAACAACGTATCAATCGAATTTCTTACAAGCAGTGGGCCAATTTAATACATTCACCATTGCCTCAATGTTCCGGTCGATTTCTTACATTTTGTTACTCTTAGCGGGAATTTTCATTTTTAAATCAGAAGACTATATTTTCTACATCATTTTAAATGTGATTTCTTATATTCTGATGTATCTATACTATGAATATATCTTTATCGGTAAATTAGGCTTCAATCCAAGCTTTACGGTGAAAGATAAATTATCCATTTTCCGTGTAGGTTTCCTAATTCTTTTAGCCAATATGTCACTAACGTTTGTTGGTAACATCGGTTCTTGGATTGCTAACTGGGGATTTTCAATTGAGAATTTCGCACAATATTCTTTCCAAAACTCTGTACTGAATGTCATTATCTTAATCGTGAATGCAGTGGCTTTAGTATTCTATAATTTGATTTCCAAAACAGATAATCCAAAAGTTGCGAATGTGATTAAGCAATTAACCTTACTATTAGGTATTTTTGGTGGGTTAGCATTCTTTGTATTCAAGTGGATTATTGAATTTTTCTTACCTGCTTATACGCCATCGATTGAATTATTATCTATAACATTTGTCTCAATTCCATATATCATGATTTCAAAAATTGTGATTTCAAATTTATATAAGGCAAAACGAAGTGAGAAAAAATATATACGCGATTCAATTTTATATGCATTAGCAGCTTTTGCATTTGTTTACGTGGTATTCTTGGTTACCCAAAGTTTATCTGGTATCGCATGGGCAACAACATTATGTTACTTCTTATGGTATATGTATGTATCAAGAAGAGAGTTTACCAACTTGAAGAGTGATGCTAGTGAATGGATGTTAATTATAAGTCATGTATTGGTATTTTATTTAACTGCCAATTTCTTGAATATTTATATGGGCTTCTTAGTTTATGCTATTTATTTATTAGCAATTCTGGTATTAAAACGAGTTGAGCTTCAAGGAATTTTCCAACAAATCTTGAAAATGGAAGAATAAAGAAATCTTAATTTGGAGAATGGATAAACGTTATCCATTCTCTTTTTTTTATACTGCTAGGTTAGCATAATAGATAAGAATTTATGAACATGCCAGAAGGTAGCAATTAAACGTTTGTTTTTTGGTACAATAAAGAAAAGCGAAAAAGGAGTACAAATCCGTGATAACTATTATTGTTCCTTGTTATAACGAGGAAGAAACAATTCCTTTGTTTTTTGAAGCTGTGGAAGCACAGAAACAAGAGATGAATACAACATTTGAATATATATTTATCAATGATGGTTCTAAGGATAAGACCTTGCAAGTGATTCAAAAATTATCGAGAGAAAATGAGGATGTTCACTTTATTCATTTCTCCAGAAATTTTGGTAAAGAAGCGGCGATGTATGCCGGTTTGCAACATGCAAATGGGGACTTTGTTACGATTATGGATGCTGATTTGCAAGATCCACCAGAACTATTGCCTAAGATGTATGGGATGTTGGTCAAAGATGCTGAATTGGATTGTGTTGGTACTCGGCGAGAAGATAGAGCAGGCGAGTCGGCAACGCGTTCATTGTTTGCAAAAACATTTTATCGTTTAATGGCGAAAATTTCGGATGCCCAAATGGTTGATGGGGCACGTGATTTCCGCTTGATGCGTCGACAAATGGTAGATGCGATACTTTCTTTAACCGAATATAATCGATTTTCAAAAGGCTTATTTACCTGGGTTGGCTTTAATACAGCCTACCTAACTTTCAAAAATCGAGAGCGTGTCGCTGGGGAAACCTCTTGGTCTTTTAAGCAGTTATTTAAGTATTCGATAGAAGGTATCACAGACTTTTCTGATTTACCTTTATCTATTGCAACTTATTTAGGTACAGTTTCCTGTATCGTGGCCATTTTATCGATATTTGTCATTGTAATCCGCACATTAATCTTTGGAGATCCGACTGATGGGTGGCCATCAATGGCTTCAATTGTCTTACTGCTAGGTGGCATACAGTTACTGTGTATCGGTATCATTGGTAAATACATTGGGAAAATTTATTTAGAAACAAAGAATAGACCAGTGTATATCATTAAAGACACAGATATGGTCAAGAAAGACCAAAATAATAAAAAGAGTGCCTAGACTTGCTAGGTTATATTATAATGAATACTGAAATGAAAATTTGAGGAGTGTAAAAGTATGAATTTGACGGACGATATTGCGGTTTTAATTCCGTGTTACAACGAAAGCCAAACAATTGAAAAGGTGATTGCTGATTTTAAGGCAGCTTTACCTGAGGCAACGATTTACGTTTATGATAATAATTCAAGTGATAATACTGCAGAGCTTGCTGCTAAAGCAGGTGCAATAGTCCGTTATGAGCATCAACAAGGTAAGGGTAATGTTATCCGTTCAATGTTCCGTGATATTGATGCGGCTTGTTACTTGATGATTGATGGGGATGACACTTATCCTGCAGAACATGCACGTGAAATGGTTGCGCCAATCTTGGCTCACCGTGCACAAATGGTTGTAGGTGACCGCTTAAGTTCTACTTATTTTGAAGAAAACAAACGTCCTTTCCATAATGTTGGTAACCGTACAGTAAGAGGGTTAATCAATGTATTGTTCAAAAACAACGTCCGTGACATTATGACTGGATACCGTGCTTTTTCATATGAGTTTGTAAAATCATTCCCAGTTCTATCACAAGGTTTCGAAATAGAAACAGAAATGACTATTTTTGCTTTGGACAAAAACTTAGCGATTGAAAACGTGGTTATTGAATACCGTGACCGTCCTGAAGGAAGCGAATCAAAATTAAACACAGTATCTGATGGGATTAAAGTTTTACGTACAATCGGTCGATTGTTTAAAAATTATAAGCCATTGTTATTCTTCTCATTAGTTTCATTATTGCTATTACTTATCGCAATTATTTTATTTGTACCTATCTGGATTGATTTTAATCAAACTGGTACAGTTGAACGATTCCCAACATTAATTGGTGCTGGATTCATCGGTTTAACTGGTATTATTTTATTTATCGCAGGTTTAATCTTGGATGTCATTACACAAAATGAACGCCAACGTTTTGAAATTGAGTATACAAAATTTAATGCGATTAAAAAATTAGAAGGTTTGAGCGATTATGAAGATTAATCTTGATATTGCTAAAGTACTAAAACGCATAGGGCTGACATTTGTCGCCCTATGCATCTTTTATTATGCCTTTCTTTTATTTGCCTATTTGATTCCAACCAGATTTATTATGGATAATTGGCATGAATCAGTAAATAGTATTGCGAGTGAAACGAAACGGTGGGAGGTTATTCCCAATATTGTTGGCACAAAATTAGATACCTTTACGGATAATCTTATTTTCCAAAAGTTACATAATAATGATCGATTAAATCCTTTCCAAGCAGCTGTATGGAATAATGGCTACTTCCGCTATTGGATGGGGGATATTCCAATACTTCGCTTCTTACTTGTGTTTATGAGTTACACAGGGATTCGTTATTTGAATATCTTTCTAATATTTGGTTTATTTGCTGCCGTGATGCATCAATTACGTCACACAATTTCGCCAATTTTCGCAGGATTATTTGCATTCGTTTTGTTCATGATACATTTTTGGATTTTTCCCTTATCCTTACAATATACGCCAGTTTACGTCATTTTGATGGTTGCCATCTTATGGTTCACTTGGGCAAAAATACATAACAAATTGAATTTGAATAATGTGGTGTTTACTAGTTTTATAATCGGTTCAGTAACCAATTATTTTGATTTGCTGACAGCACCTTTGTTAACTTTTGCCATTCCATTTTTTATTTGGTATGTGTTACGTTATCAAGAAGAAACGGCTGCCTTTTTCACAGTACTTATAGAAACTATCTACATGGGACTTGCTTGGCTAATTGGTTATGCAGGTACTTGGGTAGCTAAGTGGGCTGTAGGAAGTGTTATTTTGCAGGAAAACCTATTTCAATCTGCGATCAAACAAATTTTTCTACGAACAGGTGGGACTGAAGGTGAAGTGCTAGAGTATTCTGAGATATTAAGAAAATTACTAGGTGCAATGTTCCCATCATATGTTTGGCCTGTTCTAGCACTTATCATTATCGCTTTAGTAGTAGCAGGTGTTTGGTCTAAAGGAATTACAATGGCTAAGATTTTGAACCATAGCGTGCTATTGATGATGAGTATCGTGCCTTTTGTTTGGTTTTTTATCTTGCAAAATCATAACCAACATCATTACTATTTTACTTATCGAAATCTAGCAATCACTGTCTTAGGGATTTTTACATATCTTTATGTATTGATCGACTGGTCTAAGTGGTTTAGAAGGAGTTAATTTTGAAAAAATTAATCAATCAATTTATTAAATTTGGTTTTGTCGGGGTTGCGGCGGCCATTATCGATTTTGGCTTACTGACTATTTTAACGGAAGTTTTTGATATTTATTATCTGATTTCAGCAGCCATTTCATTTATTGTTTCAACTATTTTTAACTATGTAGCATCTATGACCTTTGTATTTGAAAGTAAGTACGGTAAAGAACAACGCCATAAGGAAGCAATGATTTTCTTGGCACTTTCAGTTGTGGGGTTAATTTTAAACCAAGTGATGATGTGGTTCTTCGTGGACATTACAAACATCTATTACATCTTTGCAAAAGTTTTAGCGACAATTATCGTCATGATATGGAACTTCGTATCTCGAAAAATTTGGTTAGAGAAATAAGCAAACAGTGGGGAGGTATTTGATGAGAAAAAATTATTGGCTTCTCGCGGTAATTGCTATCACCAATTTAATGTTGTTTGCATTGGATTATTATGGACTATTCACGACTGTTTTACTTTTCGTGCCCTTATATTTTCTAAGGGATGTACAGGTGGAATATTCAAAACGTAATCTGTGGATACTCGGACTGTTTGCTGTAATTTATATTGGTATAAACATCCTATCCTTTAACTTGAATCCACCAATCCGATTAACTTATTACTTAATTATTTCATTTATCAAAGGCCTCTTTTTTGCTGGGTATATACTATTATATCTATCTATGAAAAAAAGGGATTGGCTATATAAAGAAGCAAGTGAATTTTCAGCCAAACAGAATCGTCGGTACGCTGTATATGTTGCCTTAGCCATGGTGTTCGTATTTATCCCTTTTATGATTGCTTTTTTACCAGGGAATATGTTTATTGATTCCTATTCTCAATGGGGACAAGCTATGGGTGGGATTGATTTAACCGATTGGCATCCATTTTTCACGACAATCTTATTACGTATTTCATACTTATTGACAGAGTCACCAATTATATACACTCTAGGTCAAGTTGCCGGTATGATATTTGCAGTTGCATATTTCGCCTATATATTAGCAAATCATGGTTTGAAAAAATGGATTAGTTCAACTATTATTGCAGGTTTAGTTTTGATGACGGTTATGGTCCCAAATATGGTGACCATCTATAAAGATAATATCTATAACATTGCTTTATTTCTCTTAACCTTATTTACTTTCCAAATAATCCAAACAAAAGGGACTTGGCTAAAAGGGCATCCAATGTCTTGGCTACTATACTTAGGCACCTTAATTGTCGTGATGTTCAGTAGACATAATGGTTTGTACGTCGGAATAACTTTCCTTTTATTGATGGTCATTTTTATCCAGGGTACTCGTAAACAAATGTTTGCGATACTTGTTGGTTTAATAGCGCTATACAGCTTGTACAGCGGGCCATTAATGGAACGCTATAATGTTGAACCTGGATCGGCAAGTGAAAAATATAGCATCATGGTACAACATATGGGGGCAATTATTGCGGAAGAAAAGCCGATTGATGCAACTGATGTTGCCTTTTTAGAAGAAATACTACCACTAGAGATTTGGCAGGAAAAATATACTCCATCGATGGCAGATCCAGTGAAATTTCACAGTGACTACAACAAAGAAGTTATTAATGACAATCAAGCCGAGTTTTTGAAAACATGGTGGCATTTGGTTTCAAAATATCCATTAACTGCTTTAAAAGCTCAGTTACAACAAATACGGCCATTATGGGATATTAATGGGTACGAACATGGGTTACCTGGTTCGGTGATGTTCCACTACTTCATTAACTCACCTAAGGCTTATTATGATGACTATGTTGAAAATTATACATTCGATGTGCAAGGTTTACGTGGTTTTCTAGAGGATTATTCTTTTAAAGAAAATCCTTATGATATGGAAACAAAACCTTTTATCACTAGTTTGCCGGCTATCGCGGTATTTACTATTTTGACAGTTGCCATTTATTTATTAGTGAAAAGACAGTGGCAGTTTGTATTTGTCTTAATGCCGGGGATCTTACATATTGGCACACTCGTATTGGCAATGCCAGCTTATAATATGCGCTACGTGTTAGCGTTAATTTTCATAGCAGCATTTGCATTAGTATTGCCTGTCGTAACCAAAAAAGAATCTGGATTTTTAAGTAAATAAAAAAAGCTGTGTTCCTTCGTGAGGAGCACAGCTTTTTATTATTGATTTTCTAATTCTGAAACTTTACTTTCTAATTCACTGATACGGCTTTCCATGTCCGTGATTTGAAGGTTTAATTCTTCTGGAGCAGCCCAATCTGTTGGTGTGTCATCATCTGGTGTTAAGACCATGATTAGACCAACTAATAGGAAAATGATGGCCACAGCCAATGTGATGTATAGCCAATTTAATTTTGGAGAACCTTTATCAAGGTAGGCCAAGGTTTTATCAACTTTTTCACGATCCATATTTTTCAGACGACTATATAACTCGTTTAAATCATGATCATTATTTTTATTATCTTGAGACATGGTTAACCTCCTTTATTATGCTAAGTATTGGCAAAGTTATTTGGCAATTAGAATGCCCATTCACCTTGACGGAAGATTGGGAAGATGTTGCCGTCAGCATCAATTGCGTCGATATCCATTTTATCTGAACCAATCATGAAGTCAACGTGTACATGGCTACGGTTTACACCAGCAGCTTGTAATTCTTCGTCTGACATTTCAGTACCACCTTGAACGGTAGTAGGGTAAGCAGCACCAATAGCAATATGGTTTGATGCATTTTCGTCAAATAAAGTGTTGAAGAATGTTAAGTTGCTTTGAGAAATAGGTGATTTATGCGGTACTAAGGCAACTTCACCTAAACCTTGTGCACCTTCGTTGTTGAAGACTAAATCTTTCATGATTTGTGCACCTTTATCGGCTGTTACATCAACAATTTTACCATCTGCAAAAGTTACTTTGATGCCTTCAATTGTAGATCCAGCGTAAGATAATGGTTTAGTTGAAGTGACATAACCATCCATTACATTTGTATCTGGTGCTGTGAAGACTTCTTCAGTTGGCATGTTCGCGATAAATGGTGAACCGTCTGGATTAAAGCTTTGTGCAGACATCCAGATGTGGTTTTCAGGTAAACCTACTGTGAAATCTGTACCAGGTGCTGTGTAGTGTAATTTCTTAAATTGTTTGTCGTTTAAGAATTTTGCTTTTTCATCTAATAGGTCACGGTGATTGTTCCATGCTTCAACTGGATCAGCTTCATATACACGACTCGCTTTGAAAATAGCATCCCATAAAGCATCTGTCGCTGCTTGTTTGTCTTCTGCTAATTCTGGGAAGACATGTTTTGCCCAACCGTAGTCTGCTGCGGCAGCAACTGTCCATTTCACGCGATCATTCATGGTTGCGGTACGAACAACTTTTAAGGCAGTGCCATGGCTTGTTTGTACTGTGTCAATCTTACTTGGATCAATACCGTTTAATAGATCTGGGTCACCAGATACGATGGATAAACGAGATATTTTTTGGTTTAAAATTAAGTCTTCTTGGCGAGCCACTGTATAGTCTGCCACTTCAGCAAGATCTTCGGTTGCTTGGTATTCGTAATTTAAGCGGTTTGTGAAATCATCTTTCCAAGTAAAGTGAACACGACGGGCACCATTTTCGTAAGCATGTTTCGCTAAGTAATGTGCTAGGGGTGCTTGGTCTACTGCGATGTAGATCATGACATTATCGCCTTTTTCCACGTTGATACCTTTTTCGATTAAAAGGTTTGCGTATTTATCTAGTAATTGATCAAAATTTTCCATATATAAATTTCCTCCGATTGTTATGATGCTTGTTGTGTTTGAAATGCAGTCACGCATTCTTGTGCAAGTTTTTGAATAGCAGGGATGTCGTCGTCTTCTGGATACAACTCGATTTTTACCGATTCACCAGCCATAATCGCACCGCTTTGTTTGAATTGAGCGGTGAAGTCATCAACTGATTTACAAAATTCTTCGTAATCATATTCACCAGACCCTAGAGTAGCAAAGATTTTGCCTTCTAAATTCACTTCCGGCAATTCTTCGTATAGGTCGACAATTTCATCAGGTAAATCTGCAGCAGCACCGTATGTATAGGTAACGACAATACAAATATCCTCATTCAAAAAGTCACTCGCATAGACTGACTGGCACTCAATCATTTTGGCCTCTACGCCTAAATCAAGCAGAGATTTCGTCATGATATTTGCAATTTCTTCATCGTTGCCTGTGAGTGAGGCAAAGGTGACAAGTGCTGTTGGCATGTATTTCGCTCCCTTCTATCTAATATTCTGCTTTCTACTAAAAATTATAGCAAAAAAAGCACTCTTTTACGACAAAGAGTGCTCTCTGATATAGAATTGTAGCATTTTAAGCTAGACGGTAGGTATTCATATTATCAAATGCAACCTGCGTATCTTTAGGTAACTGAATTTTTAAATAGTTAATGATGACTTCAAATAAAACTCGGGCATCATTAAATCGATTTTCGGTGATTAAACGGACTAAGTCACCAAGATATATCATAAATGGATACATATCATAAATAAATTCACTTGGATTTTCATCTGTATATTTGTTCAGAATGGCAGTCATCACTGTGCCACTACATTCAATCGCTTCATTGACCAAGAAGGGATGATTACCAATATTTAAGATAGCGATGAGCAAAGCTTCACTCGTATTATAGAAATCTTCAAAGCGTTTTTCATCGTAGGCAAAACGTACATTGGTCACTTTTTCATTTAATTGGTCTGCAAATTTTTCACCTTTTACACGTTGTTTAATCATATGATCTAACATACGGTAACAAATCACCAATTCATATCGTAACCGGTGGGCAACATAATCTTCTTCTGGTGGTGTTTCACTGACGAAAAAGCCACGGTAAGGAATCATATCGACGAACCCTTCTTCAGCTAATTTACTTAGGGCAGCGCGAATAGGACTTCGACTGATGTCCAAATCTTCCGAAATAAAGGCCTCAACAATATGAAAGCCGGTTTTCCAGTTTTCACTTAAAATTTGATCTTTGATGTGTAAATATGCAATTTGTTCTAATTTCTGTGTTTTTCCCATGCTAATCACCTCAAGCGGTTCATTGCTTACTCAAATTATTCTTGCTACTAAAAAACATACAATAACGTTTTCTTGTTATCCTAATCTTACCAGTTTCAAACAAAAAAGCCAAAGTATATCATTAAAAGTTATAAAAAAATTAAAACGTTTACAATTGTATTAGACTAGCGCTTTATTTTCACTTTGGGGCATTTTAAGGTATAATGACTAGGAATAAGAAGGAAGGACGAGATGAATGATTACACTTAAATCTGCCCGTGAAATAGAAGGCATGAAAAAAGCTGGTGCATTATTAGCTAGCATCCATGAACAATTACGTCCATTGATGGTACCTGGTGTTACGACAATGGAAATTGAAGCATTTTTCGATAAAAAAATTACAGAAGCAGGCGCAATTCGTGAACAAGTAGGTTTTGAAGGTTACGAATATGTGACTTGTGTATCCATTAATGATGAAATTTGTCATGGTTTCCCAGCACCCAACCGTGTGTTAAAAGAAGGGGATATCGTTGGTGTCGATACTGTGCTATCACTAGACGGTTATTTTGCTGACTCATGTTGGTCATACGCAATTGGTCAAGTAGATGAAGAAGGCCAACGTTTACTAGATGTGACGAAGAAAGCCTTAGAGGTTGGTATCGAGCAAGCAACTGTCGGTAACCGTATTGGTGACATTGGTGCTGCTATTCAAGCTTATGTTGAAGGCGAAGGATTCTCTGTTGTTCGTGAATTCGTAGGTCATGGTATTCAACCAACTATGCATGAAGAACCATCAGTGCCACATTATGGTATTGCTGGTCGTGGCCAACGTTTACGTGCTGGTATGACCATTACAATTGAACCAATGGTGAATACAGGTAAATGGCAAGCAAAAATTGATTCAAATGGTTGGACTGCTCGTACAATTGATGGTGGTCGTTCTGCGCAATTTGAACATACTATTGCGATTACAGAAGATGGACCAGTTGTGTTGACACAACAAAAAGATTAATTATAAATATCAGGAGACTTCATAGGAATGTTCGGCATTCTTGTGAAGTTTTTTATTTTTTCAAATATTTATTAAGAAATATGAAAACTCAATCAGAAGGATTATCATTATGCTATAATTTATGGTGGTATAGATTGCTTAAATTTTGAAATTATAATGATATTATTCCATTTTTGATGAGCAACTTTTTCCGAATAATTCTCCAGAGGAGCGCCTATGACACAGCAAGATAATCAAAACAAGAATGAGCCAACGCGGAAGCA
This sequence comes from Aerococcus agrisoli, assembly GCF_003797145.1. GTDB lineage: Bacteria > Bacillota > Bacilli > Lactobacillales > Aerococcaceae > Aerococcus > Aerococcus agrisoli. Next base: position 10,616 of record NZ_RKMG01000027.1, on the reverse strand, counting down.
AGTGAGAAAATCCTCAAAGCCTAAATGGTTAGTGAAATTGATGGGATCGAAATGGATGCCCAAAAATAAACGAACTTATTGGATTTTAGGATCTGCGACTTTGCTTGTTATCCTGTGTGCAATTGCATTTAAATTGTATGCCGATGTAACTGGGTTTGGGACGAAGATTTATGAAGATGTAAATTCAAATGAGCTACGTGATGCGGATGCTCAATTGCAAAATGGGGAGCCGATTACCATTCTTTTAACAGGGATTGATAATGGGGCATTGTACTATGAAGATGTTGAGGAAGCACGTACGGATGTAATGATGGTATTTACCATTAATCCAACTACGAATGAGTCAACGGTTATTTCAATTCCACGAGATGCTTTAGGACCACAAAGTGATACGGAAGATTTTGACAAATTGAATCATGCTTACATGAATTATGATGGGATTGAAGGAACGATAAACTCCTTACAACAATATCTTGATGTACCGATTGACTATTACGTAAACGTCAATATGCAAGGGTTTATGGATGTTATCGATGCGCTGGGAGGCGTGGAAGTAACGCCAACCTTAACTTTCACACAAAATGGTGTGAGCTTTACAGAGGGTGAAACAACTACCTTATCTGGACTTGAAGCAATGCAATATGTGCGTATGCGTAAGTCGGATCCAGAAGGGGATATCGGTCGTGAGAAACGACAACAACAACTTGTTGAAGCAGTTGTAGATAAGGTTATTTCACTTGGTACGATTACCAATTATAACGATATCTTGTATGCACTAGGGGATAATGTAAAAACCAATGTCTCTGTAGAGAATATGTTTGCTTTACAAGAAAAATACTTATCTGCTATGGATAATTTGGAAAAATTGGTTTTTGAAAACTATGAAGATTTGAATCTTGATTTTGGTTATTATTTACTTGTGCCCGAATTAGAACGTCAAGAGATTGTTGCGAAAATGCAAGCAAATCTAGATTACGAAGGGCAGGATGCTGTGATTGTTTATCCGGTTTCATTTGGTGTAACGTCAACGTATTTCCCAGTCACTGATCTAAACTGGGACGGTGTGCTAACGGATGATGAAATGGCCATCAAGCCTGGTGTTTATTCAAGAGAAGATTTAAATGAGTTAGTGAAGTATATCTTTGGTTACTCAATTAATGACTATTTAACGTCAATGGGCACGACAGATTTAGTAAATGAAACAGATGATCAGACAATCCCAGATACGCTTTCAGATGAACTACTTTCATATATCACAGATGGATTTGATCCTGGGGCTGTTGAGAGTGTAAGTAGCGAAGACAGCTTGAGTTCAGAAGTCGATACGACGACTGACACGACGAGCAGTTCAACAGTAACCGATGATTACCAAACAACAAGTTCTTATTCTGAAACAGTAAGTGAAACATACAGTGAGCCAGCTTACACAAGCGAATCAGAAACGTATTACGAATCATCTAGTAGTCCGGCAGTAGAATCATCTACACCAGCCACTGCACCAGCTGCGGACCCGACAACTACTTCATCTACACCGGTAACTAGTGAAACACCTGCAACAGGCGGTGCAGTTACCGAAAGTTCCGCTTCAGAATAATCAAAATGTACTATTAGGAGGAGAAGAAAATGGCAGAAGAACGAAATTCAGGACGTAGAAGTCGTCGTGATCAATACGGGGATCAACCTCGTAAAAAACGTCGTGGCCTTTTAGGTTGTTTCGGTTGGATTTTACTACTATTGTTGGTAATTGGTGGTGGTGTGGCAGCTTTTTCATACTACAAATTACACTCGACAGCTGAAGCAATTTATCAACCAGCTGATGCGAATGGTGCGACACCGGTTGAGGAAGTGCGTGAAACAGAAGTATCCATTTCTGAAAAAGATCCTGTATCCATTTTATTATTGGGTATGGATGCGGGTGCTGGTCGTACGACAGGTGAGCAAAATACTGACGTTATGATTTTAGTGACAATTAATCCTGAAGATGGTACTGCTAAAATGGTGTCTATTCCTCGTGATACCTATGTTGCGAGTCTAGGTGGTAAAATCAATTCTGCTTATGCCACAGCTGGTGGTCCATCGGGTTCTATCAATGCCGTCCAAAACTTATTAAATGTGCCAGTTGACTACTATGCCTTAGTCAATATGACAGGTATGATGAATATCATTGATGCTGTTGGTGGTGTAACGGTCTATAATGATTTTGCATTCTCCCAAGATGGCTATACTTTCGCTGAAGGTAACATTAACTTAGCGACAGGTGATGAAGCATTAGCCTATGTCCGCATGCGTTACAATGATCCAGATGGTGATTTTGGTCGTGCAGCCCGTCAACGTGAAGTCTTGATTGGTATCTTAGATAAATATCAAGATGTCCAAAATGTAGGTAGCCTACTTGGATTATTTGAAACAGTTCAAAGTAATGTTACGACGGACTTAACCATTAATGATATGACCAACTTAGCTCTAAACTACCGTGTTGATTCTGCAAATATCGAATCAACGACATTAGTTGGTTCAGATGATACATCATCTGGTATTTACTATAGTGTTTTATCAGACGCACAAATTGCTGAAGCATCTAGTATGCTAAGAAGTCATTTAGGATTAGAATAAATTCTGATAGTTAATTTATAGGAGGTTGAGCAAAAAGCTCGACCTCCTTTTTGTTGAAAGTGCTCACTTAGTAAGCGAATATACAGTATAATAGGACTATGTATTAAACGAGGAGGAAGAATTTATGATAGGTGTAATTGGTAGTATTTCTACAGATTTCGTTGTCACAACAAATCGTGTACCTAACCAAGGCGAAACGGTTTATGGCCAAGCTTTTGAAACCACATTTGGTGGAAAAGGGGCTAACCAAGCTGTAGCAGCAGCACGTTTGGGTGGTGATGTGAAAATGTTTGGTTGCGTTGGTAGTGATCAATTCGGTGTAGAAACCAAACAAAATCTTTTGGACAATGGCGTGAATATTGATGCTGTTAAGGTGATTGAAGGTACGACAACAGGTTCAGCCCACATTACAGTATTTGAAGGGGACAATGCCATCGTTTACGTGCCTGGTGCAAACCAAGAGGTAACAGTGGATTATTTACAATCCGTAGAAGCTGATTTGCTAGCGTGTGATTATTTTATCATTCAGAATGAAATTCCAATGGCGTCAATTGAATATTTGATTGACTTAGCTGATGCACATGATATTAAAGTAACGTATGATCCAGCCCCATTCGTGAAAGTAAAGCCAGCATATTTGGCAAAAGTAGCATACTTATTGCCTAACGAATCTGAAGCCAAAGAATTATTTGGTGACGAGGATGTAGCAAGCTTGTTAGCTAAGTATCCGAAACAACTGTTAATTACTATGGGTGGCGATGGTGTGACGTATCATGATGGGCAAGAAGTTGTTGCGATTGATGCCATTAAAGGTGAGGTTGTGGATACAACTGGTGCAGGAGATACTTTCTCTGGTGCCTTTACTGTTGCTTTATCTAAAGGGAATGATTTAAGCAAGGCCATTGCCTTTGCTTCATTGGCGGGTTCTTTATCCGTTCGAAAATTTGGTGCGCAAGGTGGTATGCCAACTGTTGCTGAAATGCAAGCAGATAGCCACTATAACCAAGATTGGATTGTTTAAGTTTAGTGTTTTATTAAGTGCATGGGTGGTGAATCCTCCATGCACTTTTTTTATAAAAATTCATGAGAAAGATAGTTCGTGTTTACTAATGAAAAATGTTCGTGTTTTAGGTTAGTGTTTTTTATTTGAGAATGATATAACACTTGGATTCGGATAACGTTCGTTTATAAGTGAAATTCACGCTAGTTTTTGAGATTTTTTTCATTTTTTCAAGTGAATTTCTGAAATATTCCTAGCTATTTTACTTGCAATCAACTTGCTATGTGTGTAGAATACGAATTGGTGTTTACAGACACCTTTTGTTGTTGAAATCATTGTATGAGAGAAAGGCGAGTTGAATTCGTGGAAACTTTTGATTATGAACAAGTCCAATTAATACCTGCTAAATGTGTGATTACAAGCCGTAGCCAGGCAGATACTTCAATTGAATTTGGAGGTCGTACATTCAAGATCCCTGTTGTCCCAGCAAATATGCAAACTGTTCTAAATGAAGAACTTGCAGAAGAATTAGCCAGAAAAGGTTATTTCTATATTATGCACCGTTTTGAACCAGAGAAACGTTTACCATTCATCAAGCATATGAATGCTGAAGGTTTGTTTGCATCTATTTCAGTAGGGGTGAAACCTGAAGAATATACTTTCATTGATGAAATCAAGGCTAGTGGTGAAAAAGTAGACTTCATCACAATTGATATTGCCCATGGTCATTCAGAAACTGTTATCGAAATGATCAAATATATCAAAGCCCAATTACCAGAAACATTCGTGATTGCTGGTAATGTTGCAACTCCAGAAGCTGTCCGTGATTTAGAAAACGCCGGTGCCGATGCAACGAAAGTTGGTGTAGGTCCAGGTCGTGTATGTATTACGAAAATCAAAACTGGTTTTGGTACTGCTGGTTGGCAATTACAAGCAATCAAATTATGTGCCAAAGCTGCCCGTAAACCAATTATTGCAGACGGTGGTATCCGTACAAACGGTGACATCGCAAAATCTGTACGTTTTGGTGCTTCAATGGTGATGATTGGTTCATTATTAGCTGCACACGTGGAATCACCAGGTGAAACAGTTGAACAAGATGGCGTAACATACAAAGAGTACTTTGGTTCAGCATCTCAATACCAAAAAGGTATCTACAAAAATGTTGAAGGTAAGAAAATGCTTATCGAAAGCCGTGGTAGCCTTTGGGATACTATGCGTGAAATGCAAGAAGATTTACAATCAAGTATTTCTTACGCAGGTGGCCGTGATTTAGGCGCTTTACGCACTGTTGACTACATGATCGTACCAACTATCTACAACGGTGACTAATCACTAATTTTAAATTGAAATTCAGAGTCTAGGCCGCGTGCCTAGGCTTTTTTTGATGTTAAAAATGCAAACTACTATGGTAAGATATATAGGATATGACAATATTGATAGAAAGGGGCATAGGCTATGTCAAATTGGCAGAAAAAATATCCAAAAATCAAAAGTATTTTGAGTGTTTTATTACTCACCATGATTATTTCTTTTTTATTCCTTGGTAATCGCTATGCCCAAGAAAACTTAGCCGAACCGGTCGAGGTAGCTAAGGAAGTTTCACAAACATCATCCATTTATCAAGAGATATTAGAAGAACAGGGATTGGCTTCCTCCTCATCTAAAGTGAAGCAGGCGCAAGAAGGTGCGAAAACAAACCCGGATGCGCAAGCCAGTGTGGTTAGCGAACAAGCTGAAGCTAGTCAATCAAGCACGAGTCAGCTAGCACAAAGCGAAGCCAATGAAATAACAAGTAACGACTTAGCGGAAAGCCAAACTTCGCCAACTCAAAGAACAACACAGTCCAATCTGGAAAATGTACATACCGTTCAACCAAAAGTGCCGTCAGGACAGTCTTATGTTGCGGTCAATAACAATGTACCTATTTTTACCGATGAAGAAATTACAGGTGTTGGGGATGGCTGGGAAAAATATGGTGCCCTCGATGATTTAGGACGAGTGACAGCTGCGAATGCTTTACTTACGGTTGATTTGATGCCCGCGGATGCTGAAGTCAGAGAAGGCTTAACCAGTGTAACACCAACTGGTTGGATGCAAGAAAAGTATGATAGCGTGGACGGTGGATGGTTGTATAATCGAAGCCATTTGATTGGCTATCAATTGACTGGGCAACAAGATAACATGTTGAATTTGATGACCGGGACAAGATACTTTAATGTTGAAGGTATGCTGCCATTTGAGAACTATGTCGCTTCTTATATTGAAGATACTGAAAATCATGTGCGGTATCGAATCACGCCTTTGTTTATCGGGGATGAACTCTTGGCGCGTGGTATTTTTATGGAAGCTTATTCAATAGAAGACCAAGGTGAATTACAATTTCATGTTTATGTGCCCAATGTTCAACCTGGGGTCGAACTCGATTACCAAACTGGGGCAAGTAAGGAAAACTCATAATGAAGAAGAGGTTGTAAAATCTCTCAAAAAAGAGGTTGAGACAAAAGCCAACAAAAAAGGCGAGAACATTTCTTTGAAGGAATTGTTCTCGCCTTTTACTTTTTTCAAAATATGNCGATTTCAAGTCTGGAGACCTTGGCTCCAGACGTTGAGCTCCAATAAGCAGACCCAACTCCACTTCAGACTATATTGCGCCACACTACGTGTGTCACTGCTATAGTCTTCCAGTGTTTGGGTCTAAACGCTTATTGTCACATCCTGAAGGTCCCACGGCTATAAGGAACGTACACTGCAAGGACGAAAATCGAAGATTTATAATTATTGTCCCAGCCTTTTTATTGTTGCTGACGATCAAGAAATTGTTTGACGATATCTTGGCCAAAAGTAAAGTTCATTAGGGCATTGTTATTACCGTATAAAGTATTTTTAATCCAACGACCTGTAAAGAATAGGTTATCGAAGGTACCGAAACGACGAGACATCGATTGACCTTGAGGCCAAGAAATTAAGACGTCGCCATATGGGGTTGGACTGATAATTTCACGGTTGACCAAATTGCGAATTAATATATCTTGATCACTTGCACGGAATAGATTACTTTCCATACCAGCGGCATTGATTAGAATATCGGCATGAGAGACCGCGCCATTTTTGTAGTAGATATCGAAACCAGATTGACTGCTCGGTTTAATATCAACAAGCTGGTCTTTGAAGGTGATGCGACCTTCATCATACCAATTTAGGATATCCAACAAGGCTTCTTTGGTCATTTGGTTTCTAAAGTATTCGAAGGTGTCCATGTATTCATGGATGTATTTTTCACGATCCAAGCCAGGCATCTTCATATAAAGATGGGGCAGATATTTGGTAATGGTTGAGGCGTATTGTTGAATAATTTGTAACTCTCTGTCATAGCCCATGACTTCATGGCGAATTTCAGAAAGTGAGCCTAATCCAAATCGATCAATCACCGCTTTAACATCCACATCATTTGCTTTCATATCAGCAAAGAAAGCCTTTAGAATGGTTTCTAAACTGATATATCCGTTCCCTTTTGCACTCATTTCATCAATCCATTCATAGCTGAAAGTCATATGGATTGGCCCGTCATAATAATCTTGACGTGCTGTTTTAAACGGCGTTGAACGGGTATAGAAAGAAATAGAATGTGCCAATTGTCCTTCATATTTATTTTGCAAATAACGCATGGCATCCAGTGCGGTTAGTCCAGACCCAATGATACCAATTTTATCTTCAGGATTTAATTGACCTAGTGTTTCCGAAACTGGGTAGGGATTATGAATATAACCATGATGACCGCGTAAGTGATAGTGGTCTGCGTATGGCGGATGCCCAATATTTAGGAAGACAGCCTGATAGACGGTATCTTGCCAAATATCATCAGCTGTTTGCAATTGAAATTGGTAAGTAGCTTGTTTATTCTCACCTTGCTCATATCCAGCTTTGTCTAAGACACGAATATCTTGAACCAATTGGTTGATGACAGTGATACTATCGTCTTTCATATAATCCTTCATGAAATCTTTCATGTATTGGCCAAAAATAGGACGCGGCACATAATGATTTGGATCTGCATGTTCGGGATAATGAACAGTCAACCATTCTACGAAGCCATTCGGATTTTCCGGATCCAAAGAAATATTTCGGGCGTAGGAATTCATGATCAGAGAATGGGTATCTTCCTGGTAGGGGAAGCCATGCCCTAAATGGTTTGCTATATCATAAATATGAATTGTAAAATCTGTGTTTGGATGTGCTTGTTTGTAATCAAGGAAGGCTTTTAACACACCGTTTCCTGATGTACCTAAGCCGACAATAGCTATATGCATCATGATATCTCCTCATTAAAATTATCTTTGAAAAATCTCTTCTCGATATATTCGAGTGCCCATAAATTATAGCATATATGGCGGATATGCAATACGAAAACACCGCTTGAATCGCACTTATTTTCCCTATAAAAACGACATTGCAAAAGTCAGCAAAGTTAAATGAGAGTTTGCTAAAAAATGCATGATTTCCCTTATTTTTCATACGAGAGTATGGTATTTTTGTTCAATATGAAAGGGAGTTAACATCATGAAACCAAATAACAAAACGAAATTAACCGGGAAAGAGTCGATAGTTGTTGCTTCAACTCTATTTGGTCTCTTCTTTGGTGCCGGAAATCTGATTTTTCCAGTATTAATGGGGCAAATGGCTGGGGGCAATATCTGGTTAGCTAGTCTTGGCTTTATTATTACAGCAACAGGTTTACCATTATTAGCCATCGCTGCAATCGGTCGAACTCATTCTGAAGGCTTGTTTGATTTAGCCAGTAAGATTTCCAAAAAATATGCCTACTTCTTCACAGTTGCTTTATATTTAACGATTGGTCCATTTTTTGCGAGTCCAAGAACGGCTTCTGTTTCTTTTGAAGTGAGCTTTGCTACTGCCGGATTTGTAGATTCACCTTGGGCATTGTTGATCTATTCAGCAATTTTCTTTGGTATTGCACTTGCTTTATCATTACGTCCATCTAATATTATGGATTATGTCGGTAAGTTTCTAAATCCAATCTTTTTGATTTTTCTAGCTGTCATTTTTGTCAGAGCCTTCACGATGCCAGAAGTTAGTGTGGCAGATGTAGCACCAGTTGAGGCATATACTAGTCAAGCGCTTTTCCAAGGCTTTTTAGAAGGTTATAACACCATGGATGTATTAGCAGCCTTGGCCTTCGGTATTATCGTGATCCGTTCGATTCGTAAATTGGGTATTAATGAACCAGCAAAAATTGCGAACGAAACAGTGAAAAGTGGTTTATTCACTGCAATTTTGATGGGCTTAATTTACATCTGTTTAGGTGTTTTGGGTGCTCAAAGCCGCGGCTTCATCGATGTTCAAGAAAATGGGGGCGTTGCCTTATCAATGATTACCCAACACTACTTCGGTACTGCTGGTAGCATTCTGTTGGCCTTAGTAATGATTTTTGCCTGTTTGAAAACAGCGATTGGTTTAATCGTTGCTTGTGCGGAAACATTTGAAGAACTATTTCCAAATGTCTTATCTAGTAAAGCATGGACCATTCTTTTCGCCGGTGTATCATTCGTGATTTCAAATGTTGGTTTGACATCTATTATTGGCTTGTCTCAACCTGTATTGATGTTCCTTTATCCACTAGCGATTTCATTAGTGATCTTAGCTTTATGTGAACCAATTTATACGAGCAAAAAGGTCTATCAATGGGTAACAGGCTTGACCATGTTCGCTGCAATTTTCGATTTGATAAAAACACTACCAAGTGGATTATACGACTTGGTCGGTGGCGATGCAATCGGGGCATTTGCTGCACGCATTTTGCCATTTTATGACTATGGATTTGGTTGGTTATTGCCGGCCATCATCGGTCTAGTGATTGGTATCGCTTTAACGGAAATGGATAAGAAAAAAGCAAATGCTTAAAATAGATATCTAGTTATCAAAACTAGTAATAAGGGTAGGTGTAAAAACTTATCCTTTTTTTTGCGACAAAATCATGGTAAACTTGTGCAGAATATAGCAAGAATACAAAAATGTATTAATGAGTAAGGGGTTTTAAGCAATGAAAACAGCAATTATCGTGGATTCTACCGCAACTTTACCGGAAGATTTGAGTGCATTAGACAATATTTTTCAAATTAAGTTAAGCGTCATTTTTCCAGATGGTGAAGTAAGAGAAGACTCTAGTGATCCGCAAGTAATTGCAGATTTTTATGATGCATTACCTAGTTTCGAAACTTTACCAACAACGTCTCAACCAACAAATGGCCAAATTTATGCGGTATATGAAGATATCCTCGCACAAAGTTATGACCAAGTCTTTGCCATCGGTATTGCCAAGAAATTGTCAGGTACCTTGCCTTCATTAGAAGGTGTTGCCAAAGAATTTGCAGATAAAGTACCAACCTATGTGATTGATAGTTTGTCTACATCTCAAATTTCTGTGCACTTAATTCGAGAATGCTTGCGTTTATTAGATGCGGGATACGATGCCAAAGCAATCGTACCAGCGCTTAATCAAGCAGCTCGTGATTCAGCAACCTATGTGATTGTTGGATCATTGGATAACTTAGTTAAAGGTGGTCGTTTGAGTGCTGCTGGTGCTTTCTTCGGTAATTTATTAAAAATTATTCCTTTGTTGGAAATTAATAATGAAGGTAGCATTGAAGTAATCGACAAGATTCGAACAGAAAGAAAATTAAAAGAAAAATTTGTCGGCATCTATGAGCAAGCAGTGCTTGAACATGGTAATCGTGTTCATATTGCCTTAGCACATGGGAATGCTTTGGACCGTGGTCTAGATATTGTGGGTACAATGAGTCCTGACATTAAGATTGATCAGGTGCCAGTTTCCATGCTAACACCAGTTGTCGGTACACATGTTGGTACAGGTTGTATTGGGATTTTTATTTTAGTAGATACAGCTTTATAAGAAGCACATGAAAAATGCGATTTATCGCATTTTTTTTGTTATAATGTCCTCCTGAACAATTCATACTTTTCG
>NZ_RKMG01000026.1 GCF_003797145.1 Aerococcus agrisoli | reverse complement strand
ATAGAGGTATGAATTATTCAGGTAGAAGAAAGTAGGTGAATCATGAAAAAAGAAATGACAGCAGCGGACTTAGTAAGCTTATTAACACACTATAAGGCTGACCGTAATCCATTAACAACCTTAGCACTAATGACGGGTATGCCCAAAGCGAGTTTATATCTTATAGAAGAGGATCGTAGTGGCACACCAGATCAAGCTTCTACGAAAGACAGTCAGTACTGGCGAACTTATCAGACGAAGGATGGTAAGCAATACTTACAAAGCTTCACGACATTAGAAAAAGCAAATGCACAAGTAAAAGAAGGACAAGCTGCAAGTGTACAAAGCTTGAACTTTAATCAGATTGCCTTGATGGTCATGAACGATGCAAATGCGATAGAAGGCTATGTAATAGACCCGCAAGACATCAATGCAAAATTTAATAGAAATATCATTGAAAAAATATGGCGTTATGCCATGAATCATGTATAATAGACCTAGTTGTTAAAGATACACTAGGACGCGTTGCCGAGATTGAGGGCAGCGCACAAAAAATTACAGTAAATGAAACACTAGGACGCGTTGGCATAGAAGAGTAAAAAATAGGCTATTTTGGAGAAATCGCGAAAAATCGCCATTTATTTTGAAAAAACTCAAGAAAAAGCTTGCACTGCCTAGTGAAATTTTGTATACTGATTAGGTGCCGTTTTATAGGACACCAACGTATCAACCGTCAAAACGTTGATACAACAACAAGCAGTGATGTATGAGGTTGCGACACACCCGGGAGCATTGCCATAAGGGTGGCCGGTAATTCATACGGAGCAAGTCAAATTTAAAATATGACGAGGAGGAAAAAAATCATGGCAAAACAAAAAATTCGTATCCGTTTAAAAGCTTACGAACACCGTGCTTTAGATCAATCAGCAGCTAAAATTGTTGAAACTGCACAACGTACGGGAGCAGAAGTTTCAGGGCCAGTTCCATTGCCAACTGAACGTTCTCTATTCACAGTAATCCGTGCAACACACAAATACAAGGATTCACGTGAACAATTCGAAATGCGTACGCACAAACGTTTAATCGATATCGTTAACCCAACACCTAAAACTGTTGATGCGTTAATGAAATTAGATTTACCATCAGGCGTAGACATCGAAATCAAATTATAATTCCAGAATCATCGCAATCAATTGGTTAACCCAATATTAATAAAAAATAAAAATTATACGGAGGTGTACTCATGACTAAAGGAATCTTAGGAAAAAAAGTAGGTATGACTCAATTCTTCACAGAGTCTGGTGAATTAGTACCAGTAACAGTTATCGAAGCACAACCAAACGTTGTTTTACAAGCTAAAACAATCGAGACAGATGGCTATGAAGCTATTCAAGTTGGTTTTGAAGACAAACGTGAAGTGTTAGCAAACAAACCTCACAAAGGTCATGTAGCAAAAGCAGAAACTACTCCTAAGCGCTTCATTAAAGAATTCAAAGATGTTGAGCTAGGAGAATACGAAGTTGGATCAGAAATCAAGGTTGATATCTTCCAAGCAGGAGACATCGTTGATGTTACGGGTACTTCAAAAGGTAAAGGATTCCAAGGTGCTATCAAGCGTCATGGTCAATCACGTGGTCCTATGTCTCACGGTTCTCATTATCACCGTGCGCCAGGTTCTATGGGTATGGCATCTGATGCTTCAAAAGTATTCAAAGGTAAAAACTTACCAGGTCAAATGGGTGGTCAACAAATCACTATCCAAAACCTAGAAATCGTTAAAGTAGATGCAGAGCGCAACGTCATCTTAATTAAAGGTAACGTTCCAGGTTCTAAAAAATCTATGGTAACAATCAAATCTGCAGTTAAATCTGCTGAATAATACCAGGAAGGAGGAACAATTTCATGGCAAACATTACATTATTTAAACAAGATGGTTCACAAGCTGGCGAAATCACTTTAAACGATGATATCTTCGCAATCGAACCAAATGAAAATGCAATTTACGATGTTGTAATTATGCAACAAGCTTCTTTACGTCAAGGTACTCACTCAGTGAAAGGCCGTTCAGAAGTTCGCGGTGGTGGTCGTAAACCATGGCGTCAAAAAGGTACAGGACGTGCTCGTCAAGGTTCAATCCGTTCTCCACAATGGGTTGGTGGTGGTCGTGCATTCGGTCCAACACCTCGTTCTTATGCTTACAAATTACCTCGTAAAGTTCGTCGTTTAGCTTTACGTTCAGCATTATCTAACAAGGTTGCTGAAAACAACTTCATCGTTGTTGACGAATTAGCATTCGAAACACCAAAAACACAATTATTCCAAGAAGTGTTGAATAACTTACAAGTTGAAAATAAAGTTTTAGTTGTTATTAACAAAGACAACGACAACGCACAATTATCAGCTCGTAACTTACCAAACGTAAAAGTGGTTGATGAAAACAACGTTAACGTATTTGATTTAGTTAATGCTGAAAAAGTAGTCATCACTAAAGCAGCACTTTCTACTGTAGAGGAGGTACTAGCATAATGTTGGCACACGACGTAATTATTCGCCCAATCATCACTGAAGAATCAATGAAGATCATGGAAGATAACAAATACACTTTTGAAGTTGCTACTAAAGCAAACAAAACTCAAGTGAAACAAGCAATCGAAGAACTTTTCAACGTAGACGTTAAAAACGTAAACATCTTGAATGTTCGTGGTAAATTAAAACGTATGGGTAAATTTGCTGGCTATACTCGTAAACGCCGTAAAGCAATCGTAACCATCTCTGAAGAACAATCAATCGAAATCTTCGGAAACGAAGCAGAATAATAAATAAGATAGGAGGAAATTCGCGTGGCGATTAAAATCTATAAAGCAACGTCTAACGGACGTCGTAACATGTCAGGTTCTGATTTCTCAGAAATCACTAAAACTACTCCTGAAAAAACTTTACTAGAATCTCAAAGCAAACGTGCTGGTCGTAACAACAACGGTCGTATCACTGTTCGTCATCAAGGTGGTGGACACAAACAAGCTTACCGTATCATCGACTTCAAACGTAACAAAGATAACGTCGAAGGTGTCGTTAAAGCAATTGAATACGATCCAAACCGTTCAGCTAACATTGCATTAATTCACTACACAGACGGTGTTAAAGCTTACATCCTTGCTCCTAAAGGCTTGACTGTAGGTACTCGCATTTCATCTGGTGAAGGCGCAGATATTAAAGTTGGTAACGCAAAACAATTAAAAGATATCCCAGTGGGTACTTTAATTCACAACATTGAAACTAAACCTGGTAAAGGTGGACAATTAGTTCGTTCAGCTGGTGCCAGCGCACAAGTTTTAGGTAAAGAAGATAAATACGTATTAGTACGTTTAACTTCTGGTGAAGTTCGTATGATCTTGGGTACTTGCCGTGCAACAATCGGTGTTGTAGGTAACGAACAACACAGCTTGATCACAGTTGGTAAAGCTGGTCGTTCTCGTTGGGCTGGTAAACGCCCTACAGTTCGTGGTTCTGTAATGAACCCTAATGATCACCCTCACGGTGGTGGTGAAGGTAAAGCTCCAGTCGGACGTCCAAGTCCAATGACTCCTTGGGGTAAACCTGCACGTGGTGTTAAAACTCGTGATAAGAACGCACGTAGCAACAAGTTAATTGTTCGTCGTCGTAACAGTAAGTAATCACATTAAATAGGATAGCGAAAGGAGCCAAATAAATATGAGCCGTAGCTTGAAAAAAGGACCTTTTTGTGACGACCATTTAATGAAAAAAGTGGTTGCACAACAAGACGCACAAAAGAAACAAGTAATTAAAACTTGGTCTCGTCGTTCAACAATTTTCCCTAACTTTGTAGGGTTAACAATTGCTGTATACGATGGCCGCAAACATGTACCAGTTTATATCCAAGAAGATATGGTAGGTCACAAATTAGGTGAATTCGTACCAACTCGTACATACAAAGGACATGGCGCTGACGACAAGAAAACTCGTCGTTAATCTGAGAGGAGGAAATAAAAAATGGCAGAACAAATTACATCTGCAAAAGCAACTGCAAACACAGTTCGCGTTTCTGCTCGTAAAGCCCGTTTAGTTGTTGATTTAATCCGCAACAAAACTGTCGGTGAAGCTATTGCAATTTTGAAAAACACTCCTCGTGCAGCATCTCCTGCTGTAGAGAAAGTGTTAATGTCAGCAATTGCTAACGCAGAACACAACTATGGCTTAGAGCCAGCAAACTTAGTAGTAAGCGAAGCATTCGTTAACGAAGGACCAACAATGAAACGTTTCCGTCCACGTGCGAAGGGTTCAGCTTCTCCAATTAACAAACGTACAAGCCACATTACAGTGGTAGTAAAAACAGCAGAGGAGGCATAATTAATGGGACAAAAGATTAATCCTATCGGTATGCGTATCGGTGTTATTAAAGACTGGGACGCTCGTTGGTATGCAGAAAAAGACTTTGCAAACACTTTACACGAAGACTTAAGAATTCGCGACTACATCAATGAAAAATTAGCAGATGCTTCTGTATCTAAAATTGAAATTGAACGTGCAGCGAACAAAGTTAACGTGAACATCCACACTGCTAAACCAGGTATGGTTATCGGTAAAGGTGGTTCAGAAGTTGACGCTTTACGTAAAGCTTTAAACCAACAAACAGGTAAAAAAGTTCATATCAACATCATCGAAATCAAGAAACCTGAATTAGATGCTAAATTAGTTGGTGAGTCAATCGCTCAACAATTAGAAAACCGTGTTGCTTTCCGTCGTGCGCAAAAACAAGCAATCCAACGTACAATGAAAGCTGGCGCTAAAGGTATCAAAGTTCAAATTTCTGGTCGTTTAAACGGTGCTGAAATGGCTCGTTCAGAAACTCAAGTAGAAGGAACTGTTCCATTGCATACATTGCGTGCGGACATCGACTACTCATGGGAAGAAGCCGACACTACTTATGGTAAAATCGGTATCAAAACATGGGTATGCCGTGGTGAAATCCTTCCAACAAAAAATATTCAAGGGGAGGCTTAAAACATGTTAGTACCTAAACGTGTAAAACACAGACGTGAATTCCGTGGTAAAATGCGTGGTGAAGCTAAAGGCGGAAAAGAAATTGCATACGGTGAATTTGGTTTGCAAGCAGTAGATTCAGCATGGATCACTAACCGTCAAATTGAAGCATCTCGTATCGCTATGACACGTTACATGAAACGTGGTGGGAAAGTATGGATTAAAATCTTCCCACATAAATCTTATACAGCTAAAGCAATCGGTGTTCGTATGGGTTCCGGTAAAGGGGCTCCAGAAGGTTGGGTATCTCCAGTAAAACGTGGTAAAATCATGTTCGAAATCGCTGGTGTACCTGAAGAAGTAGCAAGAGAAGCATTGCGTTTAGCGTCTCACAAATTACCTATTCGTACAAAAATCGTAAAACGTGAAATTGGTGGTGAATCTAATGACTAAATTTACAGATATTAAGGATCTTTCCACTGCTGAACTTACTGCTAAAGAACAAGAATATCGTCAAGAATTATTCAACTTACGATTCCAATTGGCGACTGGTCAATTAGAAAACACAGCTCGTATTAAAGCTGTTCGTAAAGATATCGCTCGTGTTAAAACAGCGTTACGTAATCAAGAAGCGTAAGAAATTTCAGTAAAGGAGGAAACCTGTTCATGGAAGAACGTAATAACCGCAAAGTGTTACAAGGCCGTGTTGTTTCTGACAAAATGGAGAAAACAATCACTGTTCAAGTAGATACTTTTAAATTCCATCCAACGTATGGCAAACGTATCAAATACTCTAAAAAATACAAAGCACATGATGAAAACAATTCAGCAAAAATGGGTGACATCGTCCGCATCGCGGAAACTCGTCCATTGTCTAAAGACAAACGCTTCCGTCTTGTTGAAATTGTAGAAGAATCAGTAATTATCTAAAACAACTGGAAGGAGGTACATTAAATGATTCAATCAGAAACTCGTTTAAAAGTAGCAGATAACTCAGGCGCACGTGAAGTCCTAACTATTAAAGTATTAGGCGGATCTGGCCGTAAGACTGCAAACATTGGTGATGTTATCGTGGCAACTGTTAAAAATGCAACACCAGGTGGAGTTGTCAAAAAAGGTGATGTCGTTAAAGCAGTTATCGTTCGTACTAAGAGCGGCGTTCGTCGTGCAGATGGTTCATACATCAAATTCGACGAAAATGCTTGTGTAATTATTCGTGACGATAAATCTCCTCGTGGAACACGTATCTTTGGTCCAGTTGCACGTGAATTACGTGACAACAACTATATGCGTATTATTTCATTAGCTCCAGAAGTAATCTAAAATCTGAAGAAAATAAGGAGGTGCCCGTTTAAATGAAAGTAAAAGCAAATGACACAGTAGTCGTTATTGCCGGTAAAGATAAAGGCAAACAAGGTCGTGTAAAACAAGCTTTGCCAAAAGTGGACAAAGTCGTTGTTGAAGGTGTTAACATCGTTAAAAAACATCAACGTCCAAATCAATTGAACCCTCAAGGCGGTATCATTGAAGTTGAAGCACCGATTCATGTATCTAACGTACAACTAGTAGACCCTAAAACAGGTGAAGCTACTCGTGTAGCTATCGAAGTTAAAGACGGCAAACGCGTTCGCGTTGCTAAAAAATCAGGCGAAGTTATCGCCGAAGCAGTATCAGGAGAGGAGGACGCTGAATAATGACTAATCGTTTACAAGAAAAATACAAAAATGAAATAGTTCCTTCATTGATTGAAAAATTTAACTATAGCTCAATCATGCAAGCACCTAAATTAGATAAAATCGTTATCAACATGGGTGTTGGTGATGCAGTTTCTAACGATAAAAACTTAGAAAACGCTGTTGAAGAACTAACTCTTATTGCAGGTCAAAAACCAGTTATTACAACTGCTAAGAAATCAATCGCAGGTTTCCGTTTACGTGAAGGTATGCCAATCGGTACTAAAGTTACTTTACGTGGCGACCGTATGTATGACTTCTTAGACAAGTTAGTAACAGTTTCTTTACCTCGTGTACGTGACTTCCGTGGTATCAGCAACCGCTCATTCGATGGTCGTGGTAACTATACATTAGGTATCCGTGAACAATTGATCTTCCCAGAAATCGACTTTGATAAAGTATCTAAAGTTCGTGGTATGGACATCGTAATTGTTACGACTGCAGAATCAGATGAAGAATCATTAGAATTATTAACACAACTAGGAATGCCATTCCAAAAATAAGTCTTGAAGGAGGCGTGAGTAATTTGGCAAAAAAATCAATGATCGAAAAGAACAAACGACCAGCTAAATATTCTACACAAGAATATACTCGTTGTGAACGTTGTGGACGTCCACATTCAGTTTACCGCAAATTTAAATTGTGCCGTATTTGCCTTCGTGAACTTGCCTATAAAGGGGAAATTCCTGGAGTCAAAAAAGCTAGCTGGTAATTTCTGGTAAATTAGAAAAGGAGGGTGTACTCGTAATGGTCATGACAGATCCAATTGCGGACTTTTTAACTCGTATTCGTAACGCCAACATGGTGCGCCACGAATCATTTGAAAGTCCATCATCAAAAATCAAAGAAAATATTGCTAAAATCCTTAAAGAAGAAGGATATATCAAAGATTACGAAGTTATCGAAGATGACAAACAAAACGTTATCCGTGTATTCATGAAATACACAAGCGACAACCAACGTGTAATCACTAACTTAAAACGTATCTCTAAACCAGGTTTACGTGTATACGCTAAAAGCGACCAAATTCCTAAAGTATTAAATGGTTTAGGAACTGCATTAGTATCAACATCTGAAGGTGTTGTAACTGATAAAGTAGCTCGTGCTAAAAAAATTGGTGGCGAAGTTTTAGCTTACGTTTGGTAATACGAAATTACTAAAAAAAATAAAAATTGAGAGGCAGGTGCAGGCTAGATGAGTCGTATTGGTAATAAAATTATCGAGATCCCTAGTAACGTAACCGTAGAAAAAAATGGTTCAACTGTAACAGTTAAAGGCCCTAAAGGCGAATTAACTCGTGAGTTCAACCCAATTATTGATATCCAAATCGACGAGAAAGAAATTACTTTCACTCGTCCTAATGACCACAAAGATGTACGTTCTATTCACGGAACTACTCGTGCATTAGTAAACAACATGGTAGTTGGAGTTTCTGAAGGTTTTGAAAAGAAACTTGAAATGACTGGTGTTGGTTACCGTGCACAATTAGCTGGTAAAACATTAACATTAAACGTTGGTTACTCACATCCAGTAGTATTTGAAGTGCCAGAAGGAATCGAAATCGAAGTTCCAACTAACACTACAATCAACGTTAAAGGTATCAACAAAGAACACGTCGGCGAATTAGCAGCAAACATTCGTTCAGTACGCTTACCAGAACCTTACAAAGGTAAAGGTATTCACTACGTTGGCGAATTTATCCGTCGTAAAGAAGGTAAAACTGGTAAATAATTGTAATTTATTACAATTATTTCCTTTTACTTGTATCCAATTCATATATAAAATTAGATTGAGAAGATCAATCTTAGAAATTTAACAAAGAGGTGACTATTTTGATTAGCAAACCAGATAAAAATAAATTACGTCAAAAACGCCATGCGCGTGTTCGTCGCAACATTTCTGGAACAGCAGAGTGCCCACGCTTGAACGTATTCCGTTCTAATAAACACATCTACGCTCAATTAATTGATGACGTAGCGGGTGTTACTGTAGCGAGTGCCTCTACTAACGAAGAAACATTAACAGCCGATACAAAAACTGCAAGTGCAGCATTAGTTGGTAAAGCTATTGCTGAACGCGGTGTAGCAGCAGGCGTTAAAGAAGTAAAATTTGACCGTGGTGGATACCAATATCACGGCCGTGTACAAGCTTTAGCAGAAGCAGCTCGTGAAAACGGCTTAGAATTTTAGGAGAAGGAGGAAGCCAAGAACATGACACAAACATTTCAACAATTAAACATTAATGAAAATGACCTTGAAGAACGCGTTGTTGCCATCAACCGTGTAGCGAAAACTGTAAAAGGTGGACGTCGCATGCGTTTCGGTGCCGTTGTTGTTGTCGGTGATAGAAATGGCCATGTTGGTCTAGGTACTGGTAAAGCAGCCGAAGTTCCAGAAGCAATCCGTAAAGCGGTTGAAGATGGAAAGAAAAACTTAATTACTATACCTCGCGCAGGATCAACTGTTCCTCATGAAGTTATCGGTAAATTTAATGGTGGTCACGTATTACTAAAACCTGCTCAAGCCGGTTCTGGTATCGCTGCTGGTGGTCCTGTACGTGCCGTAGTTGAATTAGGTGGTATCGCAGATATTACATCTAAATCTCTAGGTTCAAGTACACCAATCAACATCGTTCGTGCTACATTAGCCGCTATTGAATCATTAAAAGACCCAGAAGACGTTGCGAAATTACGCGGCAAATCTGTGGAAGAATTATTAGGTTAAGGGGGAAATTCGAATGGCTGAAGTAAAAGTTACTTTAAAACGCAGTTTAATTGGACGTCCTCAAGACCAAATTAAAACAGCTCAAGCGTTAGGTTTAACTCGTGTTGGTAAAACAGTTGTTAAAACTCGCAATGAAGCAATTAACGGAATGATTTCTAAAATTGCTCATTTAGTAGTTGTTGAAGAAGCATAATTTAGAAGAGGAGGTGCCTAACAAGATGAAATTACATGAATTACAACCTTCAGAAGGATCTCGTCACACACGTCACCGTGTAGGTCGTGGTGCAAGTTCTGGTTGGGGTAAACTATCAAAACGTGGACAAAAAGGTCAAAAACAACGTTCAGGTGGTGGCGTACGTTTAGGTTTCGAAGGTGGACAAACTCCATTGTTCCGTCGTATTCCAAAACGTGGTTTTACAAACATCAACCGTAAAGAGTACGCAATCATCAACCTTGATGACTTAAACGTATTCCAAGATGGCGCTGAAGTTACACCTACTGACTTCGTTGAAGCAGGGTTAGTGAAAAATGAAAAATTTGGTATCAAAGTTTTAGGTAATGGTGAATTAGAACGCAAACTTACTGTTAAAGCAGCTAAATTCTCAGCATCAGCTAAAGAAGCTATTGAAGCCGCTGGGGGTTCAATCGAGGTGATCTAATGTTTCAGATACTGAAAAATGCATTTCAGGATAAGGATATTAGAAGCCGCTTAGCATTCACTGCAATCATGTTGATTGTATTTCGTATCGGGGCACATATTACAGTGCCCGGAGTGAATGCGGCAGGAATTGCTGGATTAGCACAATCTGGTTTGTTCAGCTTATTGAATACTTTAGGTGGGGGTGGGCTTTCGAGCTACTCCATCTTTTCATTAGGTGTATCACCGTATATTACCGCATCAATTATTATTCAACTTTTGCAAATGGAGATTATACCTTCATTTACAGAGTGGTCTAAACAGGGTGAAGTTGGTCGACGTAAGTTAAATCGATGGACGAGATACTTTGCAGTAGTGATTGGCTTTTTCCAAGCCTTAGCTATTTCAATTGGATTTAATTCATTGTCTGCCTTAGGGTTAATTGATAACCCAGGGATTTCGACTTACTTATTGATTGCCTTATTCATGACTGCTGGATCTATGTTTGTTGTTTGGATTGGTGAGCAAATTACTGAATATGGAATTGGTAATGGTACTTCTATCATTATCTTCGCTGGTATCCTAGCACAAATTCCTACAGAATTAATGACTTACTATCAAAGCAATATCGTAGGTGCAACAAGTAGTGAACTAAATCAACAAATGATTTATATAGGCATCTTTATTCTGGTCTTTGTACTATTAATCATGTTCGTCATTTTTATGAGTCAAGCAGAACGTCGAATTCCAGTTCGATATTCTAAACGAGCAAATTCAGCTTCGCAAAAATCACATTTACCATTGAAGATTAACTCTGCAGGTGTTATTCCGGTTATCTTTGCTTCATCATTAATCATGGTGCCGCAAACTGTACTTGGATTATTCGCTGCTGATTATAGTGATGCTTCTTGGTACCAAGTATTGTCGACAATCTTTAATTTAGATGAACCAGCCGGTATTGCGATTTACGCGGTAGTCATTATTCTGTTTACATTCTTCTATGCTCACATTCAGATTAACCCTGAACGTGCTGCAGAAAACTTGCAAAAAGCAGGTGGTTATATACCAAGTATACGACCAGGCTTAGCAACAAAAGAATACTTACAGAAAATGTTAAACCGTTTAAGTACAGTCGGTTCGCTTTTTCTAATGAGTGTCGCAGTTCTACCATTACTCGGAGCATATTTCTTTGATATGCCGAAGTCGATTGCCTTAGGTGGTACAAGCCTATTAATCGTTGTCGGAGTTGCATTAGACACTGCGAAACAAATTGAAGGTCGTACAATTAAACGTAATTATGTTGGTTTTATCCAAGATAAGAAAAATTAACCATATCACGTACTTGGAGGATAATAATGAATATTATTTTAATGGGTTTGCCTGGTGCCGGTAAAGGTACACAAGCAGCGAAAATTGTTGAAGATTACAAATTTCCACATATCTCTACTGGAGACATGTTTAGATCTGCAATTTCTGAAGGTACTGAATTAGGTAAAAAAGCGAAGTCATTCATGGATGACGGTAGCTTAGTACCTGATGAAGTTACTAACGGTATTGTTGAAGAAAGACTTCAAAAAGAAGATACACAAGCTGGTTTTATGTTAGACGGTTTTCCTAGAACTGCCGTTCAAGCACAAGCACTTAGCGACATCATGACTCGTTTAAATCGTGACATTGATGCTGTTATCTACTTAGATGTGCCAACAGAAACATTAAAAGAACGTTTATCAGGACGTATTATCTGTCGTAACTGTGGTGCAACGTACCACAAAGTTATGAACAAACCAAAAGTAGATGGTGTATGCGACGTATGTGGCAGCCACGACTTCTACCAACGTGAAGATGACAAACCTGAAGTTGTTGAAAATCGCTTAAACGTGAATGCAGAACAACAAAAACCAATTTTAGATTTCTATGAGGCAGAAGGTAAGCTTTATCGCATTCCTGGTGATATCGGTATTGACAATGTTTATGCTGAGATCAAAAAGATTTTAGATAAATAATTATTGTTGCTTTCACTCTCTAATTATGGTAGAATATTCGAGTTGACTGAACATTTCGTTTTTCTATCCTATATCAATTAGTGATTAATCGAAACAACCACCATTAGGAGGAAACACTTTGTCAAAAGAAGATATGATTGAAATTGAAGGTACTGTAACTGATACATTACCAAATGCTATGTTTAAGGTACAACTGGAAAACGGATATGAAGTTTTAGCGCACATTTCAGGTAAAATGCGTGTAAACTACATTAAAATTTTGCCAGGTGACCGTGTAAAAGTTGAGATGTCTCCATATGACTTGACGAAAGGTCGTATCACCTACCGATTCAAGTAATGTAGAGATATATAATCGAGGAGGTATAACTGTGAAAGTAAGAGCATCTGTAAAACCAATGTGTGAACATTGTAAAGTTATTCGCCGTAACGGTAAAGTTATGGTTATTTGTTCTAATCCAAAACATAAACAACGCCAAGGCTAATTAAAGCTAACAAAAAAGGAGGGTTTTCGTAAATGGCTCGTATAGCAGGAGTAGATATTCCACGTGAAAAACGTGTTGTTATTGCCTTAACATACATCTATGGTATCGGTAATACAACTTCTAAGAAAATTTTAGCTAACGCTGAAATCTCTGAAGATACTCGTGTACGTGACTTAACTAACGATGAGTTAGACCGTCTTCGTGCAGAGATTGACACAATCAAAGTTGAAGGTGACTTACGTCGTGAACGTGCTTTAGACATCAAACGTCTACAAGAAATCGGTTCATACCGTGGTATCCGTCACCGTCGTGGTTTACCAGTTCGTGGTCAAAACACTAAGAACAACGCACGTACGCGTAAAGGTAAAGCAATCGCAATTCAAGGTAAGAAAAAATAATCTAAAAGGAGGTTAATACACTATGGCAAAACGTCCAGTTTCACGCAAACGTCGTGTGAAGAAAAATGTTGAAACAGGTGTGGTACATATCCATGCAACATTCAACAACACTATCGTTATGATTACTGATGAACATGGTAATGCTATTTCTTGGTCATCTGCAGGTGCTTTAGGATTCAAAGGTTCTCGTAAATCTACTCCTTATGCTGCACAAATGGCTTCAGAAGCTGCATCTAAAACAGCTATGGATCATGGTATGAAATCTGTTGAAGTATCAGTTAAAGGCCCTGGTTCAGGTCGTGAATCAGCAATCCGTGCTTTACAAGCAGCAGGTCTAGAAGTTACAGCGATTCGCGATGTAACACCTATTCCACATAATGGTTGCCGTCCTCCAAAACGTCGTCGTGTTTAATCGATTGATGAACTTGGATATGCGATGATACATTTCTCACGTTTTGAAAGGGGTAATTTGTCGATATGATCGAAATTGAAAAGCCAAATATTGAGACAATTGAAATTAACGACGATAGTAAATTTGGTAAATTCGTTGTAGAACCATTAGAACGCGGCTATGGAACAACCCTAGGTAATTCATTACGTCGTATCTTGTTGTCCTCTCTACCAGGTACAGCAGTTACATCAATCCAAATTGACGATATTTTACATGAATACTCTACTGTCCCAGGTGTACGTGAAGACGTTACTGAGATCGTATTGAATGTAAAACAATTATCATTAAAATTGTATGACGTGGAAGAAAAACAAGTAGAAATTGACATCACAGGTCCAGCTGAAGTAACAGCTGCTGATATTATCGCTGATGCTGATTTCGATGTTATGAATCCCGACTTACATATTTGTACTTTAGAAGCAGGCGCTCATTTCCATATGATTATGAACGTTAAAAACGGACGTGGTTTCGTTCGCTCTGAACACAACAAATCGGATTCTATGCCAATTGGTGAAATTCCAGTAGATTCAATCTACACTCCAATTTCTAAAGTAAACTATCAAGTTGAAAACACTCGTATTGGGGAAATCAACGAATACGATAAGTTAACAATGGATATTTGGACAGATGGAACCATCTCACCCGAAGAAGCATTGAGCTTAGCGGCAAAAATCATGACAGAACATTTAGAAGTATTTGTTAACTTAACTGACGAAGCTCGTCAAGTTGAAGTCATGGTAGAAAAAGAAGAAACACAAAAAGAAAAAATGCTTGAAATGACTATTGAAGAATTAGACTTATCAGTTCGTTCATACAACTGTCTAAAACGTGCAGGCATCAATACTGTTGAAGAATTGACTAACAAATCTGAACCAGAAATGATGAAAGTACGTAACTTAGGTCGTAAATCTCTTGAAGAAGTTAAAAACAAGTTAGCTGCTCTTGACTTAACATTACGTCAAGAAGACTAGTACATAATAAAGGAGGATAATGACAATGGGTTACCGTAAATTAGGTCGTACAAGCTCTCAACGTAAAGCTATGTTACGTGACTTAACTACTGATTTAATTATCAACGAACGTATCACTACAACTGAAACTCGTGCGAAAGAAGTACGCCGTACAGCTGAAAAAATGATTACTTTAGGTAAACGTGGAGATTTAGCTGCTCGTCGTCAAGCAAACCAATTCGTTCGTAACGAAGTTGCTGATGTTCGCGCTGAAGGCGATGACATCGTAGTAGAGTCTGCTTTACAAAAATTATTTAATGATCTTGGTCCTCGTTACGCTGAACGTCAAGGTGGATACACTCGTATCTTGAAAACTGAACCTCGTCGTGGCGATGCTGCACCAATGGTTATTCTTGAATTAGTTTAATTAAACTTTAGTGATGTATAAAACGGGGTGTTATGATGATGGTTGGTGGTAACATTCACCTTCCAAGTCTAGCTCTATCTACTCCTAGCGCGAATTAGCTCGCTAGGAGTGGAATATATCCGTAAGTCATATAAATAAAATCAAGGCCAATTCATTTGTATGAATAATTGGTTCGGCATATGTGTGATATTGACCAGAAATGTTGGTAGTAAGCATATGTGCTTTTTTTATTTGAGAAAGTGGTTGGGGCTAGGGCTCAACCACTTTTTTGTTTGTCTACTATTGTCTTTATGTCAATTTATAAATAATTAATAAGTTTTTTGACATGCAGGTTCATTTTATAAGGCAAAAATTATATAATGAGAATGCTTGTGTTGTACGGTTTTTCAAGATTTGAATGATACGTGCACGCCATTTCAATGAGAGGCGACGATAATGAAGAAAAAGCTATACTATACCCAATTTGATACAATTCGTTTTTTTGCCATGTTAGCAATTATTCTTTATCACTATTTAACCCACCGTGTGTCGGGTGGTTTTTTAGGGGTAGATGTGTTCTTGGTTTTATCTGGTTTTCTTGTGACAAGTCAGATGGAAGCAAAATATGAACAGGGAATAAAGGAACCATATTTTAAAAAATTATGGTCTCGGATCCGAAAATTGTGGTGGCCAATGCTGATTATATCTTTGATTGGACTAACGTTCTTGCTGTTATTCAGACGGCAGTTGTTAGTGAATATAGGGATTAATTTGGCATCATCCTTGTTATTTATGAATAACTGGCACCAAATTTTTTCAGGATCTTCCTATTTTGCCAATATGCTACACCCGTCGATTATGACGCATTACTGGTATGTTGCAGTATATATGCAGTTTATGGTGATATGGCCAATATTCTATGGCTTATCTCGTCGTTTTACGAAATCTAAACAACAATCGGGATGGGTCATGTTGGGGGCAGCTGTTTTATCTGCTATTTTGATGGCTGTTTTATTTAAACCAGGCGCTGACCCTTCCCGTGTGTACTATGGTACTGATACCCGTTTCTTTTCAATTGCGCTTGGTGGGGCAGCGGCACAATTAATTGATGTCGATGTGCTGAATAAAAAATTGAGCGATAAGATGGGCCGATGGGGACATTGGGTAATCGATTTGCTTTTGGTCGCTTTATTGGGCATTTTGACCTGGGCGACCATGCATCTGACTGATTCGCAACCATTGACCTATTATGGGGGCATGTTTGCCTTTAACGCCTTGTCAGGCATCCTCATAGCCCTACTTACCTTCCCGGGCTCCTGGGTGGCTTATTTGCTCAAATTTAAACCTCTACGATGGCTAGGACAGCGTACTTTCCATATGTACCTATGGTATTACCCAATTAATGTCTTGTTCCACATGGTGCCAACAAGCCAGAACTGGTTTACCGGTAGCATTTGGCCACAAATACTTTTAATTATGGTATTGGCTTGCTTATCTTATGCTTTGTTAGAAGAGAAAAGATGGACGGTGCCAATTTTTAATCAAGCTCGTAACGAGAAACCGGGACATGTGGTGAGCCAATTGAAGCAAGTCTTCAAAAAGCAAACGCCTATTCTGACAAAGGTTTTGTTCGTGGCTTTTGTGTCCATTTTTATCGGTGGTGCAACAGCAGTTGCCATTTCAAAACCGGCTGAAAATGTAACGGTGGAAGAAAAAGCTGCGGCTGATCAAGCCAAGAAAATTGAGGAACAAAATAAGAAACGTGCCGAGCAAGCGAAGAAGGCAGATCAAGGTTTAGCCGCCTATAAACAAGATTTAACGGCTGAACAGCTCGCTTACTATGAAGGTATACCTGCTGAGCAAGCACGATTTGCTTATCAATTGCCGGTGACATTTGTTGGGGATTCCTTGATGGTTGGGGCATCAGATGGTTTATATACCTTGTTCCCGAATGCCATTGTGGACGCCGTAGTTGGCCGTCAGATGTATAAAATGGCTGGTTATATGACTAGCCTAGCTGAGCAAGGCATGTTGGCAGACACGGTTGTGGTTGACTTAGGTGCCAATGGTGGCTTTACGCAAGACCAATTGAATGCCTTTTTGGATGAGATTGGTCGTGATAAAAACATCTTCTTGATCAATAGTCATGTCGACCGTCCATGGACAGCGGATGTGAATGCAACCTTAGCGAAAGCTGCAGCCGATGAATCGGACAGTGTCTACTTGTTAGATTGGCATAGCTATTTTGCTAACGACGAGAATGCAAGTAGCTGGCTTGGGACAGACGGTGTGCATTTTAACCCAGAAGGCGACCAAATCTGGCTACAGTTTGTCACTAATGGGATCTACCAAATTTTGGGCAAATCATAATCATGTAAACATAGGGCGTTTGTTCTTTCTACGGAAGGAGCAAGCGCCTTTTTTATTTGCTTTCTGGGGGGTATAATAGGCCTATATAAGACAAATAAGGAGTGACCGACAATGGCTGAAGATCAATTATTGTATACAACCCGCGTGCATAACGATGAAGGGTTAAAGGGAACGGCATGGGTAGAAGGACCATATGGTTTAAAAGTGGAAACCTCTAGTCCATTAAAGACGGATGAACCAGGTACCAATCCAGAGCAATTGATGGCTTTATCATGGGCGACATGTTTGAATGCAACGATTGAAATTGCCTTGAAGGGTCGCGGGCAAAATGATGTGAAAAGTGAAGTGGTGATTGAGGTTAATTACAAGAAGAACCTTGAAACGACCATTACTTATTTTGCTTTCGATGTAGACGTGTATGTGGCTTTACCACAAGCAGAAGCAGAGGCTTTAGTAGCAGCATCCGAAAAACGTTGTCCTGTTTCACAAATTCTTGAAAATTATCCGCATAAAACTGTGCGTGTTCACGGGCAAAAATAGGGCTTGAAAATATAGGTGTCTTGACACTTATTCGTTGCTTTTAAGGCGGTATTTTAGTAGACTTAGGTAATGTTAATAGCAACATGTCTTCAGGGTAGGGTGAGAGTCCCAATCGGCGGTAAAGTCCGCGAATTGCTGCAACTGCATGCGATCGAACTAGTGAAATTCTAGTACCGACTGTTATAGTCAGGATGGAAGAAGCGTATATACTAGGAATGAGTGTTTTTGTGTCCTCATTTACTAGCTGACCACGTCATCAACCTCTTCCGAGCATCTGGAAGAGGCTTTTTTATTGAAAAAATTCAGGAAGAATCTAAAAAATGAAATAAGTGAGGTTATCATATGTCCAATCCAATCATCGAGGTTGAAGGATTAACATTTCAATATACACAGGCAGACGATAGGTTAGCCATCAATAACCTGTCTACGACCATTTATGAGGGTGAGTGGCTTGCAATTATCGGCCATAATGGGTCAGGTAAGTCTACCTTTTCTAAACTACTTGTAGGTCTTTTAGAAGCGAAAGCTGGCACCATTAAGGTGGACGGACAAGTCTTATCCCTAGAGACTTTATGGGATATTCGTAGCAAGGTAGGGTTGGTCTTCCAAAATCCGGATAATCAATTCGTTGGGGCGACGGTTGAGGACGACGTAGCGTTTGCCTTGGAAAATCAAGGGATGGCCTATGAAGAAATGCATGCACGCGTTGAAACAGCTTTGAAACGTGTGAAAATGTGGGAATTCCGCGATATGGAACCAGCTTCTTTATCAGGTGGTCAAAAACAACGTGTGGCCATTGCAGGTGTGATTGCCTTAGAGCCAAAAATCATGATTTTGGATGAATCTACATCCATGCTTGATCCAGAAGGTCGTGAAGATTTAATGGAAGTTGTACGCGATATTAAACAAGACCGCAATTTAACTGTTATTTCGATTACACATGATTTAAACGAGGCAGCGGAAGCTGACCGTATGTTGGTCTTCAAAGAAGGTACGATCCTTAAAGAAGGCACACCGGCAGAGATTTTTACCTATGGCAACAAGCTAACTGAAATTGGCTTAGATGTGCCTTTTGCAGAACAATTAAAGACTGCCTTAGCAAAACGCGGGGTAGCAGTACCGAGTGAATATGTAGATGAAGAAGGGTTGGGTGAATGGTTATGGAAATCGTCTTTAAAAATGTAGGCTATACGTATGGGCTAGGTACGCCATTCGCATTCCAAGCTTTAAGAGACATCAATGTCACCATTCCACATGGTTCCTATACAGCTATTATTGGGCATACAGGGTCTGGTAAATCGACCATTACCCAACATTTAAATGCTTTGATGCAACCAACTGAAGGCCAAGTCCTTATTGGGGACAAGGTGATTTCAGCTGGGACCAAGGCCAAAGATTTGAAGGCTATTCGTCAAAAGGTTGGGATGGTTTTCCAATTCCCAGAAGGCCAATTGTTTGAAGAATCAGTGATTAAAGATGTGATGTTTGGCCCAATGAACTTTGGTGATAGTGAAGAAGTAGCCCGTCAAAAGGCTGAAGAGGCACTAGAAGATGTTGGGATTGATCCTGAATTATTTGAACGTTCACCATTTGAATTATCTGGTGGGCAAATGCGTCGTGTCGCAATTGCAGGTGTGATTGCGATGAAACCAGAAGTGTTAGTGTTAGATGAACCAACAGCTGGTCTAGATCCTAAAGGTCGGATTGAAATGATGACCATGTTTGATGAACTATATAAAAAACAAGGTTTAACCATTGTACTCGTAACGCATCAAATGGAAGATGTGGCGACTTATGCAAATCACGTGATTGTGATGGATGGTGGTACAAGTGTGAAAAAGGGTACCCCTGCTGAAGTCTTCGCGGATGCTTCTTGGCTACAAGAACATCAATTGTCTTTACCGGATGCTGCTGATTTTGCCACAAGATTACAAGCACAAGCAGGTAAATTCTTGTGGGATTCTGCAGATGATATGCCACTAACTGTCGATGCATTAGCTGATTTATTAATGGCAAAATTTGATTTACCAATGGCGGATGCGCCAAGTAACTTAGAGAAAGGAGACCAAGCAATCGATGAAAGATAATTTAATTATTGGCCGGTATATTCCCGGTAATTCCATCATGCACCGTTTTGATCCACGTTTAAAATTAGTGGGTCTAATCGTCATGATGCTCTTGGTCTTCGCGGCAACAACGGTGGCCACAAATATTATTATGATTGTGGCTGTCTTGGCCTTGGTGCTGATGTCAGGTATTTCTTTAGGCGTATTCTTAAAAGGACTGCGGCCGATGATTGCCATTATTATTTTCACAGTAGCACTACAAATCTTGTTCACGCATACGGGTGACGTGATTTGGTCATGGGGCTTCCTAGCCTTAACGACGGGCGGGTTGACCAATGCGGCTTATATTTTTGTCCGTTTCTTGTTGATTATTTTCTTATCGACGATTCTAACGTTGACGACACAACCTTTGGCCATTACAGACGCTATGGAATCCTTGTTGAAACCTGTGAAAAATATTATCCCTGTCCATGAGATTGCTTTGATGTTGTCAATTGCCTTACGCTTTGTGCCAACCTTACTAGAAGAAGCTGAAAAAATCATGAATGCCCAACGTGCGCGTGGGGTTGATTTCTCTGAGGGAAACATTGTTCAACGGGTGAAAGCTTTTATCCCGGTATTAATTCCCTTGTTTATTTCTGCCTTTAACCGTGCTTATGATTTGGCAACGGCCATGGAAGCACGTGGCTACCGCGGTGGCGAGGGTCGTTCCAAGTATCGTCTATTACACTGGGAAAATATTGATACAATAGGGGCTATTGTGTTGGTGATTCTGACGGTTGTGATGATTGTCTTGTAGGTCTGATGACCATGCAGGCATAAAACAGGCGTTAGGTACTTTTCAAAGATAGAAGGAGGGCAAGTTTTGCCAAGATTTAAAGCGGTTGTACAGTATGATGGCACGCCCTTTGTTGGTTTTCAGGTTCAGAAGAATGGTTTGTCGGTTCAGGAGGCGCTTGAGAAGGCGCTAAAGTTGATGTCTAAAGGGCATGTGATTCCGGTGGTTGGTTCGGGTCGAACTGATTCGGGGGTTCATGCGCTGGGTCAGGTGATCCATTTTGATTATCCAGGGGAGATTCGTGAGGATGCGGTGTTGCGGGCGATGAATTCGATTTTGGATGATGCGATTCGGGTGATTTCGGTGGAACGGGTGGAGGATGATTTCCATGCGCGTTTCCATACGAATGGGAAGCAGTATATTTATAAGGTGGATACGTCACGTTTTCCGTCGCCGTTTACGCGCCAGTTTATGTACCACCATCCTTATAAGACGGATGTGGACCGGATGCAGACGGCCTTGAATGATGTGATTGGTGTGCATGATTTTCAGTCTTTTTGTTCGACGAAAACGGATAAGACGAATTTTGTGCGTGAAATCTATCGAGCTGAGGTGACGGCTGATCCGGATGCGGAGACT
Organism: Aerococcus agrisoli; assembly: GCF_003797145.1. Lineage (GTDB taxonomy): Bacteria > Bacillota > Bacilli > Lactobacillales > Aerococcaceae > Aerococcus > Aerococcus agrisoli. The sequence continues at coordinate 8,048 of NZ_RKMG01000026.1, read as the reverse complement.
TTGACGTTCTTGTTTGAGGGTTCGGGCTTTTTATATAATATGGTGCGGATTCTGGTGGGCACGTCTTTGCAGATTGGTGATGGCTTACGGCCGGTGACTGAGATGCAACGTTTGCTTGAGGTGAAGGATCGTAATGAGGCTGGCCCCACAGCGGCTGCTCACGGGCTTTATTTAAATAAGGTCTACTACCTTAACCCTGAGGAGCGACGGGCTGTAAATGAAGCGTATTTGGCTTATAAGGCTGGTTTAGCTAGTGACCAAGACGATTTTCTGCCTGACGATGCAGAAGATTAATATTTTATTTGAAATTTATATAGCTTAAATCATAAAAACTCGATACAATAAGCTAAGTAGCTTGTATCGAGTTTTTTTAGTAATACGTAATTTGTAAGCGTAACAGCAGAAGGAGCCAGTATGAATAGTGTGAAAATAGGACCAATCCGCTTGGGCGAAGGCAAGCCCAAAATTATCGTACCCATCACAGAAGAGACAGATATGGATATTCTTGACTGTGCCAATTTTTATCGCCGTCAACCTGGTGATATTGTGGAGTGGCGTTTGGATTTCTATGAGGATTTTTCAGACTATGAGCGTTTAGTAGAACTCTGCAAACGTGTGAAGACGACGATTCAAAAGCCTTTGTTGGTGACTTTTCGGACATTAGGTGAGGGCGGGGAAGCTTCGATTGGTAAGGGCCAATATGTGGAAATGTACCGCCGTATTATCCAAACAAAAGCGGTCGATGCGATTGATATTGAGTTTGATCGTGGCCAAGACATTTTGGATAATTTGATTCCTTATGCCCATAAATACAAGGTGAAGGTGATTGTGTCGCACCATGATTTTATCAAGACACCGAGTGAGAAGGCTATGATTGAGAAGTTGCGCGCAATGGGTCAAACTGAGGCGGATATTTGCAAGATGGCCGTGATGCCACATGATACTGCAGATGTTTTGCGCTTGATGACGGCAACCCACCAAACTTCGACGATTATCGATCAGCCATTGATTACCATGTCAATGGGGGCAATGGGCCGTGTGACAAGGGTTGCGGGTGAAGTGTTCCATTCAGTAGCGACTTTTGGTGCCATTGAAGGAATGATTTCTGCGCCTGGTCAGATGGATGTTGAAGCCATTGAGGATATTATGATGGAATTGTCGCTAGAGGAAGATCCGTTTGATGATGACTATTAAGATGTGAAAAAGAAAGTCGCTGCCAAAGTAGCGGCTTTTTTTGTTGTTGGGTGGGACTTTTATTGCTAAATAGTATACTTTTCGGCAATGAGATGATTTATCTTCTTTCATTCGTTTCCTTTTTGCGAATATGTAGAATGATACCAATGCAATGCTAAAGTCAGTAAATATTGCTATCGTCTAAAGCATATTTTTTTGTATGGTAAAGACTATTGATTGGGGATTGTTCACGATTGATCGTTTTTCCAAAGTGAAAAGTTGTTGACATGGAACTGCTTATAAACTATATTGAGTTTATAAAAATTAAATAGTCTTCAGGGCAGGGTGCAATTCCCGACCGGTGGTATAGCCCACGAACCGAAAGGTAGATTCGATTAGATTTCGAAGCCGACAGTACAGTCTGGATGAAGAGAAGACATCATAAAGAATTTTAAAGATTTACAAGGCATCGTCTTTTGACAAGCTTAGTTTCTTTGATTTATATTCTTTTAGCATCGTATATTATACAAGTGATTGTGTAAGCCCTGGAATGAATTTTATTCCAGGGCTTTTTCTATACTATGAGTTTATTTGGTGAATATTTTTATTCATTTGCCATTCTGATTAGTAACTTCATTTGATAAGTCATAGGATGTATCACCAAAGCCCTGATAATTTTAATCAGGGCTTTTTTATTTTGCAAAAGGAGGTTGCTTGGAATGACGAATGAAACGGATGAGTATTATATGGGCTTGGCTTTGGCTTTAGCGAAAAAGGGCCGCGGTCATGTGGCCCCCAACCCAATGGTAGGTGCTGTGATTGTAAAAGACGGCCATATCATTGGGCAAGGCTACCATGAACAATACGGGCAGGGGCATGCGGAAGTGAATGCCTTTCGTTCAGCAAGTGAGGATGTAACAGGGGCAACGATTTACGTTACCTTGGAGCCATGCTCGCATTACGGAAAGACGCCACCCTGTGCCGATTTGATTATTGAGAAAAAAGTAAAACGTGTAGTTGTGGGTGCCCTTGACCCGAATCCTTTGGTTGCAGGACGGGGCATTCAAAAAATCGCCGATGCTGGTATTGAGGTGACTACTGGAGTATTGGCAGATGAAAGTCGACAATTAAACGAGGTTTTCATGAAGTTTATCACCACTAAGCAACCCTTTGTCGTACTCAAAACAGCCATGAGTTTGGATGGAAAGATTGCAACTGCAACGGGCGAGTCTCAATGGATTTCAGGCGAGGCATCGAGAAAGCAAGTGCACGCGGAACGTGGGTATTTGACGGGAATCCTGGTTGGCATCAATACAGTGTTAAAAGATAATCCACGGTTGACTGCACGATTACCCAATAGCAAAAATCCTACACGCATCGTGGTGGATAGTAGTTTACGGATACCCTTTGATCGACATATTTTACAAGATCAGGATGAAGCACCAACGATTATTGTCACGACTGATAAGGCAGACCCTGATAAAATTGCAAGCCTGACGGAAAGAGGTATTCGGGTCATTGTTGTGGCATCGTATCAAGCTAGGGTGGATTTACAAGCGGCCATGGCAGAACTTGGGGCACTGAATATCGATAGCATTTTGCTTGAAGGTGGGGCTGAGTTAAATTATGCAGCTTTAGCAGCGGGCATTGTGGATAAAGTGCAATTTTATATTGCCCCTAAATTGATTGGTGGTGCATCGGCGCCCACACCAGTTGCTGGTGCAGGTATTGCGCATTTGGCTGATGCTTTGCCAATTACCAATATGAGAACGCAGATGATTGGCGAAGACATATTCGTTGAAGGCTATATAAAACGAGAGGTGGTATAAAGATGTTTACAGGCATTATTGAGGAAATAGGCAAAGTAAAAGCAATTCAAAAAGGCGAAAAATCATCTATTTTGACGATTGCAGCGAAGACGGTATTAGCGGATACCATTATTGGTGACAGTATTTCAGTGAATGGGGTATGTCTTACAGTGACTGACCTAACAGCCGATGCTTTTCAAATGGACGTGATGGCGGAAACCTTGGATCGTTCTAATCTGGGGCAATTAGCAATTGGTCAGCAATTGAATTTAGAGCGGGCTTTGAATTTGGAGAAACGACTTGGTGGTCATATCGTTAGCGGTCATATTGATGGGGTCGGTACTATTGAAAGCTTTCGTCAAGATGACAATGCGGTATGGGTGACTATCTCAGCAAGTCCCAATCTCTTGCGCTATATCATTGAAAAAGGCTCCATCGCCATTGATGGTATTAGCCTAACGGTAGCTAGAGTGGATGAAGTATCTTTTGCGGTTGCGATTATCCCGCATACTGCGGAAGAAACGATTTTATTAAAGAAAGCCGTTGGTGATACCGTCAATTTAGAATGCGACTTGATTGGTAAATATGTTGAAAAATTGTTGGGGATTGGTACTTTTTCCCAAGTAAGCAAATAGGAAAAAGGCGCAGGCAATGAAAGGAAGTAACGCGATGTTTAATACAATTGAAGAATTATTAGCAGATTTAAAGGCGGGGAAAAATATCCTCTTGGTAGACGATACGGACCGCGAAAATGAAGGGGATTTAATCTGTGCAGCGGAATTTGCGACGCCAGAGAATATCAATTTCATGGCAACACACGGTAAAGGACTTATTTGTATGCCAATGTCTAAAGCCTACACCAAGAAATTGGGCTTACCAGCCATGACCATAGAAAATACGGATAATCACACGACAGCCTTCACCGTTTCAATCGACCACAAGGATACCTTAACTGGTATTTCAGCATATGAACGTTCACTGACAGCCATCCAAACAATCGCTGAGGATGCGCGTCCAGAGGATTTCCGTCGACCAGGCCATATGTTCCCGCTTGAGGCGGTTGATGGTGGGGTACTTGTTCGTAATGGACATACTGAAGCGACCGTTGACCTTGTACGTTTAGCGGGTATGGATCCAGTTGGTCTATGCTGTGAAGTGATGAAGGAAGACGGGACTATGGCGCGTCGCGATGACCTGTTTAAAATGGCTGAAGAACATGGTTTGAAAATTGGGACCATCAGCGATTTAGTTGAATACCGCAAGGCGAATGAACAGTTGGTAATTCGCGAATCTAAAGCCAAATTGCCAACAGCTTACGGTGAATTTGACATCTATGCTTACGTCAATGCGATTACGGGTGACCACCATGTGGCCTTAGTAATGGGTGATATTAATGACGGTGAACCCGTATTGACACGGATTCATTCAGAGTGTCTGACAGGCGACGTTTTCCATTCGATTAAATGTGATTGTGGTCAACAATTAGAAGCGTCATTACAACAAATTGCGGATGAAGGTCGCGGGGTGCTTTTATATATGAGTCAAGAAGGCCGTGGGATTGGTCTAGTCAATAAAATCCGTGCCTATGCTTTACAAGATCAAGGCTACGATACGATTGAAGCTAATTTAGCGTTAGGCTTGCCTGTGGATATGCGTGAATATTATGAAAGCAAACAAATGCTAGATGACTTAGGTGTAACGCGCATCTACCTAATGACGAATAATCCCTTAAAACTAGAAGGTATGGAACACTATGGCATTAAAATTGAAAAACGCATTCCTATCCAAATGCCTGTTTTTCCAGAAGATCAAAATTATTTAGAAGTAAAACGTGTGAAAATGGGTCATCTTTTAAATTACTAAAAAACTGAACATCAGAAAAGGAGCAATATATATGAAAACATACGAAGGTAAATTAGTGGCACAAGATTTGAAAATTGGGATTGTAGTTGGACGCTTTAATGATTTTATCGGTTCAAGATTATTGAATGGGGCGGTTGATGCCCTAACAAGACACGGTTTAGAAGAGGACGATATTGAGGTAGCGTGGGTACCAGGTGCTTTTGAAATCTCAGTAGTTGCGCAAAAAATGGCTGCTTCGAAGAAATACGATGCTATTATCACTTTAGGGGCGGTTATCAAGGGGTCAACAGCACACTTTGATTACGTATGCTCGGCTGTTACAAGCGGTGTGAACCAAGCAGGCTTGACTACTGGAGTGCCCGTATTATTCGGTGTCTTGACGACGGATACGATTGATCAAGCGATTGAACGTTCTGGTACAAAGGCCGGCAACAAAGGTTATGATGTTGCGGTTGCTGCTATTGAAATGGCCAACCTCTTAAAACAGCTATAAGCTTTTTATAAGCAATCATTTTTAAAAAGAGCCATCAATGTCCGCTTCTATTAAGTAGAAGGGTATTGATGGCTTTTCCCCTTTATTGTGAATTTCATCAGACTTTTTACAAGTATAAAATGCCACTGTGTTTCAATGAGTGGTGGTCATAGTAATAAATATCTTTACTGCTAGTTTTCTAAACTATATAATAAAAGGGTGAATGTATTTTTCCAATAACTACGATATAGATATAATGAATTAGGAGAACGATTATGACTGTGAAAATTGAGGCGAAGATGCGCGGTAATGTGCTTGTTGGGGTGAATCCGATGGGCTTGAAGCAAGAGGTGGCGAACCAGATTCAATATGTGAAGGCTCAGGGGACTTATGCTGGGCCGAAGAAGGTGCTGGTGATTGGTGGGTCGTCTTCGTACGGGCTTGCGAGCCGGATTAATTTGGCTTTTGGTGCAGGTGCGGATACGATTTCTGTCTCACATGGTGGAGGGCCACGGACGCCTAAGAATCTTGGAAAGCCGGGTTGGTATAATAATATTTTTTTCCGTGAAGCGGCTGAAGCTGAGGGCTTGATTGCTAAGAATGTGATGGCGGATGCCTTTTCAAATGAGGCCAAAGCGCAAGTGATTGATTTCATCAAGAATGAGTTTGGGGGCAAGGTGGACTTTGTCGTTTACTCGCTTGCTTCTGGTGTACGGACGGATCCTGCAACGGGAGAAACGTATCATTCGGCCATTAAAGCGATTGGTGAGCCGGTTGTGGGGCCAAATGTGAATTTGCAAAAGGAAACCTTCTTTGAGCAAGTGTTGGAACCAGCGACGGATGAAGAAATTGCCAATACGGTCAAGGTTATGGGTGGCGAGGACTGGCGTTTATGGATGACGGCTTTGCGTGAGGCCGATGTCTTGTCTGAAGGTGTGCAAACGGTGGTCTACTCCTATCTTGGGGCTGAATTGAATGAGTCTTATTATAATAAGGGAACGTTAGGTCGTGCGAAAGCAGATTGCGACCGTTTTGCGGCATTGATTAATGAGGATTTGGCGCCATTAAAGGGTCAAGCGACAGTTGTGGTGGCTACGGCGGTGACCACCAAGGCTTCATCAGTGATTCCATTTTTCCCAGTATATTGTTTAGGACTGTACAAGGTCATGTCAGATGCAGGCTTACACGAAACGCCAATTATGCACATTGACCGCATTTTCCGCGATATGATTTATGGCGATAATGCCGTATACGATGAAGCAGGCCGAATGCGTCCGGATGCATGGGAATTAGATCCAGATATTCAAGCGAAAACAAAAGCCTTGATTGAACAGATCAACCAAGATAATTTCAACACAGACTTTACCGCGTGGAATATCTTTATGCATGAATTCCTAAACCTGAATGGCTTCGATGTCGATGGTTATGTGGAAACACCGGTAACTTTCGAAGAATTGGCTAGTTTAGAAGCTTAAATAGAAACAGCCCAACTAAGCAGACGCTCGGTTGGGCTGTTTTTTGCTGTTTTTAGATTGAAGTGGGGGNNNCTAAGCAGACGCTCGGTTGGGCTGTTTTTTGCTGTTTTTAGATTGAAGTGGGGGAAAGCTGAACCACTTTTGTCACACTCTATAAAACGTGCTCCATTAGGCAACCCACTGCCCACTTCAGATGACCTTGCACCACACTGCGTGCGCTGCGGCAGTCATCTGCCACTGGTTGTGGGCTAAACGTCTCATGTCACACTCTATTAAAACGTGTTCCAAAAGTGAGCTTTGGACTGCGTTTCAGAAAAATCCATCAATCCCAAAGTGGGGGCTTGCTGTTCATTTTCTTTCAACGTTCCAAAGCTGAACCACTTTTGTCACACTCTATATACTTTAAATTTAGGCTTTTTCGCGTTTTACTTCTATACGATAACCATCTGGATCAGTAACAAAGAAGTAAGTTGGGTTACCATCTGTTAAGCCTTTTAATTCACCAGTTTCATATGGAGAAGCCTTACAAATTTCGTGCATAGCCTCTAAATCTTCGACTGTGACACCTAAGTGACTGAAGCCATCACCGATTTGGTAAGGATCTGCATCATAGTTATAAGTTAACTCGATTTGTACGGGTGAACCAGGAGAATTTAAATAGATTAAATCAAATTTTTTCTCCGGAAAATCTCTACGACTAGCAATTTCAAAATCAAAAAGATTAGTGTAAAAATCTAAGGTTGCATCGATATCTCTCACGCGTAAGCAAATTTCTACAAGTGTTTGTTTCATTTATATCATCCTCCATCATTTACTAAGTCCATTCTAACATGAATGTATTTTAGACTCACCTCATAACCCATGACTGGAAAGAGGTATCTAGTAAGAAATTTAGACAAAGAAGTTTGAGTCAAAAATAAAGGAGAAATACCGATGGATAGTTATCCTACCCATGTTGAGAAAACTGCGATTAGAGAATGAACCTGCCATTCTATAATTTTAGGCGTTTTTACCAAGAATAAATTGCGGTTTTATAAAATATGTCATTTTTTTATGGCATATATTCCCATTCTTGACAGATTTTATTATTTATAAAGAACAAGCCGCCATTTAATAACTTTGGTCATTTATTTATAATATGAAATTTTATACTATAAAATTTCGCATTATTTTCTAGTATCAAGAATTATTCTATAATGAGCTCGTTCACAATACAGCAAAAGGGGTTGGAACTATGAAACCCTACCGTTAAACTGA